>NZ_CP101829.1:1200000-1520833 GCF_031202855.1 Pelagibacterium sp. H642 | reverse complement strand
CCGTCCTTGCCCATGACCAGCGCGCCCTGCGGCGCAAGCTGATCACGCTCGACAACGGGCTCGACGTCCTTGTCGATCTTGCCCAGACCGTGGCGCTCGAAACCGGCGACGCGCTGCGGCTTGAAGATGGGCGCTTCGCCGAGATCGTCGCGGCAAACGAAGCGCTCTATGCCATCACCGGCCGCTCGGTCGCGCACCTGGCCGAGCTGTGCTGGCACATCGGCAATCGGCACCTGCCCTGCCAGATCGAAAGCAGATCCGGTGTTCCTCAGCGCCTCTTGATCGGGCGCGACCATGTGATCAGGGAGATGCTCGAAGGCCTGGGCGCCACGGTCACCGAGATCAGCGCGCCCTTTTCGCCTTTGCGTGGCGCCTATTCGGGCCATGAGCACGGGCATGGGCATCACCACCATCATGGCTGACCCGAGGGGGCTGGTGCGCCTTTTTTCCTGGCTGTCGCCGGCCTTTCCCATTGGCGGTTTTGCCTATAGCCAAGGGCTCGAAACCGCCATTGCCGAGAACCGGGTCAGATCGGCCGAGCAGCTTTCGGCCTGGATCGCCGGCAATCTTCACAGCGGAGCCTTGCGCACCGATGCCTATTTCCTCGCCATCGCTGCCCGCGCCGTGGGCATTGGGGAGGCGCAAACGCTCGCCGCTGCCAATCAATTGTGCCTGGCGCTGCAGGTATCGGCCGAGCGCGACAAGGAAACACGCGAGCAAGCCCGCTCCTTTCTCGATGCCGCCGCCGCCTGGCCGGCGGACCATCCACTATGGCTTGCCGAAATCCTTGCCGGCCCGCTCGCCCTTCCCATCGCCTTCGGCGCCATGGCCGGACTGCATGCGGTTCCGCTTGAGGCGACGATCACCGGCTTTGCCAATGCCGCCATCACCCAGCAGATTTCCGTGGGCATCCGCCTCATCCCCCTGGGCCAGAGCGCCGGGCTTGCGGTGCAGGCGGCGCTCGAGCCCGCCATCCTCGCTCTGGCCGCCGATGCGGGCGCCGCAACGCTCGATCACGTTTCCGGGCTCTCCTATGGCACCGATATTGCAAGCCTCAGACATGAAGACCTCGGCGTAAGGATATTCCGCTCATGAGTTCACAACACGGCCCCCTGCGCGTCGGCATCGGCGGCCCCGTCGGTTCGGGCAAGACCACCCTGACCGAAAAGCTCTGCAAGGCGTTGCGCGAGCACTATTCAGTGGGGGTCGTCACCAACGACATCTACACCAAGGAAGACGCGCTGATGCTGGCCCGCCTGCAGGCGCTGCCCGAAGATCGCATCGTCGGGGTGGAAACCGGCGGCTGCCCGCACACGGCGATCCGCGAAGACGCCTCGATCAATCTGCGCGCCATTGCCGAGCTCAATACCCGCATCCCCGATCTCGACATCGTCTTCATTGAAAGTGGCGGCGACAATCTGGCGGCGACCTTCTCGCCCGATCTTGCCGACATCACCCTCTATGTCATCTCGGTCTGCCAGGGCGAGGAAATCCCGCGCAAGGGCGGGCCGGGCATCACGCGCTCGGACTTACTGGTCATCAACAAGGCCGATCTCGCCCCCTATGTCGAAGTCGACCTCGCCGTCATGGACGCCGATGCCGGCCGCATGCGCGAAGGCCAACCGCACGTCTTTACCGACCTCAAACGCGGAAAAGGTGTCGAAGAGATCGTCACCTTCCTGGAACGTCATGGCGGACTGGTGCGAGGAGAAATGGCACTTTAGCGCCGGAATTCGGTAGCCTCCAGCGCAAGCATCGACCCTCTTTGGCTCCCACAATCCCCCTGGCCTGGGACCATTCCCGGAATCGAACGGCCCCTTTTTCGCCGCAGGCGTTCAGGCCCTCACCGCCTCCCCGCACCCATAGGTATCCTCGCGCCGGGGATCGGAAACCGCCTCGGCTTCCTCCTCAAAATCCTCCTCGACCAGCCGATAGATCGAAATCGGCGCTTTGTGATGCATCGCCTTGCGGCTCAACCGCCGCAGATCGGCATCGCTCAGCCCCAGATCGGCTTTAAGGTGAGGATCAAGGCGCCTGAGCGCCGCATAAAGCGTGTGAAACGCCAGCCAATCGGCCAGCGCCCGTGGCAGAAAACCGGGCATGGCAAACCTCCGGCAGCGCCGAAGCGCCGCGCAAAGCTAAAGATGGTTGAAAGAGACGGGGCATAACATTCTCCCCGACAACCCGGACTATGCGCCCTGCAGGGGCACCCGCGCTACGGCGCGCTTTGCAATGCCCGTTTCAATCCTGAAACACCGCTTGGGGCTGTTCACCGCGCGTCGATGGGAATAAAATGAGAACATGAGTGACGCCGAATCCGCCCTGCAACCTGTTCTCGTCGATGGCCGCCAGTCGCCCACCGCGCTGCGCGTGCAGCGCGGGGTGATGCGTTTCCTGCGTTCGGTGCATGATATGACGTGCTTTGCCGAAGTGCCGCTCACCAATGGACGGCGCGCCGATGTCATCGCCCTTGGCGGCAAGGGCGAGATCTGGATCGTCGAGATCAAGTCGAGCCTCATCGACTACAAGGTCGATGCGAAATGGCCCAACTACAAGGATTTCTGCGACCGGTTCTTTTTCTGCAAGCCCCCCGAGCTCGAAGCGGAAATCTTTCCCGAGAGCGAGGGGTTGATGGTCGCCGACGGCCATTGGGGCGATATCCTGCGCCATGCCCAGCACGATCCGCTCCCCGGCGCGCGCCGCAAAGCCATGCTGTTAAAGCTCGCCCGGCTCGGCGCGGACCGGGTCCATGCCTTAATGGACCCTGCAACACGCGAAGATGGCTTATTCTGAAGCCTGGGCGGCAAATTCGGTAAGCACGGTCCCGCCCTCGTCGATCAGCGTCAGCGTTTCGCCCTCGATGGCATAGGTCGTCGCAGCGCCCAGCGCGTCGAACAGCCCGCGTTCGGTGCTCATCTTGGGGTCTTGGCAGGCCATCATGGTGGAAAACACTTCAGTGATCTCGATCGTGCCGTCCTCCTGGTAGGCGATCGAGCCACCATAGCTGTTGCAGCCGCCATTGCCGCCCACCGAGCCATCATCCTCGCCAAAGATCAGCGTGGCGTCCACATCGTCCGGGATAGGCTCGCCCCCCAGTGCCACGAGCGTCCAGCTGGTGCCGGGCAGTTGCGCCGCTTCATCGGTAACAGCCTCGTCGGTGGCGTCCTCTGCCACCGGCGTGTCGCTCACCCCACGGGCATTGACCAGCGGCACGGAAACCGGGGCGTCGTGATTTTCCGGATCGACGCCGATGCGCGTGTCGTTGATGAACCACAATTCGCCATCCACCTCGATGCGCGCCGAAACCGCATAGCTGTGCCCGGCAACGATATCGGCGGAATCGAAATTGAGAATAAAGCCGATCGGCACCTGCCCGGCCGGATCGATCACATCCTCGGCAAGCGTGGGTGCCGGCGCATCGGCCAGGGACACGTCGATCAGTGAGACGGTCGCCACCGCGTTGTCGGGCAGGGCGATGCGCTCGCGGTAGGAAATGTCGCCGGTGATCGTCATGTCGTCGGCCATCGCCGCACCGCCCATCAGCAAAACCGAGAACGCTGCGATCGAAAGCACTTTTGATCTGGCACGCATGAGAAGGGTCCTTTCATCCTGGCGAAGTCTCTCGCTATCCTTGCCGCTCCGCCGCTGAACCGGGTCTGAACGGCATGTTTGGCTAATCGCGCTGGTTAAAAACGCGGCAAGCGGCGCATAAGTCGCATGAAACGCATAATAATATGGTTAAGTGTTGCTGAACGCGGAGGTCGGCGATTTTCTCGTTTGCGTCGAAGGGGTTATCCCTTCCCAACAGGAGGCAAACATGAAACTTCTCGCTGCATTGACTGTCGCTACCACCCTCGCCATCACAGCCGCTCCCGCTCAGGCCCAATTGCTCGGTTCGGGCAATGGCGGTCTTTTGGGCCTCGGCAATCTTCTGAGCGTTAAGACCGGTCACGTCTCGGTGCTCAATGGTGGCATCCTCAACGGCTCGAACCTGCTTTCGGGCCTGCTCGGCTCTTCCCGCGCGTCCAACGCGTCGACCAATGTCACCGGCTCAGGCCACAGCACCGCTCCCCATGGTGGCGTCATCGCCGGCCGCGACGCCACCGTCGTTCCCGGCTCGGGCAACGTCGTCGGCAACGGCAACATGGTCGGCAACCAGTGGGGCTCGAACTACTCGTACTGTTCGTTCTCCCGCTTCGGCTGGTAAGCCCCGCCTAGACCCGGCCCGGCCCCGCGCCGGGCCGGGCCGCCGCTCTAAGTCCGATCCGCGTCACCCTCTGTCGGTCATCGCGGATAAAGCTCATCTCTCCGATGGCATAGAGGTCCGGCTCGATCCGGTTGACGGTCAGCCGCCCATGGCAGGCCCAGGGCCGCGCTTCATGCGAAAACGGGATTTCGAGCGCGATCACCGGCTCGGTCTTGGCCAAAGTCAAGAAACGCCTGGCCATCCCGTCGAGCGCGGGATTGATCTCGGCATCGAACAACCAGCCGAAGAGCCTCAGCGGCCCGCCCCTTTCGCGCAAGAACGGGCTCGCGACGACGATCTCGAGCCCGGCGTCGAACAGCACCAGTGGCGCCTGCGCCCCACGCACATAATGGATCAGCCCCGCCAGCACCGGATCGGCACGTCCCCAGATCAACGCCTTTATGGCATCGAGATTGGCGGCACGCGGGCGGTCCCGCCCGCTCTCCCAGCGCGAGACCTGGCTCTGGCTCACCCCGAGCGTCCTGGCGATCGCGTCCTGATTGATGCGCGTCTTGATCCGAAAGCTGCGCAGCGCCATCCCGATATCGATGCTCTGATCCATGCAACACCACCCGTTACGTAGGAGTACGGGTCCGGCCGGCGCGAAAACCTTCACCATGCCGCCCCCATCATCGAGCCCGATCAAAGCACCGGGCGCGTGAACATTGCTTGTGGGGGACGGTAGGTGAACATCCTAAGGGCAGCAGTCCTCGCAATCGGCCTCGGCCTCAGCGCACCGGCCACCGCGCAACCGACCCCTTCCCTCGCCTCGAGCGCGGAGGCCGGCTGGACCTCCAATGTCGAGCGAACCGCGGATGGCGGCGCGGATTTCTACATCACCTACACCCACAGCCTCGGGCTAGTCGCCGCCGAGGGCGATTTCGCTCTGCGCGGCACCATCCTTTTCGAAGACACGCGCTACGCCGAACTCTGGCGCGAAAACGACTGGTCGGCGTCGGCCACCCTGGAAGCCGAAACCCGCCTCGGCGCCGACACCGCCCTGCGCGGCCGCCTGCTTATCTCCTATGGCGAAGAGAGCCGGAGCCTTGCCACCCTGGCCGGCCCGCTCGGCATCGTCCAGCCCAACCTCGCCGCCCTCGCCCGCCTGCGCGCCGAATCCGCGCTGGGCGATGCGATCGTGGGCGCCGATGTCGCCTATGCCGCCCAGCGCCCCGGCGACACGCGCTTTGAAGCCAGCCTCCTGCCCCCCGCCCGCACCGAAGCGGTCACCGATACGCTGACCGCCGGTCTGGAGCTGGCCCATCCCCTGAGCCCCACCGCCGCCCTCGCCGCCCGGGCGCAATATACCGCCGTCCTCGTCGCGCCGGAGGAACAGGAAGCTTTCGCCCGCTTCCCCCTCTCGATCGCCCGCCTCGCCGCCGGCTTCGACCTCACGGACGGCGTCCAAAGCTCGGCAACGCTGCGCGCCGGCATCGATCTCCTCATCCCCGAAGACGTTTCGATCGATCCGCTCGTGACCCCCTATGCCGAATTCGCCTCCGAACTCGCGGTCAACCAATACCTTACCCTCGCCACGACGCTGGAAGCGGCCACCGACACCGAGGACCCCGCCGACGGTCTCGCCGATTGGCGTCTCAAGGCCCGCGGCTCCATCCTCTTGACCCCCGCCCCGCAATGGGCGCTCGAAGCGGCCGGATTTGCCAAGCATATCCATAGCCCCGCCCTCGATCTGCTGATCGAAACCGAGCACGGAGGCGAACTCATCGCCCGCTGGATGCCGGCGGGCGGCCTGCGCCTCGAAGCGCTCGCCCGCTATCGCCGCGTCGAGGGGCTTGCCCCCACCTATGACGAAACCCGCATCGGCCTGCGCATTTCCGCCGCGATCTGACTTTCCCATTGAGTTGGCCGCGCTCCCTTGGCACAAGGGGCCAACTCAAATCCGGCAAAGGACAAATAGCGCTGTGATCGTCGTGTTCGGCTCCATCAATATCGACCTGATCGGCCACGCCCCCACCCTGATGCGGCCGGGCGAAACCGTGCTCGGCACCGCGCTCGAACTCTCCCCGGGCGGCAAGGGGGCCAATCAGGCGCTCGCGGCCAGCCGTGCCGGCGCCGAGGTCAGGATGGTGGGCTGCGTGGGCTCGGACGATTTCGCCGCCCAGGCGCTCACCCTGTTGCGCGAATCCGGGGTCGATCTGTCCGGCGTGCGCCGCATGGATCGCCATACCGGTACCGCCCTCATCATCGTCGACAAGGAGGGGGAGAACATGATCACCATTCTCCCCGGCGCCAATTCGCGCCTGACCGCCGCAGCGCTCGAACAGGCCGGCATCGCGGCCGGTGACTGGCTGCTGCTCCAGCTCGAAACCTCTATAGAGGCCTCGATCGCCGCCGCCAGGCTGGCGCGGGAACAGGGCGCCAAAGTCGTCCTCAACCTCGCGCCCTTCACCGATTTCGATCTCGGCTTTCTCGACCATATCGACGTTTTGGTCGTCAACGAAACCGAACTGACCGGCGTTCTTGCCATGCTCGACGCTCCCGAACTCGATGAGGCTGCCGCGGTCGCCTGGCTGGCCGAAAGGATCGGTGTCACCGTGGTCGCGACCCTCGGGTCGCGCGGCGCCCTCGCCGCCGCCGATGGACAGACGGTTTCCGCCCCCGCGCTCAAGATCACCCCGCTCGATACGGTCGGGGCCGGCGATACTTTCGTGGGTTATCTCGCCGCCGGGCTGGCAGAAGGCCTCGATCTCGCCCCCGCCATGGAGCGGGCCGGCGTCGCTGCTGGTCTGGCCTGCCTCGCCCATGGCGCCCAGCCCTCGATTCCAGAAATCGATGCGGTCGCGGCCCGGCTCGCCGCCCCAAAATGAGCGCACCCCACACCCTCGTCATCGACCGGCTCGGCCATCGCGGCGAAGGTGTGGCGTTGGTCGAAGGCAAGCCGATCTTCGTGCCGGCTACCCTGCCGGGGGAAACCGTCACGGTCACCATCGAAGGCAATCGCGGCACGCTCCTCGATATTCTCGCCGCTAGCCCGGAGCGCCGCACCGCGCCGTGCCCGCATTTTCCCGCCTGCGGCGGCTGCCAGCTCCAGCACCTGAGCGCTGAAACCTATAGCCAATTCAAGCGCTCGCTGGTCGTCGATGCCCTTTCGCGCACCGGTGTTGCCGCCGACGTCAGCGATCCCATCATCGCCCATGGCGCCGGCCGCCGCCGCGCTACATTCCATGCTACCCGATCCGCAGCCGGCTTCATGGCGCTGCGCAGCCACCAGATCCACGATCTCGACCGCTGCCCGATCCTCGTCCCCGCCCTTGCCCAGGCCCCGCGCATCGCCCGCGATCTCGCCTCTGCCGTCGGGCCCTGCGATGTGGCCTTCACCGCCTCGGATATGGGCCTCGACGTCGCGATCCGCGCCAAGGGGATGAAGGCCAATCCAAAGCTCACCGAACTGGCCCGCCGTTTCGATCTGGCCCGGCTTTCGCTCAATGGCGAGCCGCTGATCATCCACCGCCAGCCCACGGTCACCATGGGCCGCGCCCAGGTCCCGCTTCCGGTCGGCAGCTTTCTTCAGGCCACCGAAGCGGCGGAAGCCGCTCTTGCCGAACTGGTCGTCAAGGCCGTGGCCGGCGCAAGGCAGGTGGCGGACCTGTTCTGCGGTGTCGGCCCCTTCGCCCTGCGCCTGGCCGAACGTGCCGCCGTCCTTGCCGCAGATTCCGACGGCCCCGCCGTCGCCGCGCTCGATGCGGCAAAGCGCAAGGCCAAGGGGCTCAAGCCCATCGCGGCCGAAAAACGCGACCTCTTCCGCGAACCGCTCGGCCCGTTCGAGCTCAACCGTTTCGACGCCGTCGTCCTCGATCCACCCCGCGCCGGCGCCCAGGCCCAGATCGCCGAACTGGCGAAATCGAAGATCAAAACCATCGCTTATGTGAGCTGCGATCCGCAAAGTTTCGCCCGTGACGCGGCAGCACTGGTCGCAGCGGGTTATGTCATCGGCCCTGTTAGGCCTTTGGATCAGTTCGCCTTTTCGTCGCACACGGAAGTGTTCGCCCGCTTCGAACGCCCCTGATCGCCCACAAGACGGGGCTTTCCACAGTCATCAATCTGTCATCTCTCTGTCACGCAGGAGTCAAGACCAAGCCCTACGTCTCGTGCCGCAACGGCAGGGGCGGGCTTCGCGCCGCCGAAAACTTCAATCAGGGTTTGGACAGCAACATGCTCAAGACACTCCTGGCCAGCGGCACGGCTGGTCTCGCACTTTTCGCTGGCGCTGGCACGGCCTTCGCCCAGACCGAAATCTCCTGGTGGCATTCGATGGGCGGCGAGCTCGGCGAGCGTCTGGTCGCCATCACCGAGGACTTCAATGCCAGCCAGGACGAATATGTCGTGGTCCCCTCCTATCGCGGCGAATACGAGGAATCGCTGGTCAACACCATCGCTGCCTTCCGCGCCGGCGAACAGCCCCACCTCGTTCAGGTCTATGAAGTGGGCACCGGCACCATGATGGCCGCCCAGGGCGCCGTCTACCCGGTCTATCAGCTCATGGCTGACCACGGCTCGAACTTCGACCCGTCCGCCTACCTGCCGGTCGTCACCGGCTATTATACCGACACCGAGGGCAATATGCTTTCGATGCCGTTCAACTCCTCGACCCCGATCCTTTACTACAACAAGGACGCGTTCGAAGCCGCCGGTCTCGATCCTGAAGTTGCTCCCACCACCTGGGAAGAAATCGAATCCTTTTCGCAACAGATCCTTGATGCCGGCGCTGCCGAATGCGGCTTCGTGATGGCCTATACCGCCACCTGGCTCGGCACCGAAAACCTCTCGGCCCTGCACAACGTGCCCTATGGCACGCTGGAAAACGGCTTCGGCGGTCTTGATAGCGAATTGACCTTCAACCACGAACTGGCCGTTCGCCTCTGGGAAAAGCTGGCCGAGTGGCAGGAAGCCGGCATCTACTCGTATGGCGGCACTGCCGGCGGTGCCGACAACGCCCCCAAATTCTATTCGGGCGAATGTGCCATGTACATGAACTCCTCGGCCTCGCGCGCCGGCGTTCTGGCCAATGCCGATGGCTTTGAAGTGGGCTTCGGCATGTTGCCGGTCTTTGCCGATGTCGAAGGCGCTCCGCAGAACTCGATCATCGGCGGCGCGACGCTCTGGACCCTTTCGGGCCACGAAGACGCTGAATACGAAGGCGTTGCCGAGTTCCTGACCTACCTCTCCTCGCCTGAAGTCCAGGCCGCCTGGCACCAGGCCACCGGCTACCTCCCGGTCACCACTGCCGCTTACGAGCTGAGCCAGGAGCAGGGCTACTACGACGAGAACCCCGGCGCCGATACCGCCATCAACCAGATCAACCTCAACGAGCCCACCGAGAACTCCAAGGGCGTGCGCTTCGGCAATATGCCCCAGATCCGCACCGTTCTCGATGAAGAACTCCAGGCTGTTCTGAACGGCACCAAGACTGCCCAGGAAGCCCTGGATTCGGCTGTCGAACGCGGCAACCAGATCCTGCGCGAGTTCGAAGCCGCCAACAGCTAAGCGGCGTCAGAACAAAAAGGAAGGGCCGGCCCCAGCGCGCCGGCCCTTCGACATTTTGCGACGGGCGGACGATGGAAACCAAACGCACAATCTTTCCCCAAAAGGCGCTGCCCTATCTGTTCGTGGCGCCCCAATTGATCATCACCCTGGTGTTCTTCATCTGGCCGGCATCCCAGGCGGTCAAATCCTCCTTCGAGCGCACCGACCCCTTCGGGCTCTCGACCCAGTTCGTGGGCCTCACCCACTACATTCGCCTGTTCCAGGATCCGCTCTATCTCAATTCGGTCGGCCGCACCGTGATCTTTGCCGTCGCGGTCACCGCCATTTCCATGGGATTGGCGCTGCTGCTCGCGGCCGCCGTCTCCCGGCTGATCCGCTCGTCCCAAGCCTATACCACGCTGCTGGTCTGGCCCTATGCCGTCGCCCCCGTGGTCGCTGGCATTCTGTGGTGGTTCCTGTTTAATAGCTCCACCGGCATCCTGCCCTATATGCTGCGCTATTTCGGCGTCGTCTGGAACGCCAACCTCAATGGCGACCACGCGATGATCCTCATCATCATCGCGGCGAGCTGGAAGCAGATCTCCTACAATTTCCTGTTCTTTCTCGCCGGCATGCAGTCGATCCCGCACTCGCTCACCGAAGCGGCGGCCATCGATGGCGCGGGCCCCTTCAAGCGGTTCTGGACCATCGTCTTCCCGCTGCTTTCGCCCACCACATTCTTTTTGTTCATCATCAACGTCAATTACGTGATGTTCGACACCTTCGGCATCATCGCCGCAACCACCGAGGGCGGCCCCAACCAGGCCACCAACATCCTTGTCTACAAGGTTTATTCGGACGGGTTCATCGGCCTCAATATCGGCTCGTCATCGGCCCAGTCGGTGGTCCTGATGCTGTTCGTCATCCTCCTTACCTTCGTGCAGTTCCGCTATGTGGAACGGCGGGTGCAGTATTAGAGGCGCCGCCATGGTCGAAAACCGTCCCCTTCTCACCGTTCTGACCCATCTGGTCCTGGTCGTGGGCGTCATCATTGTCGCCTTCCCCGTCTATGTGGCGGTCATCGCCATGACCCATACCGATGTGACGCTCAACAGCGGCGCCCCGCTTCTGCCGGGTGGCGAACTCATCGCCAACCTCATTGCGGTCTGGACCTTCGATCCGCCGGGCAGTCCGCCCTTCTGGCTGATGGTGTGGAATTCCACGGTGATGGCGCTCATCATCATGGTGGGCAAGATCGCCATCTCGATCATCTCCGCCTACGCCATCGTCTATTTCAAATTCCCGTTCCGGCTCCTGGCCTTTTGGCTGATCTTCATCACCCTGATGCTGCCGGTGGAGGTGCGCATCATCCCCACTTATGAGGTCGTGGCCAATCTGGGCATGCTCAACACCTATGCCGGCCTCACCGTCCCGCTGATCGCCTCGGCCACCGCCACCTTCCTCTTCCGGCAGTTCTTCATGACCATCCCGGACGAGATGACGGAGGCTGCCCGCGTCGATGGCGCCGGCCCGATCAAGTTCTTCCGCGATATCCTTTTGCCGCTCTCGCGCACCAATATCGCGGCGCTGTGCATCATCCTCTTCATTTATGGCTGGGTGCAGTATCTCTGGCCGCTTCTGGTCACCACGCGCGAGGAGCACTTCACCCTCATGATGGGCGTGCGCCAGATGGCCGGTGCCCAGGAGGTCGATCCGCAATGGAACCTCATCTTGACGGCCGTGGTGCTCGCCATGCTGCCCCCTGTCCTCATCGTCATTCTCATGCAGCGCCTGTTCGTCAAAGGCCTTGTCGAAACGGAGAAATAACCAATGTCCGCCATCGAAATCTCCAATGTCCGCAAGATCTATCAGGGCAATGTCGAGGCCATCAAAGGCATTGATCTGTCCATCGACGACGGCGAGCTCGTCGTCCTCGTCGGTCCTTCGGGCTGTGGGAAATCCACGCTGCTGCGCATGATCGCGGGGCTGGAATCGATCACCTCGGGCGATGTGCGCATCGGGGAAACCGTGGTCAACAAACTCGAGCCGGCCGAGCGCGACATCGCCATGGTGTTCCAGAACTATGCGCTCTACCCTCATATGAGCGTGCGTCAGAATCTCGAATACGGCCTCAAGAACCGCAAGACGCCCAAGGAGGAGATCGATCGCCGCGTCGCCGAGGCCGCCCGGATCCTGGAAATCGAACAGTTCCTCGAGCGCAAGCCGCGCCAGCTTTCCGGCGGCCAGCGTCAGCGCGTCGCCATGGGCCGCGCCATCGTGCGCCAGCCCAAGGCGTTCCTGTTCGACGAGCCACTCTCCAATCTCGATGCCAAACTGCGCGGCCAGATGCGGGTTGAAATCCGCCGTCTGCAGCGCACGCTGGGCACCACGTCGGTCTATGTCACCCACGATCAGCTCGAAGCCATGACCCTGGCCGACAAGCTGGTGGTGATGAATGGCGGGGTGATCGAGCAGATCGGCAAGCCGCTCGAGGTCTATTCCGACCCTGCTTCGGTCTTCGTTGCCGCGTTCATGGGTTCGCCCGGCATGAACCTGGTTCCCACCGACGCGCTGCGCGCCCTGGCCGGCACGCTTCCCGACCGCGTCGCCCCCGGCTGCGGCACGATCGGCATCCGCCCCGAGGATATTTCCCTTACGGCCCCCGCCGAGCCCCACCTATCGATCGACGCCACCCTCGATGCCATCGAGCTGGTGGGATCGGAAAGCCTGCTCTATGTTCACGCCCAGGGGCTCGACAAGGAACTGGTGCTGCGTAGCGCCGGCATCCATCGCGGCGAGACCGGTGATGCGCTCAAAATCCACGTTCCGCATACCGCGTTGCATTGTTTCGATGCCCAGACGGGGCGGAAAATGCACGACCGTGTCGGCAATGCCTGAATAGAGCCGTCGATCGGATACACATTGGCTGATCTCGACCCGTATATGGACACTATGGAGCCACCATGCGTGCCGTCATAACAGCCCTGATCGCCATCTCGCTCGCCCTCGTTCCCCCCGGTTTCGCCCAGGATTTGGGGGGGTACGCCAAGTCCCTCTTCGCCCAGCTCCATCCTGAGGACCAAACCCTCGCCCAAGGCTGGCGCGAAGGGCTGGCGGCTCGTCTCGACCAATTGGCCGGAACCTCCGAGGATCCCGAAATCCTGGGTGCCCTTCCACAATTTCAGACCCTGATCGATGCCGAGCCCATCGCCTTCCACATCGCCGAACTCGAAGGCGATTGGCGCATGCGCTCGCTGCAAGCCACCGAACTGGGCGCTTTCGTCTATCCCTATTTTCCCGCCCGCATCTATCCCGAAGGGCAGGCGCTCATCTTCGACAAGGCGTCCGGCAGCCAGCGCCATCGGGGCATGTTGGCGCAAGCTGATGATATGACGGTGTTTTTCGTCGGAGCGCTTTACTACGGCTATGAAGCCCCGCGCCTTTATTCAACGATGATGGCCGGGGAAATCACGCCTGAACAGCGCGAATTCGATGCGGTCGCCGAAATTCAGAAAATCGGCGAAAACCACTTCGTCATGGCCTTCGCTCCCGAAGATGGCGGACGATTCCGGCTCTATGAAATCAGAAAGTAATCCCTGCCTCTCTCTGATTGGGTAGGATGGGAAACAGGATTGGCGGCAAATGTCACCAATCCCACCCATCGCCGGCCTTCCAATGCATTCAATTGCCTCGAAGTGCGTCTTGCGGGCTTGTCAGGCTCGAACGGTGCGCGCTAGCAAACTCCACCCCTCGCGCTTTGCGCCCGGGGAGGAGGAATTTGGAGGAAAATCAATGATTAGACATGCCTGCTCGCTTGCCGGAGCCATGCTCCTGCTCGCCTCGTCTTCTGCCCTCGCTCAGGAGGGGACACCCGAAACGCTGCGGCAGATCCTGTTCGTGGGCAACAGCTATTTCTACTACAACGATAGCATCCACAATCATCTCAACCGCATGCTGGCGGAAGCGGAAGGCCGCAGCGATGACGACCTGCTTCCCTTCCGCTCGATCACCATTTCGGGCGGCTCGCTCGACCATCACCCTTACGAGCATTACCTGACCCCCGGCGCCATCGGCTATGACGAGCCGTTCGACGCGGTGATCCTGGCCGGCCATAGCGCCGCCGCAAATTCCGACAATCGCCGCGCCCGCTTCCGCGATGCGGTTCTGGCCGCCAATGAGCTGATCACCGAACATGGCGCCGAAACGGTTCTCTACATGACCCACGCCTATGGCGAAGGTCACGAGAACCACTCCCCGGAAATGACCCACAATCTGGAAAGCCTTTATACCGAAGTCGCCGCCGAGATCGGCGCCACGGTCATCCCCGTGGGCCTGGCCTTCGCCAAGGCCTATAAGGAGCAACCCGATCTCGAACTGCATGTGGAGTTTGACCACAGCCATCCCAATCTGGCCGGCTCCTACCTTGCCGCGGCAACTGCCCTTGCGACGCTGTACGGGGTATCGCCGGTCGGCCTTGAATACGATTATTACGACCGGCTGGACCCTGAAACCGCTGCCTTCCTGCAGCAGGTCGCCGCCGACACTGTGGCCGAATTCAACGGAAACTAGCGATCGACGCGTGTTGAAAGAATGATCGAACTCATGGTGCGCTCGACCCCTTCGAGCGCACCGATCCTGTCGATCACCGCGTCAAGTTCGGCAACAGACGGCGCTTCGACCACCACGATCATGTCGAAGCTCCCCGAAACCGAATGCACGGTGCGCACTTCCACCATGGATTCGAGCGCCTTGACCACCTGCCCCACCTTTTTGGGC
Organism: Pelagibacterium sp. H642; assembly: GCF_031202855.1. Lineage (GTDB taxonomy): Bacteria > Pseudomonadota > Alphaproteobacteria > Rhizobiales > Devosiaceae > Pelagibacterium. Next base: position 1,506,327 of record NZ_CP101829.1, on the reverse strand, counting down.
GAGACCGTCGCCATCAGATGCGCGCTGATCTGGCTCGAAAGATATCCGCCCGACAGTTTGAGCGCGTAACCTGCAATGGTTCCGTTGCGTTCGAGTTTTTCGAGCCGGCTTTGCGCAGTGGAGCGGGAAACCCCCAGCCGGCGGGCCAGTTCGGCTACCGGCATGCGGGCGTTTTCGCGCAGCAGCGCCAAAAGCATGCGATCGGCGTTAACTTTCGTCATTGTGGTGTAAATTTTCGTTGGTTTGCGCCTTTCGTCTCGCGATTATGCCTCAGTGCCGACTGCAAATCAACGGAACAGCATGGCATGCTGTTTTGGAGGATCGCGGGATTTATCCCCGCTTCAAAGGAGGATGGTATGAAGGAGATCGTCGTCGTAGGGGCGGGCCGGATCGGCGCCAGCATAGCGGACATGCTCAGCCAGAGCGGCGATTACGCCGTTACCGTGGTCGACCGGTCCGCCGACGCGCTGGCCGCGCTCGATACCGGTCCCGAGGTCAAGACCGCGCGCTGCGAAGTGGGCGAACCCGGCGCCCTGGAAGCCATCCTCAAAGGCAAATTCGCGGTGCTCTCGGCAGCGCCCTATTCGCTCACCACCCGCATCGCGGAAGCCGCGGCCGCCGCTGGCGTTCACTATCTCGATCTAACCGAGGATGTAAAATCCACGAGGCGCGTCAAGGAAATAGCATCAAAGGCCGATACCGCCTTCATCCCGCAGTGCGGGCTCGCTCCGGGGTTCATCGCCATCGCCGCGATGAGTCTCGCCAAACGCTTCGATACGCTCGAAGACGTCAAGATGAAGGTCGGCGCCTTGCCGCAATTTCCCACCAACGTCCTCAATTACGCGCTGACCTGGTCGCCCGAAGGGGTGATCAACGAATATTGCGAGCCCTGTGAAGCCATCGTCGATGGAGAGCTTACGGAAATCGCTCCGCTGGAGGACATCGAGGAGTTCGAACTCGATGGGGTGCGCTATGAGGCGTTCAACACCTCGGGCGGGCTGGGTTCGACGCCGCAAGTGCTCAAGGGAAAAGTCAAAAACCTCAACTACCGCACCATCCGCTATCCCGGCCATGCGCGGATCATGAAGCTGCTGCTCAACGATCTGAATTTAAAGGATCGCCGCGATCTGGCGCTGGACATCTTCCGCCATGCACTCTCCACCACCAAGCAGGACATGGTGGTGATCCTGGTCGAAGTGACCGGCACGCGCGCCGGCAAGCCCGCCCATGAACGCTTCGCGCGCACCATTCTTTCAGGCTATGTGGGAACACGTGAGCGCTCGGCCATCCAGATCACCACTGCCTCGGGTATCTCCGCCGTGCTCGACATGCTGGCCGCCGGGCAATTGCCGCAAAAGGGGTTCGTGGCGCAGGAAGAAATCGCGCTCGATGCCTTCCTCGCCAATCGCTTCGGCCGAACCTATGCCCAGAACCAGGCGATGACCAAGGTCGCCTAGCCGCCGAGTTTTTTCACTCGCTCGATCAGCGCCATCGCGGCCTTGGGATTGCGCTCCTTGAAGCCCGAGATCACGAAGGCGAACACTTCGCGCGGGGTTTGCTTGGGGCTAGGCCCACGGCTGGGCAGATCGTCGGGCACCCCGCCCTGGGCGTAAGTGACGATCCGCTCGGCCCAGCGGTCGAGATCCTTTTCCGAATAGCCCCTTTCGTGCTCCTCGCTGGTCCCCTGCAGGCGCAGATAAACGAAATCGGCGGTGGGGTCGGCGATCACCTGATACTCGGCATCGGCCCCGGTGATCAGCGCCACGCCGTTTTCGCGCGCCAGCGCCACCGCATCGCCATTGGCAAAGCTTTCGTGCCGCGCCTCCACGGCATGGCGCAGCTTGCGGCCGTCCTGGGTTGCGGGCAGCAGCTTCAAAAACGCAGCGAAATCATCGGGATCGAATTTTTTGGTCGAGGCGAGCTGCCAATTGATCGGCCCGAGCTTGTCCTTGAGCTCGGTGATGCCGCTCGAGGTGAAACGATTGACCGATTCGCCCGCTTCGCCGAGCACGCGCTTGTTGGTTGCATAGCGCGTCCCTTTGAGCGTGAACACGAAGTCCTCGGGTACTTCATCGTGCCATTTGCGGAAGCTCTCGGGCTTCTGGCTGCCATAGAAAGTGCCGTTGACCTCCACCCCGGTCATGGTCGTGCCCATATATTCGAGCTCGCGCTTTTGCGCCAATTTCTCCGGATAATAGGTGCCGCGCCAGGGTTCGAACGTCCAGCCGCCCACACCGATATGGATTTTTCCGCCCGCCATCGTCGCACTCCTTTTAATCGAAGTTCAGACTAGCACGGCGGCCGGTCGGGAACAGCCCGGATTTGCCGCCCGTTGTCACCCAATGGCACAGGGAAATATCCGTATCGGCATTTCGGGCTGGACCTACAAGGGTTGGCGGGGAAAGTTCTACCCCGAAGGCCTGCCGCACAAGCGCGAGCTTTCCTATGCGGCGGAAACCTTTTCCTCGATCGAGATCAACGGCACATTCTACGGCCTGCAGCGCCCCGAAGCCTTCGCCCGCTGGCGCGAGGAAACGCCGGACGATTTCATCTTCGCGATCAAGGGCTCGCGCTACATTACCCACATGCTGCGGCTCAAGGAGGTGGAAACCCCGCTCGCCAATTTCCTTGCCTCGGGGGTCTTGGCCCTCGGCCCCAAGCTTGGGCCGATCCTTTGGCAATTTCCGGCCCGCATGAAGTTCGATGCTGACCGCTTTTTACGGTTTCTGGACCTGCTGCCGCGCACGACCAAGGAGGCGGCAAAGCTGGCTCGCAAGCACGACCAGCGGCTCGAAGGCCGCGCCTATGCCGAAGCCGAAATCGACATTCCCCTTCGCCACGCCTTCGAAATCCGCAGCGAAACCTTCTGCACGCCGGACTTCGTCGATCTGCTCAGGGCGCACAATGCGGCGCTTGTGGTGGCAGACACCGTCGACTGGCCGCTGGTCATGGATATGACCGCCGACTTCGTCTATTGCCGCCTGCACGGATCTGAGGAGCTTTATACGAGCGGCTATGAGGACGAAGCGCTTGATATATGGGCAAGACGCGTTGCTGCCTGGGCGAAGGGGAGCGAACCTCGGGACGCAAAGCGTATCGCAGGACGCGGACCGGAGGCCGAGAGCCGGGACGTTTTCGTCTATTTCGACAATGACGCCAAGGTCCGCGCGCCGTTCGATGCGCAGGGGCTGATCAGGCGGTTGAAGCTCGATTAGCCTGCCACCCCAACCGCCCCTCAATGCGGCGGGCGCTTTCGCGCACGAGTGCCTTGAGATCGGGATCGGGCTGGTCGACCTTATGGTCCGGCACAACGATCGAGATCGTCGCGCGGCAGGCGCCTTCGGCATCGCAAATGGGAGAAGCGATGCAGGCGACCGAATAGTCCGACTCTCCCGCCTGGATCGAAAGACGGTTCTCAAGCCCCGTACGGGCCGATGTGACGAGGTCGTTTATGTCGGTTTCCGCCTTGCCGGTGGGCGAGGGGCGGGCGGCGCGCTCTAAGACCTTTCGGCGTTCGGGCTCGGGGAGGTGTCCCACCAGCAGGCGCCCCGAGGCCGACCAGTTGAGCGGGGTACGAGTGCCGACGCGCGAGGCGACGCCGAAATGGTCGGGGCCTTCGGCCATGGCGAGGACGACCATGGCATCGCCGTCGCGGCCGCAGACCTGCACGGTCTCGCCCGAGGCGCGCGAGAGGGCGTTCATTTCCTCGGTGGCGACGGAGAGCAGATCGAGCCGGCGGGCATAGGCGAGGCCGTAGTGGTAGAGTTTGGGGCCCAGCCAGACGCTGCCATCCGCTGCGCGGTCCACTAAGCCCTGAGCCAAGAGATCGTCGATGGTGCCGTAGACTGTCGAGAGCGGCGCGCCGATCGCCTGGCCGATCTCATAGGCCGTGGCCGGCTTTCCAATCGCGACCAGGTGATCGAGGATTTGACTCGCCCGTTCGAGCGCCGGCACGCGGCGGCGGGGCGCGGCGAGGCTCATTGCGGCCACCGGCCGAATATTTCGGCACGAGCGCGAACCGTATCGGCGAATGGGGTGACCATGCGCCCATCGGCAGCCAGCGCCGCATCGAGCACCGCCGTCAGCCGACCCGCAACCACCTTTTCCTCGCCCGCATGCAGATTGCAGGGGTCGAGGAACAGATAATTGTGCTCGGCTTCATGGTCGCGGACGATGATGACCGGTTCGCCCGCCCCCATCGCCGCGGCGAAATCCCAGGCGGTGATTTTCGCCGTCCTGGGATCGAAATCGATGCGCAGCCGGTCGAGGGGATTGCCGGTGGGATCGGGAGTTATTCGCGCCGTAATGCCTAGCCAGCCGTCGAGCGTTGCCTTCCAGAGATCGAGCGCAGCCCGCTCGCGGGCCCGGATACCGGCATGGTCACGGGTCTCCCAGGCCTCGAGCGCGGCGATCACTCCGGCGATGCCCTCCTTACCGACCTTGAAGCCGCGGCCGATGCCATAGTTCTGGAGGTACGCGGCGGCCACCAGATCCGCTTTACCGGCAATAATGCCCGAAGTCGGCCCGCCGAGGAACTTATGGCCCGAATAGAGGACGAGATCGGCGCCCTTGGCGAGAAAGCCCTTGAGATCGTATTCGGAGGCGGCATCGACAATTACCGGCACGCCTTTTTCGTGGGCGATCTCGCAGAAGATTTCCAACGGAAGCTGGCCGTATTCGACGCAGTGGTGCGAAACGACGTACAGCGCTGCGGCGGTATTTTCAGTGATTGCGGCGGCGAGCTGGTGCGGGCGGGTTTCGGTCGCCTGCCCGAAAGCGACCACCTTGGCACCGGAAAGCCTGATCGCCTGGTCGATCGGCGCGCCGTAATCGACCAGATGTCCGGTCTGGATGACGACTTGGTTTTTCAGCCCTGCCGTATCGGGGAGGCGCTCGATCAATCCCATGTCGCGGCCGGTCATCAGCCCCGCGATCGTAAGCGTAATCGCCGCCGAGCAGGAGGCGGTAACGCAACCCGCTTCCGCTCCCGTCAGCCTTGCGATGGTGCGGCTGGCAGCGCGCTGGAGATCGGCGATTTCGGTCCATTGGCCGAGCACCGCGGCGATCGCCTCGCGCGCTTGGGGCACGACGATGGAGGCGCCGAGCCCGGTCATGGTGCCCGAGCAGTTGATGACGTGGCGCAGGCCGAAGCGTTCGTGGATATCCATATCAATCCTCCACAGCGATCACGGCTTCGATCTCGACGGTGATCCCAAAAGGCAGCGAGGAAAAGCCCACGGCCGAGCGGGCATGGATGCCCTTTTTGCCGAACACCGCGACCATCAGGTCCGAGCAGCCATTGACGACTTTCGGGTGCTCGATGAAATCGGGAGTCGCGTTGACCATGCCCAGGAGCTTCACGACCCGCTTGACCCGCGAAAGATCGCCCAGCGCCTCGTGCATGACGGCGATGAGGTTGAGCCCAGTCAGCCGGGCATGGGCGTACGCGGCCTCGCTATCCACCCCGGCACCCAGCTTTCCCGTATGGCGGGTGCCGTCCGGTTCGACCGGCCCCTGGCCGGAAATGAAGACCAGATCGCCTTCGCGCACCCAATTGGTGAAATTGGCGACCGGTTCGGGGACAGGCGGCAGTTCCAGCCCCAGTTCGGCGAGGCGTTGATAGGGCGTCATGGCAGCGGCCAGCCACAATGGGCGCAGGCGCGGGGCAAATCGCCCTCGGTCGGCTGATAGCGATGCGCGTGGATGGCGTGGGCACCCAGAATGGCGTAACGCGGCTCGAAAGTCTTTTCGAGCAGTGAGGTGGCGCCATGGGCGTCCCGAACCGTTACTGCGCTGTCCTCGATCTCGAACAGGGTGAATTCGGCGGGCTTGCCGATCGCGAGCAGGTCTTCGGTGTCGAGCCCGATCACCTGTCGCGGCGCAATGGTTGCGGCGTGCACCACGTCTTCGAAATCCATGCCGAGCGAGAGGAGTTTCGAGAGCGTCGTCGCCATGTCCCAGACCGACTGGTCCATGGACCGGTTGTGCAGGTCGGTGGAGATGGTTTTGGGCTTGAGCCCCCGCGCCAGCGCGGCCTTGGCCACGTCGAAGGAGAACGAGGCCCCACCATGGCCGACATCGAGCACCACGCCGCGCGCGGCGGCGTCCTCGGCGAGGCGGTAGAGGTCCTCGTCCTCGAGGATCGAGCCGCCGACCTTGCCGTTGAAGCAATGGGTGACGATGTCGCCCCCGGTCAGCACCGCCAGCACGTCGTCATAGAGCGGGGGTGGCTCGCCCACATGCACCATGAGCGGCAGGTCGAGGATGCGCCCGAGCTTCTTTGCGAGCTTGACTGGCGCCATGTCCCAGCCGCCGGTGATCACCGCGCTGGCGCGGACTTTGAGACCCCGGATCACGTCGCGATTGGCTTCAACCGTTGCCTTGATCCTGTCGATATCGATCGAGCGCATGTCCATGAGTTCGGAGACCCGGTTACATGCAACCAGCCCGATCGAGCCGAGGTTCAGAAAGGCGTAAATATTCTCGCGCGCCGGTTCGGCGACATATTCGCGAAACCCATGAAAATTGGCCTCGCCGGCCGAGCCCGCATCGACGATGGTCGTAACCCCGCGCACCGCGCCGGCCTCATCGGGACGGATCGAGATGTCGGTACCGCCATACCAGATATGGGCGTGCAGATCGGTCCAGCCGGGGGAGAGGAAAGCGCCCTTGCCCTCTATCCGCTCGGCGCCGTCTGCAACCAGTCCAGGACCCACAGCAGCGACGGTGCCTCCGGGTGCGATGAGAACATCACATTGCTCGGGCAAACCCAGACCGAAGCCGATGGGACGGATGTCCGCGAGCAGTAGCGGTCGATCTGCGGGCGCGAAAGAATTACCGATCACGGTAAATTCCCTAATTATGGAATAGACTGCGTTATTATGGCACTTTGGTGCTTTCCGTAGCCCGTCGTCAAGAGGCATCCACTCCATTCGCCGTGGGGGGTTCATCATTGCATCAAAGGCTTGTAGCCTCCCGCCCATTGCCCGATTTCATTCTTCTTGGATCCGACAGGCCAATGACCTTGCCGATTTTCCTACGCCCGCTGCCCCTTTTTGCCCTCATCCTTCTTTCCCTATGGCTTTGCTTGGCAGCACCGGCGCTGGCGCAAGCTCAGGGTGCCGATGCGGCCGCAACCGAAGAGAGCGCGTCCGGTCCACAACAGGCCCTCGCGCAATTGATCGAAGTTCTGCGTGATGATGCGGCCCGGGACGCGCTCATTGCCGAACTCGAGGCCAATCTTACCACTCAAGACACCGAAGCCGCAGCAGCGACGGAAGAGCAGAGTCCGGCCGAAGAATTGCGCTCGTTCGGTAGCCAGATCGCTGATTTCACGCGGGAAACAGTGGAAAGCGTCGCCCGGACGCTCAGCCAGCTCTGGCGGCAATTGGCCAATGTGCCGAGCATCTTTGCCGGCCTCAATATCGGCGAACTCGAGGGATTGGGCGCCATATTGGGTCATATCGCAATCCTGGTAATCATCACCTATGGAGGGTTGATCCTGCTCCGCAGGCTGGGCGCCGGCCCGCGGGCCCGTCTCCGGCACCTGTTCCGGCGCGGAGGGTGGGTCGCCAAGCCTGTGGCGCTGGTTCTGGAACTGGTACTCGATATCGTTGCGGCCCTCATACCTTATGCGCTGGGCTACACGGTGGCGGTGAGCATCCTGGGCATTCCGGGCCAGATCAGCCTGGAGCACTCGCTCTATCTCAACGCTTTCCTGATGATCGAAATCGTGCTGGCGGTTCTGCGCACCGTACTTTCGCCCAACGAAGCCGAGCAGCGGCTGGTTCACGTCAGCGATGCAAGCGCCCGCTCCATCATGGGGTGGTCACGGCTTTTGGTCAGCCTTTTCGTTTTCGGCCAGATGCTGCTGCTGCCCTTGGTCACTGCCACCATTTCGTTTGCGGCGGGGCGGGCGATATCGGTCGTCATGGTTCTCATAACGCTCCTGACCGCCGCCATCGGTGTCCTTGTGGCGCGCGAACCCGTGCGCCGAAAGCTCATGACCTTTGTTTCCAACAACGAGGCGCGTCGGGGTCTGAGCTTGCCCATCCAGTATTGGCACGTCCTCGCATTGCTCTATATCGCCGTCCTCGCGATAGTGGCGCTCACCCGCTCGAGCTCCCAGTTCCAGGCCTATCTGTGGTCCAACGCCCAGATCGGCATTGCGGTGCTGGTGGGTTTTATCATCCTCAACATCATCAAGCGCGTCACTGCCAACGGCATCACCCTCCCCGAACCAATCCGCCGCCGCTCGCCCGAACTGCAACGGCAGCTCAATGGCATCGTGCCGGTGGTGCTCAAGGTCGTGCGCTTCATCGTCATTGCGGTCGTGGTCATCGTCTGCCTGCACGGGTTGGGCTTTTTCAACTTCGTCGAATTCGTCGAAAGCGAGTTCGGGGCGCGGGTAGCAGGGTCTACAATCACCATCCTGATGATCCTTGTGCTCGCCATCATCGCCTGGATTGCGCTCAACGCCTGGGTGGACAGCCAGGTCAATCCTGAACTCGCGCCGCAGGCAACGGCCCGCAAGCGGACGCTTTTCGCGCTGATGCGCAATGCTCTGACCATTGCCATCATCGTCATAACGCTGATGTTCGTGCTCTCGGAAGTGGGCATCAATATCGCGCCCCTGCTCGCCTCGGCGGGTGTGATCGGCCTTGCCATCGGTTTCGGTGCGCAAAAGCTGGTTCAGGACATCATCACCGGCATCTTCATCCAGCTCGAAGGCGCTATCGATGTGGGGGACGTCGTTGCCGTCGGCGGGATTTCCGGTTCAGTCGAGCGTCTCACGATCCGTTCGGTCTCACTGCGCGACGTCGAAGGATCCTACCACATAATCCCCTTCTCTTCGGTCGATACCGTCACCAATTTCATGCGCGGCTTCTCTTATGCGCTGATCGACATGGGAGTAGGCTACCGGGAGAATGTGGAGGACGCCCGCCAGGCGATGCTCGACGCCTTCGAGGAGCTGCGGGCCGACCCAGAGCACAAGAACGTCATCATCGCCGATTTCGAATGGATGGGCATTAATGCTTTCGGGCCGAGCGAAGTCGTTCTGCGGGCGAGGATCAAGACCCTGCCGGGCAAGCAATGGGCCGTCAAACGCGCCTACAGCGCCATCGTCAAGCGCCTGTTCGACGAACGCGACATCGAAATTCCCTTCCCGCACCAGACGCTTTATTTCGGCGTCGGCAAGGACGGAAAGGCACCGCCACTGCACATGATCCGGGACGACAGCGAGAACGCGGAGGCCGAAACGCTTCCGAGCGAGCAAACGCCCCCTGCTCCCGCGCGCAAGCGGCGTCCGCAGCGGAAACAGATCGAAGGCAAGGATATGCCCGACATTGACGCCGGCCCCGGCGAGGACGACGATCGCTAGCCCCGAAAAAGCGTGAAAAAGGGCGGCGTCTTGCCGCCTTTCCCCAATCGGGATGCCGTGCTAAGGGGGAGCGCTTTCTCCTCCTCTCGAAAGCTGCAAATGTCCCCTCTCGCCCACCCTTTCGACGCCGTCATCTTCGACATGGACGGAACGCTGCTCGATACCGAAGCGGTGTTCAAGGCCATTGTCTATGAGGTCTGCACCGAATTGGGCTTTGCCATGACCGACCATGTGCATGGGCGCATGGTGGGGTCCTCCCATGAAGCGACCGCCGGGCTGCTGGCGGAAACCTTCGGAGCGGAGTTTCCCTATGAACTGTTCGACGAAAAGTGCCGCGCTTCGATGTATGTGCGCATGGCCGATGTCGTGCCGGTCAAGACCGGCGCCGTCGAGCTGGTTTCGGCCCTGAGGGAGCTCGACGTCCCGCTGGCGGTCGCGACTTCGTCGCGCTCGCACCATGCGCTCTCCCATCTCAAGTCAGCGGGCGTGATCGACTATTTCGATACGATCGTCACCCGTGACGACGTGGCCAATCCCAAGCCGCACCCCGAGCCCTATCTGACAGCCGCGAAACGCCTTGCGGTCGATCCGGTCCATTGCGTCGCGTTCGAAGATTCGGTGGCCGGGGTCCGGGCAGCCCATGCGGCGGGTATGCGCACGGTGATGGTACCGGACCTGGTTCACCCGAGCGAAGACGTTGCAGCGCTTTGCGTGGCGGTGCTCGAGAGCCTCGCCCACGCTCACGATCATCTGGTTTCGGCGCCACGAGCTGCAAATGGGTTGCAGAAGCATTTGCACGTAAAATCAAAGAGATAGACAAATTGTCCGGCTTTAGCTAGGCGAAGATATCGCTTCCCCGGAGCCAACATGCCCCAGACGATCAAACTCGCGCTCGGCAGCATCGCGGTGGCGATAGGCGTTCTCGCGCTCAAGTTCTGGGCTGCCCGGATCACCGGGTCCGTCGCGCTGCTTTCCGATGCGCTGGAATCGGTGGTCAACCTTGCCACCGCCATCGCCGCCCTCATCGCGGTTCGTCTTGCCGCCCGTCCCGCCGATGCGGCAATGCCCTATGGCTATCACAAGGCCGAATATTTCTCGGCGGTGATCGAGGGGGTGTTCATCGTCGTCGCCGCGCTGTTGATCTTCCATCAGGCCTGGCAGGGTTTTGCCGCTCCGCAGCCGCTTTCGGCGCCCTTGGAGGGTATCGCCATTTCAGTCGTGGCCTCGGCGATCAACGGGGTTTGGTGCCTGGTGCTGATCCGCCAGGGCCGGCGGCTGCAATCGCCGGCGCTCGAAGCAGATGGACACCATCTGTGGACCGACGTCGTTTCCTCGGTCGGCGTGGTCGTTGGGTTATTATTAGTGCTCGCGACGGATCAGCCCCTGCTCGATCCCCTGATCGCTGCGCTGGTGGGCCTCAACATCCTCTGGTCGGGAACGCGCCTTCTGGCGCGCAGCGTGGGCGGTCTGATGGATGTTGCCGTGCCCAAGGAGCAGCTTGACGAAATCCGTGCAGCCATCCAGGCCAACGCCGAAGGCGCGATCGAAGCTCACGATCTGCGTGCCCGCCAGGCCGGCAAGGCGACATTTATCGACTTCCATCTCGTCGTGCCTGGCGCGATGAGCGTCGAGGACGCGCATGCAATTTGCGACCGCATCGAAGCGGCGCTCAAAACGATCAGCACCGAGGCGTTGATCACCATCCATGTGGAGCCCGAAGACAAGGCCAAGCATTCGGGGATCGTCGTGCTCTAACGTAGCGCGACCCCTCTCCCCGCCGCCGATGATGGCGGATTTGTCTAAAATCCCAGCTTTTTCAAGCACCCCCCGTTGAGACATCCCGGCTAGGGGTCTTCTCAACGGGCGCAAAAGCCGTTACGTTAACCATCGATTAAGCTTAACGTCGCGTTAACGCGCGAACGCGGCTATAGGGTCGGGCCAACGAGATAACGGCGCCACTATGAGGCGCCGAACGCGACAAGGGGACGGCATGGCGCGGGGCACGCACGCCATTGGCAGCATCTTCATCGGGGCCATTTTCAGCCTTGCCAGCATTCTTCCCGCCCAGGCCCAGGACGAACTTGTCCTGACCGCCGATCTTCTGAGCGACTACGTCGCCGACGATTTCATGACGACCGAGCAGCGCAAGGAACTGGCCGCCGGCGAGGTTCATTGCCTGGCCCAGGCTGTCTATCACGAAGCGCGGGGTGAACCCGAAAGCGGCCAATGGGCAGTGGCATCGGTCATCCTCAACCGTGTCGAAAGCCGGGCCTATCCCGATACCGTTTGCGACGTAGTGTTCCAGAACGCGCATCTGGCCAACCGTTGCCAGTTTTCCTTTGCCTGCGACGGACGGTCAGACGAGGGCGGCCGGGGCAACATCATCGACCGCGAAAGCTGGGTGAAATCCAACGTCATCGCCCAGGTGGCCTACCGTCAGTTCCTCGATGGAGAACGCCACGAGGATGGACTGACCACGGCAATGCACTTCCACACCACGAGCGTTTCGCCCTCCTGGGCGTCGGCTTATGCGGAAGTGGCCTCCATCGGCAATCACATCTTCTATTGACCGAGCCATCGGCCAAAAGAAAACCCGCACCGGACGTATCCGGCGCGGGCTCCCTCCACTGTGAGCTTTTGGAACCTTATTCGGCGGCAACCGCCAGCCGCGGGCCAGCCTCCGCGATCTGGGCATCGGCGGCGGCGAATTTGGCGAAATTGGCTTCGAACAGGCCGACGAGCTTTTCGGACTGGCGGTCATAGGCATCCTTGTCCGCCCAGGTTTCGCGCGGATTGAGCAGGGCGGCGTCCACACCCTCGACAGCGAGCGGTACGGCGAAGCCGAAAACAGGATCGACGCGGGCCGGAACGTTGATCAACTCGCCCGAAAGCGCCGCGTTGAGCAGACGGCGCGTGTCCTTGATCGAAATGCGCTTGCCCACGCCATAGGCGCCGCCTGTCCAGCCGGTGTTGATCAGCCAGCATTCGGCCAGGCTCTCGCGCAGGCGCTTTTTGAGCATGCGGCCGTAAACGGTGGGGTGCAGGCTCATGAATGGCGCGCCGAAGCAGGCCGAGAAGGTCGCCTGCGGTTCGGTGACGCCGCGCTCGGTGCCGGCCACCTTGGCGGTGTAGCCCGAAAGGAAGTGGTAGATCGCCTGTTCGGGCGAAAGCCGGGCGATGGGAGGCAGGACGCCGAAGGCATCGGCGGTCAGCAGCACCACATTGGTGGGCGTAGGCCCGGTGCCGGTGCGCGAGACATTGTCGAGCACATAAAGCGGGTAAGCGGCTCGGGTGTTTTCGGTTTTCGAGCCGTCGTTGAAATCGGGCTCGCGAGTGAGTTCGTCGAGCACCACGTTTTCGAGCACGGTTCCGAATTTCTTGGTCGCGCCATGGATTTCCGGCTCGGCCCGGGGCGAAAGATTGATGGTCTTGGCGTAGCACCCGCCCTCGAGGTTGAAGACCCCGTCATCGGACCAGCCGTGCTCGTCGTCACCGATCAGAATCCGTTCCGGATCGGTCGAAAGCGTGGTTTTGCCCGTTCCCGAAAGCCCGAAGAACAGCGCGGTGTCGCCCTGCTTGCCGGTATTGGCCGAGCAGTGCATGGGCAGCACGCCCTTAGAGGGGGCGTGGAAATTGAAGAGCGAGAACACCGACTTCTTGATCTCACCCGCATAGGCGGTGCCGCCGATCAGAACGATGTTGCGCGAAAGATCAAGTGCGATCACCGTCTCGCTGCGCGTGCCGTGGCGGGCCGGATCGGCCTTGAAGGCGGGATTATGCAGGATCGTCACATCGGGAGCAAAGCCATCGAGACCAGCGCGGGCCGGGCGGATCAGAAGATTGCGGATGAACAGGGCATGCCAGGCCGAGGGTGTCAGGACCTCGACATTGAGCTGGTGCTTGACGTCGGCCCCGGCCAAAAGCTGCTGGTCGAAGAGCTCGGCACCCTCGAGCGCAGCGGCGAAATCGGCCAGCAGGACCTCGAACTTTTCCGGATCGAGGGCTGCCGTATTGTCCCACCAGACGAGATTTTCGGTCAATTCGTCGCGCACGATGAATTTGTCGGCGGGCGAGCGGCCTGTGAACTTGCCCGTGTCGGCGACAAAGGCGCCATCGGCGCTCAGCTTGCCCTCGCCGCGCGCGATGGCGGTTTCGACAAGCACGGGGGCCGCATCGTTGAACCGGATCGAGGCGGCCTTGTCGGCAACGGCTTTGGCAAGGCTTTGACACGTGGTGGCGGACATTGGGACGCTCATAAATGCTATGATATATTGGGCGCCACCATAGAACCGAGGGAAGCGCGGCTTCCATCTGGCAATGGGTCGTAAGACGTTCGTCTAGAGCGGTGTAAGGGCCGCCCGGCGGGCCGTGCGGCGATTTGCCTTGCCATAATTTGCGCGTATTGTGAACGGCACAAGCGGCAGACGCGTTCTTTCAAGCGACGTTGAAATCGGATTCCGGCCGTCATACCTGTCGGAAGCCGCAACAGATAAAGGGAAATCGATGCCCAAGATCGCTCTTGTCGATGACGACCGCAACATCCTGACCTCGGTTTCGATGACACTCGAAGCCGAGGGTTACCAGGTGGCCACCTATACCGATGGCGCCTCCGGGCTCGATGGGCTCACCTCCGAGCGGCCGGACCTTGCGATCCTCGACATCAAGATGCCGCGCATGGACGGCATGGAACTGCTGCGCCGGCTGCGCCAGAAGTCCGACGTCCCGGTGATCTTCCTCACTTCCAAGGACGAGGAGATCGACGAGCTTTTCGGGCTCAAGATGGGTGCCGACGATTTCATCACCAAGCCCTTCTCCCAGCGCCTTCTGGTCGAGCGGGTGAAGGCGGTTCTGCGCCGCGCCGCAGCGCCCAAGGAAGCCGGAGCCGCCGTGGTCAATGGCGAGGACGGCGCGCCCAAGACCTCTCTCGAGCGCGGGGCCTTGGTCATGGATCAGGAGCGCCACACCTGCACCTGGAAGGGGCAGCGGGTGACGCTCACGGTCACCGAATTCCTCATCCTTCTGGCACTGGCCCAGCGCCCGGGCGTGGTCAAGAGCCGCAATGCGCTCATGGACGCCGCCTATGACGACCAGGTCTATGTCGACGACCGCACCATCGACAGCCACATCAAGCGCTTGAGAAAGAAGTTCAAGAGCGTGGATGACAGCTTCGACATGATCGAAACGCTCTATGGCGTCGGCTACCGCTTCAAGGAGCAGTAAACCGCACGTGGACGCAGGCGAGACGATTACAGGTCATACGCCTTCTTCCAAGGCAGAAGCCAAGGAACAGGCCGCACGGGAGCGCCAGGCGGCACGCCGGCCCCTGCTGCGCCCGGTCTTTGCCTTTTTCCGCGGTGTGGGGCGGGTGATCAACTTCACCTTCTTCTCCTCACTCGCCCGGCGGATCGTGATCCTCAACCTCGTGGCGCTTGCGGCGCTGGTTGCGGGCATCCTCTATCTCAACACCTTTCAATCGGGCCTGATCGACGTGCGCGTTTCCGCGCTTCGCGTGCAGGGCGAGATCATCTCGGCGGCGATCGCGGCCTCGGCCACCGCCAATTCGGATTCGATCACCGTCAATCCCGATCGGCTGCTCGAACTCTATACGGGCGAATACGGGTCGCCCTATGCGCTGTTCGATCCGACGCTCGAATTTCCCATCAACCCCGAACGCGTCGCCCCGCTGCTGCGCAACCTCGTCACCCCCACCCGAACGCGGGCGCGTATCTACGATCGGGGCGGTCTGATGATTTTGGACAGCAACAACATCTATGCGAGCGGAGACATCCTGCGCTCGCCTCAGGCCGAGCCGACACCGGATTCGCGGCCGTTCTTTTTTACAATCTGGAACTGGTTCTCGCGCCTGCTCAGGGGCGGCGACTACCCGCTCTATCAGGATTATCCGGCCAATGAAGGCCTGCGCTATCCCGAAGTGGCTTCGGCGCTCGAAGGCTCGCCCGCCGATATCGTGCGGGTCGACAGCCGCGGCCAGCTTGTCGTTTCAGTCGCCGTGCCGGTGCAGCGCCAGCGTTCGGTGGTGGGAGCCCTGCTGCTTTCGACCAGCCCGGGCGAGATCGATGCCATCGTGACGCAGGAGCGCTGGCAGATCCTGCGGCTGGCCCTGGTCGCAGCACTGGTCACCGGCACGCTCTCCGCCCTGATGGCGGGGACGATCGCCGGGCCGATGCGCCGGCTCTCGGCGGCGGCCGAGCGGGTTCAGACCTCGATGAAGGCGCGCGCCGAAATTCCCGACTATACCGACCGCTCCGACGAGATCGGGCACCTTTCCGGCTCGCTGCGGGCCATGACCAACGCGCTTTACAATCGCATCGAGGCCATCGAGCGTTTTGCCGCCGACGTGGCTCACGAGCTCAAAAATCCGCTGACCTCGCTCAGGAGCGCTGTGGAAACCCTGCCTCTGGCCAAGAACGCGGAAGACCGCAAGCGGCTGGTCGATATCATCCAGCACGATGTGCGCCGGCTCGACCGCCTGATTTCCGACATCTCCAATGCCAGCCGGATCGACGCCGAACTGGCGCGCGAGAACACCGAAACCGTCGATCTCGCCGAACTGGCGGGAGCGATCGTCTCGATCCAAGCCGATCTGGCTGCAAACCGGGATGTGGCCGTTACGCTGATCGCCGGCAAGGGCCGCTATGCGCCACTGGTCAAGGGGCACGACACGCGGCTGGCGCAAGTCTTCACCAACCTCATCGACAATGCGGTTTCATTTTCACCCGCCGGCGGCACCGTGACAGTCAAAGTCACCGCCGACGCCGAACATGTGATCGCCAGGGTCGAGGACGAGGGGCCTGGCCTTGGCGGCAATATCGAAAAGGTGTTCCAGCGTTTTTATACCGATCGGCCGGAGGGCGAGAGTTTCGGTGACCATTCGGGGTTGGGCTTATCCATTTCCCGGCAGATCGCCGAGGCTCACCAAGGTACGCTTGACGCAGGCAACAGAACCGATGCAACTGGTGCGGTGTTCACCTTGACGCTACCGCGAGCGAAAACTTGACGGCCGAAAAGCACAATACGCACGGCACGGGCATCCTCATCGGCCACCACGGCGTTCTCCTGACCGGTGTTTCGGGCGCCGGCAAGTCGCTGCTGGCCCTCGATCTTTTGGAGCAGGCGCGGTTGCGCGGCGACACGGCTCTGCTGATTTCCGACGATCGGGTTCTGCTGTCGACCGACGAGGACGGATTGGTCATGGAGCCGCCGCCGACCATCGAAGGGATGATCGAGTTGCGAGGGCGCGGGATCATCACCCTGCCCTATGCCAGGCAGGCCCATGTGCATCTGGTGGTCGATCTCGTCGAAGAAGAAGAACGCCTGCTCGAGGAATCGGCGCTCACAACCAAGATTCATGGTATCTGGGTTGCACGCTGCCCCGTGCCGAGGCGCGGCCGCATCGATGGGCTGCATCAGCGCTTTCTCGTTCACGCCGCACTTCGGGCCTTGGGTTCCAATGTGGGTTAGGTCTTCTCCTGCTGGTACGGTTTCGCTGGAAACCGGCCGAAAAGGACTTGAAAGCCGGGCCCAGCCGGGAAAGACTTCGCCCGGATGCGGCACGCCATCGAAAAAGGGTTTCCGGACATGATGGGTTTGGTCCTTGTGACCCATGGCAGGCTTGCCGAAGAATTTTGCGCCGCGCTCGAACATGTGGTGGGACCGCAAGAGGCCATTGCCGCCGTTTCCATCGGTCCCGAGGACGACATGGAAGGCCGGCGCAACGACATCATCGCTGCCGTCGAAGCCGTCGATCAGGGCGATGGCGTGGTGATCCTCACCGATATGTTCGGCGGCACGCCCTCCAACCTCGCCATTTCGGTGATGCAGGACCGCGACATCGAGGTGATCGCCGGGCTCAACCTGCCCATGTTGGTCAAGCTCGCCCGCATGCGCCCGGATATGGAAATGCGCGAGGCCGTACGCCTTGCAGCCGAGGCCGGGCGCAAATACATTAACGTCGCCAACGACGTTCTCGGAAAATGAGCGCAACAGTCACCGAACCGGGCCGCGCCGTCTGCCAGCGGCTCACGATTTGCAACAAGCGTGGATTGCATGCGCGCGCTTCGGCACGCTTCGTGCGGACCGCCGATCATTTCGACGCTCAAGTCAGCGTGACGCGCGACGGCGTCACTGTGGGCGGCACTTCGATCATGGGATTGATGATGCTTGCGGCAGGTCCGGGCTCGACCATTCTGGTCCAGGCCACCGGCAATCAGGCGCGCGAAGCCATCGAAGCGATCACCGAACTGGTCAATAACGGGTTCGACGAAGACAAGGACGCTGGTGAACCCATTCCGTAGCGCCGCGCCGGCATTGGGGGCCGAGAGGAAGACCACTGATGCTCAAGCGAATCGCCTGTCTTGCCGGCGCGATCATTGGAGGGACCACGCTTTCCCAGGCGCCCGAATACACGCAGCAATATTCCCAGCGGCTGGCCGGCGCGGTCGATGAACTCGCAACGGTCGTTGCCCAGTTCGACGCGGATGCGGCGGCCTTTGGCCTCACCCGCGAAGAAGGGCTCGAGCGCTACGACGCCAGCACCGACCAATTCCTTGCCGAACGCGGCATGTCGATGCGCGGCGTCGTCGAGCGTTACGAACGACTTTCCGAGCAATTGGCGCAATTGCGCGCGGCGCCTCCCGCGACCCGGGTCGTGGAAGTGGCGCGCTATTTCGATACCGATGTCGGCGCTGCGGCGCTCGAGGATTTCCGCCCCGCCCTGCCGCTGACGCTGGAGGGCCTGGCCTATGTATTGGTTGGCTTTCTTGGCGGGTTTGCCGTCCTCTGGGTGGTGGTGACGCTCCTTTCGGCGCCCTTCCGCCAACGGCGGTCCAAAGTGCGCATCAGCCGGATATAAAACTTTCTTTATATCCCGGTTGCCGGACCGGCTTCCCGTCGCGTATAACGCGGGCACACGGGTTCAACCAACACGCGGAGACCGGGCGCATGAGCACCGCTTCCCCCCAATATGCCGTCAAGGACATTTCGCTTGCCCCCTATGGACGCAAGGAAATCGAGATGGCTGAGATCGAAATGCCGGGCCTGATGGCCATCCGGGCCGAGAACGCCGCCGCGCAGCCTCTGAAGGGCGCGCGCATTGCCGGTTCCCTGCACATGACCATCCAGACCGCCGTCCTGATCGAAACGCTGGTGGCGCTGGGCGCCGAAGTGCGCTGGGCGTCGTGCAACATCTTTTCCACCCAGGACCATGCCGCCGCGGCCATCGCCGAAGCGGGCATTCCGGTTTTCGCCCACAAGGGTGAGACGCTTGAAGAATACTGGGATTTCGCCGACCGCATCCTTGATTGGGGCAATGGCGAAGTCGCCAACATGATCCTTGACGATGGCGGCGATGCCACCATGCTCGTCTTGATCGGCGCCAAGGCCGAGACAGATCCTTCCGTTCTCGCCAACCCCAAGAACGAGGAAGAGGAAGCACTCTTTGCCACCATCAAGCGGCGCCTTGAGCGTGAGCCGGGCTTTTATTCCAAGTGCCGCGCGGCGATCAAAGGCGTTTCGGAAGAAACCACTACCGGCGTGATGCGCCTTTACCAGCTTCAGGAGCGGGGCGAGCTACCCTTCCCGGCTATCAACGTCAACGACAGCGTCACCAAGTCCAAATTCGACAACAAATATGGCTGCCGCGAGAGCCTTGTCGATGCCATCCGGCGCGGCACCGATGTGATGATGGCCGGCAAGGTGGCCATCGTTTGCGGCTATGGCGATGTGGGCAAGGGGTCGGCCGAATCCCTGCGTGGCGCCGGCGCCCGCGTGCTGGTCACCGAAATCGATCCGATCTGCGCGCTGCAGGCTGCCATGGACGGCTATGAAGTGGTGACGCTGGACGATGCGGTCGAGCGTGCCGACATCATCGTCACCGCCACGGGCAGCAAGGATGTTCTGACCATCGACCATATGCGCCGGGTCAAGAACATGGCCATTGTCTGCAATATCGGCCATTTCGACAATGAAATTCAGGTTGCCGCGCTGCGGAACCTCAAATGGACCAACGTCAAGCCGCAGGTCGATATTGTCGAATTCCCAGACAATAAGCGGATGATCCTTCTTTCCGAGGGCCGGCTGGTCAATCTAGGCAACGCCACGGGCCACCCCTCGTTCGTCATGAGCGCCTCGTTCTCCAACCAGACGCTGGCCCAGATCGAGCTTTGGACCAAGGGTGAGCAGTATGAAAACAAGGTCTACGTGCTGCCCAAGCATCTCGACGAAAAGGTTGCCAGCCTGCACCTGGAAAAGCTGGGGGCCAAGCTCACCAAGCTCAGCCAGGAACAGGCCGATTATATCGGGGTGACCCCACAGGGTCCGTTCAAGGCCGATCATTACCGCTATTGATCGGCTGGGCTGCCACAAAGGTTAACAAAAGGGGCGTTTGGACGCCCCTTTTTTGCGTTTTACACGTGAACAAAACAGGACCACTTCAAGCGCGAAAACCCGTGCAAGCCCCAAGTTTTCCACGGCCCGGCAGTTTGACTCTTTTTCGCGATTCGCCGCGCTTGTATGGTTAACTGATTCGGAGGCCTTCTCGGCCCTCCATGGGCGGTCAAGGTTTATTCTTCAAAGAGGGGCATCAGGCATGCAGCCGGCTCGATTCCGGAAACTTACGGGATTCGTGTCCGTTTGCGCTGCGACCAGCGCCATGTTGGCTGCCTCCCCGGCTCTGTCGGCGCCCTTGGCGGCCAGCGCGCTCTCTGGAGCAGCCCCCTATGCCATGATGCTTGGCGCAGCCGGGTTCGGCCTTGTGGGCGCGCTCCTGGCGCTCAAATGGCGGCGCGAGGCCGACGCGGCGCGCAGCGAGACCGGTGAAAAGCTCGGTGCCATGCGAGCAGCGCTCGACGAGTTCGAGAGCCTTCTTGCCGCCATGCCCGAGGTGACCGTTATCTGGCGCGATACCGGGATCGAACCGGCTGTGATCGGACCGATTTCGACGCTGCTGCCGGGAGAGACGCGCGCCCATGCGGTGCTCGAGTTCCGCTCGTGGCTTGAAGACGAGGCGGCGCGCGAACTTGCGGCGCGTCTGACCGATCTGCGTATCGAAGGCCGGATGTTCGAGACCTCGGTCACCGCCCGCGACGGCCGCATCATACGCGCCACCGGGCGCCTGGTGGGTGGCGCCGCCGTGGTGCGGCTGCGACCGTCGGGTCTCACCGTCGAGCCGCCGCTCCGAGGCTCCGCATTGACGCGGCTGCCCTCCCCTGCCGAGGCGCAAGCCATTCTCGCCAATCTCACCATTCCCGCCTGGCTGCGCGATCGCGACGGGTTGCTGGTCTATACCAACGCGGCCTATCTCCACTTCACCCGCACGCTCGGGCTCAAGGGGGAGCGCGGCACCGCCCCCGACATCTTCGACGCACCCACCCGCGAGCGGCATCTCAAAGCGCTCGAAGATGCCGCCGACACCATCGCGCTTACCGAGCAGCACGATTTGGCCGGCGGGCTGGAACTGGTCCTCTTCCCGCTTTCGGGCGGTAGCGCGGGCTATTGCTACCTGCCCGTCTCGCGCCCCAAGCCGGCGGAAAACGAAAAAAGCGAGCCCGATCTGGGGCACCTGACCACGGTCATCGATGCGCTGGCCACCCCGATCGCGGTGTTCGATAAGCGACGGCAGCTCACCCACTACAATACCGCCTATGCCCAGTTCTGGGGACTCGATGTCGCCTGGCTCAACACGGCGCCCGATGAAAAGGCGATCCTCGATCGTCTGCGCACCCAGGGGATGCTGCCGGCGGAACCCGATTATCGCGATTGGCGCAGCAAACATCTGATGAGCTATGCGCTGACCACGCCGCGCGAGACGCCCTGGTACCTCCCCGATGGCCGCTGCGCCAATGTCATCGCTGCGCCGGCGACCGGGACGGGCGGGGTGATCTATGTCTTTGAAGACATGACCGAGCGCCTGGCGCTCGAGACGCGCCACAACGCCCTGATGCACGTCCAGCGCGAAACGCTGAACGCGCTCTCGGAGGGCGTTGCCGTGTTCGGCACCAATGGGCGGCTCAAGCTTCACAATCCCCGGCTTTCCATGCTCTGGAAGCTGCCTATGAACGCGCTGGGAAACCATCCTCATATCGATGATATCGCGGCGGCATGCGGGCAGGCCTTCCCCGAGGACGGCCACCGCATCTGGAGTGATCTCAAGCAGCGAATCGTCGACCTCAACCCCACGCGCACCGATACCGAAGGCCGTATCAACCGGGCAGATGGACGGCTGTTCGACTATGCGGTCGTGCGCCTGCCGGACGGACAGACCATGATGACCTTCATGGATGTCTCGGAAAGCGCCAATTACGAACGGGTGCTCAAGGAGCGCAACGAGGCGCTGATCGCCGCCGATAGGCTCAAGGATACGTTCGTGCAAAACGTTTCCTATGAGCTACGCTCCCCGCTCACCAACATCATCGGTTTCGCCGATCTGCTGGCCTCGGGCCAGGTCGGTCCGCTCTCTGATAAACAGCGCGCCTATACCGATTATATCCGCGCTTCGAGCGCCAATCTGGGCCTTCTGATCGACAACATTCTCGATCTTGCCACCGTCGACGCCGGCATCGCCCAGCTCAGTCCCGAAGTCCTTGACATACCAACGCTCATCGAGAAGGCCCGGGCCGGCCTCGACGCCACCTTTACCGGCGGCGAGGAGCCAGTGAACCTTTCCGTCGAGATCGAAAACGACCTGCCCATTTTCGTTGCCGACGGAACGCGGATCGTGCAGGTGCTCTATAATCTGCTCTCCAATGCCGCTCGCTTTTCAGATCCGGGATCGCAGGTGCGCCTCAAGGTTGCGGCGCGAGGTCCCGAACGCATTGCCTTTGCCGTCGAGGACGATGGCGTCGGCATTCCCGAGGACATGCGCAGCGCGATGTTCCAGCGCTTCGAAGGCCAATCGGTCGAGGGCCGCCAGCGCGGGGCCGGCTTGGGGCTGGCCATCGTCAAGACATTCGTCAATCTC
Organism: Pelagibacterium sp. H642; assembly: GCF_031202855.1. Lineage (GTDB taxonomy): Bacteria > Pseudomonadota > Alphaproteobacteria > Rhizobiales > Devosiaceae > Pelagibacterium. The sequence goes on along the minus strand of NZ_CP101829.1, from coordinate 1,483,969 downwards.
CACGGTGGAACCGTGCTGATCGAAGGCCGGGCGCCGCGGGGCACGCGCGTCACCGTCATCCTGCCGGCCAACGCGGCGCTGGCGCTCAACGCGGGCGAATAGGCCGTGCCGATCGTTTTTGCCCCGGACGAAAAGGCGACCGAGGCGATCGGAACAACGATTGCCCATCACCTGCTCCCAGGGGACGTCGTGACGCTGGAAGGCGATCTCGGCGTCGGCAAATCGGCGTTGGCGCGGGCCATAATCCGGGCTCGGCTAGGCGATCGGGATCTGGAGGTCCCCTCCCCCTCCTTTGCCATCATCCAGCCCTATCCCGGCATATTGCATGCCGATCTCTACCGGATCTCCGAAGAAGCCGAACTCGATGAGCTGGGCTTGCTCGATGATGAAGCGGCAATCCTGCTCGTTGAATGGCCGCAACGCGCGCCGTCGCTGTTTTCGCGCTCTGGACTGCGGATCGGGATTGCCATGGCACCCGACAAGGACGGACGGCTCATAACGCTGGAAACCTTGGGCCGCGAGGCCGGGGATCTCGTTGCCGCGCTTGCGCCCTGGCAGCATCAAAGCCCACAATAGCGCATGACCGATTCTTTCGCCGCGCCCGCCACGCCAATGCCGGAGGTGATGTTGCTCGCCGCCGGGCTCGGCACGCGCATGCGGCCGCTGACGTTCGAAAGGCCCAAGGCATTGATCGAACTGGCCGGTAAGCCATTGATCGATTATGCCATCGATGCGGCGCTCGCCGAGGGTTGCAAGGCCTTCGCTGTCAACATGCATCACAAGGCCGAGTTGATCGCCGCCCATTTCGAGCGGCTTGCCAGAGGCCTGCCCGATATCGGTTTCGCGCTGAGCGATGAGTCCGACAGGCTGCTCGATACCGGCGGCGGCTTGCGCAAGGCGCTGCCGCTGCTGGCATCGGATCCGGTTCTGGCGCTCAATACCGATACGTTCTGGCTGCCGGGCAGAGACCGGCCATTGCAGCGAATGGTCGAGAGGTTCAGCCGGGGCGACGCCGACATCGTTCTCTTATGCGTTGCGCCAGATCGCGCCTCGGGGTTCCGCAAGGCCGCCGACTATTTATTGAACGCGGATGGAGTGCTTTCCAACTCGGAAGGTCGTCCAGTGGTTTATGCCGGCGCCGCACTCATCTCCCGCGCCTTGGCGGGCACCGGACCGGACGCCCCCTTCAGCCTCTACCGCCATTTCGAAACGGCGCGGGCAGCCGGACGGCTCAACGGCGTGATGATCGAGGCGCCGTGGTTCCATGTTGGCGATCCGCAGGCTCTGGCACGCACCGAGCAGGACATCGGCGCGGTGGTTTGATGACGCGCCGCGGCAATGTCTTTACCATCGCGCCACATGCGCCATTCCTCGATACGCTCGCCAGGGCGTTGATCGACGGCCGCATAGCGCCCGACTGGCCGCGCCACGGGGCGTTCTGGCTGTCGGACATGACGATCTATTTGCCGACCCGGCGCGCGGCGACGGCATTGTCGCGCATTCTGGCGCAGGCGCTTTCCGACCATCCGATGCTTCTGCCTGACATCCGGCCGCTCGGTGGCGAGGATCCGGCTCAGGAGCCATTCCTTCCCCCTTATGAGCCGCTCGACTTGCCTCCGCCAATCAACCGGTTCAAGCGCCGATTGCTGTTGGCCGAACTGGTCGAACGCTGGCTGGCGACGCGGAGCGACGGCCCGTTCTCGGCGCCGGGGTTGGGCGGGTTTTCGGGCGCCCCCAACAGCGCGGAAATCTTTGCCCTGGCCGATTCGCTGGGCACGCTGATCGACGACTTTTCCATCGCCCGGATCGATCCACGCTCGCTGGTTGCCATCGAAAGCGATCAATTGCCGGCCCAATGGCAGGACCACCTCGATTTTGTCAGCTTCGTACTCGAAGCCTGGCCGTCGATCCTTTTGGCCGAAGGGGAAATGGAGGCAGCCGAGCGCACTAATGTCCTGCTCGAGCGCAAGGCGCAATCGCTCGCGGTGATCCACGGGGACCGCCCCGTAGTCGTTGCCGGCTCGACCGGCTCCATCCCCGCAACGGCCGATCTCATCGCATCGATTGCCGGCCTCCCCAATGGGGCCGTGGTCCTGGCCGGACTCGATACGGACATGGTGCCCGAAACACTCGCGGCGCTTGATGATCCGAGCCGCAATCCCCACGGCCATCCGCAATATGGGCTGTCCCGCCTGCTCAAGCGTTTGGGCACGCCGCCCTCTACTGTGATCGAACTTGCCCCAAGCCCCGCCCCGCGCACGGAAATCCTCAACGCCGCCCTTGGTCTCCCCGAGGCTACGGCCCAATGGCAGAGCGTGGCCGAGCGACTGGGGCCGGCCATTGGAGAGGCAATGGAAGGCGTGGCGCTTGTCCGCGCCCGCACGCCGGAGGAAGAAGCCCGCGCCATTGCCCTTTGCGTCCATGACGCGCTCGAAACCGGCAGAAGCGTTGCCATCATTTCACCCGACCAGACGCTGGCCCGCCGCATCTGCGCCGAGCTGGCCCGGTTTTCGGTGCCTTTGGACGATGCCGCCGGCACACCGCTGCTGCTCTCGCGAGCCGGGCGTCTGGTGCGGCAGGCCGTATCAGCGGCAGCGGGCGGGCTCGCAGCCGTCGATGTCATGGCGCTGCTGCGCAATCGCAACGTTTCGCTCGGGCTCGGACGCGCAAAAGTGGCCCTGGCGAGCCAGTGGCTGGATCTGGCCGTGTTCCGCAGCCAGCGCCCCCCGCCCGGCTTTGACGGATTGCGCCTCGCGGTTTCCGAAAACCTTGGCGGCGCTGGCCGCCCGGCCTTGCGGTTGGACGCGGACAAGGCCAAGGCGGTGCTTGCCTTGATCGATGCGCTCCAAGCCGCTCTTGCGCCGATCACCGGCCTGCTGGAAAAGGACGGCATCTTTGCCGCCCAGGCCGCCGAAGCTCTGCAGGCGGCAACTGCTCTGCTGAGAAGCGTGCCACCGGGCGAGACATCGCCGCCGATCGAAGGCGAAGACGAATTGGCGCGCTGGTTTGAGCTGGCGGCGCGGCAGGGAAACCGGGGACCGCGGCTCAGCGGCGAGGGGTTGCCCTTTGCACTGGAGGGACTGCTGGCGGGCCAGGCCGTCCGCCCACGGCAGCCCGACGCCGAAGATGTGATGGTTTTCGGTCGCCTCGAAGCGCGGTTGATGCAGGCCGACCGGGTGATCCTTGCCGGGATGATCGAATCGGTTTGGCCCGAGATCGCCGATCCAGGACCGTGGATGAGCCGCGGCATGCGTCTGGCCGTCGGCCTCGAACCGCCCGAAAAGCTCCATGGCCTTGCCGCGCATGATTTCCTGATGGCCGCAGGGAGCGGCGAAGTGGTCTTCACCCTGCCCGAGCGTTCCGGCACCTCCCCGGCCATCCCTTCGCGCCTGATCCAGCGGCTGGAAGCCTTTGTGGGCGAGGATATAGCCAAAGGTCTGGCAGCACGCGGTGCTGTGTGGGTCGAGAACGCCCGCCGGCTCGACGCCACCGGTGCGCCGCCGCAACCTGCAGCGCGCCCTGCCCCATGCCCGCCCGCTGCCGCCCGCCCGCGCAAACTCTCGATCACCGAAGCCGAGACGCTGCTGCGTTCGCCCTATGACCTCTATGCCCGGCACGTTCTGGGCTTGCGCCGGATCGAGGCGCTCGGGGCCGATCCCGATCATGCGGAACGTGGGACGCTGATTCACGACATCCTGGGGGATTTCATCATCGGCGGGCACGATCCCCATGATACCCAAGCGCTGGGTACCCTCATGGCCCTGGCGCGCGAGCGCTATGGCCGGCTCGATGCCATTCCGGCGCGGCGCGATATCTGGCTGGCGCGGTTCGAGGTGATCGCCCACCAATTCCTCGCCTATGAGCGCAAGCGGACCCATATTGCCGAGCGGGTGGCCGAGATCAGGGGTGAAGTTCCCATCCCGATCGCCAAGCCGCCCTTCATTCTGTCCGGACGCGCCGACCGAATCGACAGGACCGTGTCGGGCAGCTTGGAGATCATCGATTTCAAGACCGGCCAGGCGCCGCAGCCCAAGGACATGAAGCAGTTCTTTGCGCCCCAACTCCCGCTCGAAGCCTGGATGGCGCGGCATGGGGCGTTTGGCGATCGCCTAGACCTGCCGACCGAAGCCATGGCCTATCTCAAGCTCTCCCATGGCCCAAAGGCGCTACAGGAAACGCTATACGCGGCACCGGACGGCATGAGCCTTGGTGAGGCGGTCGATACCGCGTTCGGCCTGTTCCAGCGTCATGTGCGGGCATTGCTGCTCGATGACCGGCTGCCGATGGTGGCGCGCGTGCTGCCCAAGCCCAACCAGCGCTACAAGGGCGATTACGACCATCTGATGCGCCTTGACGAGTGGACGGTGCTCGAAAGCGAAGACGAGACCGAATGACAGCCGAAATCAAGGAACAGCTCTCGGTCCCGCACGACACCACGCTCAAACAGGCGCGAGTGGCCGAGCCGCACGCCAATGCCTGGGTTTCGGCCAATGCAGGCTCGGGCAAGACCTATGTGCTGTCGCGCCGCGTGCTGCGCCTCCTGCTCGATGGCGCCCAGCCCGAGGCTATCCTGTGCCTCACCTATACCAAGGCGGCGGCCGCCGAGATGCGCCATCGGGTGACGGCAATCCTTGCGCGCTGGGCCCGCCAGGACGACATGGATCTGGAAACCGAACTCGGCGAACTCCTCGGGCGCCGCCCGTCTGGCACTGAAAGGCGCCGGGCGCGCAGTCTTTTCGCTCATGCGCTCGATACGCCTGGCGGGCTCAAGATCAACACCATCCACGCCTTTTGCGAGGCGGTGCTGCAACGTTTCCCGCGCGAGGCCGGCGTGCCGGTCAATTTCACAGTGATCGAGGAAGAGGCCGCCACCCGCCTGCTCCGCGAAGCCCGCGAGACGGTATTGGCGGAAGGGCTGATCGCTTCCGGCCCCGAGGGCGATGCGGTGCGGGCGCTGTTTGACGCGCTGAGCGACATGCAGATCGAAACGGCGATCGGGCAATGCCTTTCCAACGCCCGCAAGCTGGGACCCATCCTCGCCAATCCCGAGCGCGCCATAGCCGCAATGCGAACGCGGCTGAATTTGTCGCCCGGCGCGAATTCAGACAGTCTGCGCAACCAGGTTCTGGCGCAAAGCCTGGTGCCGCCTTCCGATTGGCCGGAGATCTTCAGGATCTGCCCACCCGATGCGACCAAATCGCGGTTCGAGGACAAGCTGAGCCAAATCGATCTGGACAATCCCGATCTCGATACGCTGTTTGCCGCCTATCTTACCGATAAGGGCAAGGTCCGCGCCAACTTCCCCAAAGCCAGCATCAAGCGGCAAAATCCCGGGCTTGCCGAGCGCCTGGCCCGCGAGGCCGACCGGCTCGAGGTGCTTTACGACCACCGTAAAGCCATCGCGATTGCCGACAACAGCGCCGCGCTGACGCGGGTTCTGGCCGCCATTATCGCCCGCTACGAGGCGCAAAAACGCGCCCGCTCGCTCATGGATTTCGACGACCTCGTCGCAAGAACCGCGGCACTGCTGGGCGACAGAGGGCTCGGTGCCTGGGTGCGCTACAAGCTCGATGCGGGTATCGACCATATTCTGGTCGATGAAAGTCAGGACACCAATCCCGAACAATGGGCGGTGATCGGCGCCCTGGTCGACGATTATTTCAGCGGCGATGGGGCCGCCCAGCGGCCCAAGACCATTTTCGCGGTGGGCGATCCCAAGCAATCAATCTATTCCTTCCAGGGCGCCGAACCCCGCCTGTTCGTTGAAAAGGGACGCGAGTTGCAGCGTCTGGCTCAGGCCGCCGATCGCGACTGGCACGGGGAAACGCTGCGCACCAGTTTCCGCACGCTTTCCGGAATCCTTTACGGCGTCGACAAGGTCTTCAACCGCTCCGACATCGCCACCGCGCTTCTGGCCAAAACGGGCGAGATCGGTCACGAAGCAGCGCGTAAGCGGGGTGGCGGACACATAGAAATCTGGCCGGTCATCGAAAGCCCCGAAGCTCCGGCAATCCCCGAAGAATGGCCGACAGAACCGCTTGAAAGCCTCGCCGCCGCGCCGCGCCAGCTCGCCACCTGCATCGTCGATACCCTCGCCAATTGGATCGAGACTCGCGTGCCCGTAGGCCCCGGAGCACGGCCCATCCGGCCCGAAGACATCCTGATCCTCGTCCAGAAGCGCAACGGGATCTTTCCCGAAATCGTAAGGGCGCTGAAACAGCGCAACATCGCCAGCCCTGGCGCCGACCGGCTGCCGGTTTCAGCCCATATCGCCGTCGACGACCTTTTGGGCCTTGCCGACGTGCTGCTCACGCCCGCCGACGATCTGACGCTAGCTGCCGTGCTGCGCTCGCCGCTTTTCGGGGTCAGCGAGGACGAGTTGTTCACGCTTGCCCATGGGCGCAAAGGCCAGACGCTGTTCGACCGGCTGGCCGAAAGCCCCCTGCCGATCGCGCGAGCGGCTCATGAGCGATTGATTGGCCTGCGTCAGCGGCTCGACTTTGACCGGCCTTACGAGTTTTTCGCCCATGTGCTCTATGCCCAGGGCGGGCTCAAGCAGTTCCACGCCCGGCTGGGCGAGGAAGTGGACGAGGTGATCGCTGAATTCCTCGACCTGGCGCTTGAGCACGAAACATCCGAGCAGCCCTCGCTCACCGGCTTTATTGCCGCCATGCGCGCGTCCGATATCGTGATCAAGCGCGATCTCGTCGCCAAGGCCGCAGGCGTGCGGGTGATGACGGTGCACGGCGCCAAGGGCCTCGAGGCGCCGGTTGTGATCCTTGCCGATGCGGCCAGCAAGCCGCGCGCGGTGTCCGATAGCGTCTATTTCGGCGAGCAGGACGATGTCCCGTTCCTGCTCTATTGCGCGAACAAGGACAATCACTGCCAAGCCTCCCTGCCGCTGCGCGACGAGGTCGAAGCGCGAGGCCTCGCCGAATATTGGCGCAATCTCTACGTCGCCATGACACGGGCCGAGGAAGGGCTGCATATCGCTGGAACGCGCGACATGCGCACCCGGATCGAAGAGACCTGGCACGGCGCCATCACCGCCGCTCTTGCCGAGGAAAGCGAAACCGTTGCCGACGGTCGCGGCGAGGTCTTGCGCTATCCGGCTGGAGTACCAACCTCGGCACCGAGCGTTGAAAGCACGGCTGAGGAGCGTACCTCAACTCGGCCTCTGATTTTGTCTCCACCGCGCCGACGCCCGGTCATGCCGGTGCTTAGCCCCTCCCGCAGCGTACATGAATGGGCGCCGCGAGGGCTCGAAACTGCTGCCGAAGCGCTGCTCGATGCCCGAGCTGCCCGCCAGCGCGGCATTGCGCTCCATGCGCTCCTCCAGCATTTGAGCAACGTGCCTCAAAACCGCCGTTCTGCCGTTGCGCATAGCGCCGCGCAAACGCTGCTGCCCGATGACGCCGACCTCGTCGCGCCGGTGGTCGAACGTGCGTTGGCAATTCTGAGCGATCCCCATCTTGCGGCTATCTTCGGCAGCGAAAGCCGCGCCGAAGTTCCGTTTTCGCTCACCGTCAGGCACAAGGGCGCGCCAGCACGGCTGGAAGGCCGTATCGATCGGCTGGTCCATACGCCGGCCCATGTGCTGGTCGTCGACTACAAATCCGATGCCGCGGTCCCATCCGGTCCGGAAACCATGCCGCCGGGCTATATGCGTCAGCTCGGGCTCTACCGCTTCGCGGCGCAAACGCTGTTTCCCCACGCGGTTGTCGATGCCGCGATTCTTTGGACGCAAACCTCGACGCTGATGCGGATTCCGGCCGACCTGCTCGATGCGGCGGCGAGCGACGTCACGAGGCTGTGAGACGCAGCGCCGACCGGACAGGCTTGAACTGGCTCCCGACTCTGCCTAGCTATTGATGAATTGATAATTTCACGAGAGGGCGGTTCGTTCACGATCCGCCCGATTTTGCCAAGAAGGTACGATCATGACCGGACATGTTACAGACGCCACTTTCGCCACCGAAGTGCTGGGTTCCAAAGAGCCCGTGCTCGTCGATTTCTGGGCGGAGTGGTGCGGCCCTTGCCGGGCGATCGCCCCGATCCTCGAGGAAATCTCGGGCGAGATGGCGGGCAAGGTGAAGATCGTCAAGCTCAATGTCGATGAGAACCCCGGCACCGCCGCCCAGTTCGGCGTCCGCTCCATCCCGACCATGATCCTGTTCAAGGACGGTCAGGCCGCGGACATGAAGATCGGCGCGGGTACCCCCAAGGCCGGCCTCGTCAAATGGCTCGAAGGCCACGCCGCCTAACGTTTCTCGCGTCCCTTTCGTTTGACGACACACGCGAGACAAAACGCCCCCGGGTTTCAGCTCGGGGGCGTTTTGTTTTGTTTGAGCACCGCGCCGGCGAGATAGAGCGAACCGCAGATCACGATACGCGCGCCGGGGAAGTGGGCGGCACGCTGCAGCGCCGCGGGCACCGAGCGGCAGATGGTCGTCTCAAAACCCCTGGCCTTGGGAAAGCCCGCTAGGGCTCGTGCCGGTAGTGCCCCGGTTTCGCCGGGAATGGGAACGGTAAAGACGTGCTCGGCCATGCCTTCGAAGGGCGCGAAGAAATTGGCGGCATCCTTTGAAGCCATCATGCCGCAGATCAGGACCAGTGGGGCAGGGCGGGCGCGGTTCATCTCCTTGAGCGCCTGGGCGAGCACCTGTGCGCCGGCGGCGTTGTGCCCGCCATCGAGCCAGAGTTCCTGGCCTTCATCGATATAACTCGAAAGCGCGCCGCGCAGCGGCATGAGCCGGGCCGGCCATACGACGTTTCTCAAGCCCGCCGCGATCGCCTTTTCGTCCTCGACCAGCCCGAAATGACGCAGCGCCGCTATCGCGAGGGCGGCATTATCGACCTGATGTGCGCCGGCGAGCGCCGGAAGCGGCAAATCGAGCAGCCCTTCTTCATCCTGATAGACGAGCTTGCCGCGCTGGGCGAAGCCGTCGAAGTCAGTGCCGGCAACGAAGGGCATCACGCCTTTACCGGTCGCCTCGCGCTCGATCACCTCGAGCGCCTCGTCCGGCTGGCGTGCCACAACCAGCGGCGCGCCGCGCTTGATGATCCCCGCCTTGGCCGAGGCGATCTCGGCAAGGGTTTCGCCCAGGAACTGGGTGTGGTCCATGGAAATGGGGGTAATGACCGTTCCCAGCGGCTTTCCGATCACATTGGTGGAATCGAACCGCCCGCCAAGCCCCACTTCGAGCAGCAGATAATCGGCGGGGACGCGGGAAAACAGCAGGAAAGCGGCAGCGGTGGTGATTTCGAAAAAGGTGATCGGCTGGCCGCGATTGGCCTTTTCGCACTCCTCAAGCGCTGCGTTGAGCGCTCGGGAGGAGACGAGTTCGCCCGCCAGCCTTATCCGCTCGCGGAAGGCCACGAGATGGGGGGAGGTATAGACATGGACCCGCTTGCCCTGCGCTTCGAGCATGGCACGCATATGGGCGAGGGTCGATCCCTTGCCATTGGTGCCGGCGACATGGATCACCGGCGGCAGGCGATCCTGCGGCCGGCCGATGGCCTCCAGCATGCGCTCGGTGCGCCCAAGCTCGAGATCGATGAGCTTGGGGTGGAGCGTGAGCAGCCGCTTCAGGATCGCATCGGTGCGGGACACGGCTGCTCTATGCTCAGCTTAAGGAGTTCTATTCGGCGTGGCCGGCGACGGGAGTATTGGCGAGAAGATCGTCATCGCCATCTCCTTCCGCCGCAACGGCGACGTCGCGCATGGTGACGGTAGCCGCGGCTGTAGCGGCAGCCGCCTGCCGCGCGGCAGGGATGGCTTCGTTAACCGGCGCCTTGGTCAAAAGCCCAATGAGCGAGCCGATGGTCGGGCGCAGATTGTGACGGTGGACGACCATATCGACCATGCCGTGATCGTAGAGATATTCGGAACGCTGGAAGCCCTTGGGCAGCTTTTCGCGAATGGTCTGCTCGATGACGCGGGCGCCGGCAAAGCCGATCACCGCGCCGGGCTCGGCCAGATGCACATCGCCCAGCATAGCGTAGGAAGCGGTCACCCCGCCGGTGGTAGGGTTGGTCAGCACCACGATATAGGGCAGCCCCGCTTCGCGCAGGCGCTGCACGGCAACAGTGGTGCGCGGCATCTGCATGAGCGAAAGGATGCCCTCCTGCATGCGCGCGCCGCCCGAAGCGACGAACATCACGAATGCGGTGCGATCGTTGAGCGCGGCTTCAAGGCCGGTGATGATGGCCGAACCGGCCGCCATGCCGAGCGAGCCGCCCATGAAATCGAAATCCTGGACGCCCACTGTCACTTTCGAGCCGTAGAGATCGCCCTGGGCGATGATCACCGAGTCGTCATTGCCGGTCTTGGTGCGATATTCCTTGAGCCTGTCGGTATAGCGCTTGGTGTCGCGGAATTTGAGCGGATCGAGCGGAACCGAGGGCAGGGACAGCTTGGTATAGTGCCCATCGTCGAAGAAATTGGCGAGGCGGTCCGATGCCTTGATCTTCATGTGGTAGCCCGAATTGGGCACCACCCATTGATTGGCCTCGAGGTCGCGATGGAAAACCATTTCCCCGGTCTCGGGGCATTTCACCCACAGATTGTCCTCGACCTCGCGGCGATTGAGGAAGGAGCGGATCTTGGGGCGAACGACGTTGTCGATCCAGTTCATGTGCGCGCTTCTTAAGCCTGGTGTTCTTGTGGGTTGCGCGTCAGTTGACGCGTCTTGGCGTTGCCTGTGATGTAGGAAGCAATTGTGGCAATACTATCAGATTCTGGCCGATCGCGCACCTTGAGAGAGTGAGCGAACCAGATTGTGAACAGCTGGGGCCGTGCCCGGTTCCGCCGTGCCGTTCTTGAGGGATTTTTCGATGGCGCTGACCAGCGCCGACCCCACGACAACGCCGTCGGCGTCCTTGCCGATCAGCGCCGCGTCCTCGGCGGTCTTGATGCCGAAGCCCACGGCGACCGGCAGGTCGGTATGGGCTTTGATGCGCTTGACCGCTTCGCCCACCGCAGCGCGATTCTTGATCTCGGCGCCAGTGATGCCGGTCATCGAGACATAATAGACAAAGCCCGAGCTATTGGTGAGAACGCGCCCGAGCCGGTGATCGTCGGTGGTGGGGGTTGTGAGGCGGATGAAATTGATCCCGGCCTTGAGCGCAGGCAGGCACAGCTCGTCGTCCTCTTCCGCCGGCAGATCGACGACGATCAATCCGTCCACACCCGCCTGGGTGGCGGCGGCAACGAAAGCCTCGACGCCATAGATGTAGATCGGGTTGTAATATCCCATCAGGACGATGGGCGTTTCGTCATCGCGCTCGCGGAAGCGGGCAACGGCGGCGAGGGTCTTTTCCAGCGTCATGCCCGCCGCCAGAGCCCGCTGGCCGGCGAGCTGGATGGCGACGCCATCGGCCATGGGATCGGAAAAGGGCATGCCCAGCTCGATGATATCGGCACCCGCTTCGGGGAGACCGGCAAGGATCGCATCGGCCGTCTGCGGATCCGGATCACCGGCCATCACGAAGGAGACGAAGGCGGGGCGGTTTTCGGCCCGTGTCTTTTCAAACCGCTTGTCGATACGCGAGCCGCCCATGGGGTCTCCGGAGATGGGAATGGATCAAATTCCGGGCGATAAAGGACAGGAACAAGGTTCAAGTCAACACCGGCCACGAAAAAGGCGCCAGCCGAAGCAGGCGCCTTTTTTCGTCGGTCGGTTGCAAACCTTGAGGCTTACTTGCCGCCGAAAGCGGTGTCGAAGGCGTGACGGGCCAGCTCGGCGCGGCTCAGGCCGCGGGCGCGCAGGGCGTCGTCGGACAGGTTCGACAGATCGGAATAAAGGTTGGAAGCGCGGCGGGCGCGGCCGATGTCGCCGAAGAACCCCGTGATCGCGTCAAATGCTCCATTGCGTGCCATTTCAAATCTCCTGCATCGAATTTAATCTCTTGCGATTTAAATGATGCCAGATGGGGCAAACAACAAGCGCTGGCTGGGTATTCCAGCCATGCGAAATATGCGGGGCTTTCGGGCGATACGGTTATCAGAGCGTTAAAGCGCCATGCCCAGTTGGCGGCCTACCGATTCCACGTCCTTGTCGCCACGGCCGGAGAGGCACAGGACGACGATATCGTCCTTGCCCATGGTGGGAGCCAGTTTCATGACGTGAGCCAACCCGTGCGCGCTTTCGAGCGCCGGGATGATGCCCTCGAACTTGGTACAGGCCATGAAGGCGTCAAGCGCTTCCTTGTCGGTGACCGGCACATAATTCACCCGGCCGCTGTCGCGCAGGAAGGCGTGCTCGGGTCCGACGCCGGGGTAGTCGAGACCGGCGGAAATCGAATGACCCTCGAGGATCTGCCCGTCGGCATCCTGAAGCAGATAGGTGCGGTTGCCGTGCAATACGCCAGGGCGGCCGCCGGTCATCGAGGCGGCATGGCCGTTTTCGACATCGAGCCCGTGCCCGCCGGCTTCGGCGCCGAAAATCTTGACGTTGGGCTCATCGAGGAAATCATGGAACGTGCCGATGGCGTTCGATCCGCCGCCGATGCAGGCGACCAGCGCATCGGGCAGGCGACCTTCGGCCTCCAGAATCTGAGCGCGGATTTCCTCGCCGATCACCTTCTGGAAGTCGCGCACCATTTCGGGGTAGGGGTGCGGCCCCGCGGCGGTGCCGATCAGGTAATAAGTGGTTTCCACATTGGTGACCCAATCGCGCAACGCCTCGTTCATGGCGTCCTTGAGCGTCCCCGCGCCGGCAGTGACCGGCCGCACTTCGGCGCCCAGCATCTTCATGCGCAAGACGTTGGGCATCTGGCGCTCGACATCGGTGGCGCCCATGAAGATGGTGCAGGGCAGCCCGAACCGGGCGCAGACCGTGGCGGTCGCCACGCCATGCTGGCCGGCGCCGGTTTCGGCGATGATGCGGGTCTTGCCCATGCGCTTGGCCAAGAGAATCTGGCCCAGGCAGTTGTTGAGCTTGTGGGAGCCTGTGTGGTTGAGGTCTTCGCGCTTGAAATAGACCTTGGCGCCGCCAAGTTCCTCGGTCATACGCTCGGCAAAATAGAGCGGGGAGGGTCGGCCGGCGAAATGAGTGCGCAGATCGTCCATTTCGGCGAGGAATTCGGGGTCGGTCTGGGCGGCGCGATAGGCCTTTTCCAGATCGAGGATCAGCGGCATCAGGGTTTCGGCGACGAAGCGCCCGCCATAGATGCCGAACTTGCCGTTCTCATCGGGCCCCTGACGCAGGGAGTTGGCGCTGTTCTGGCTCATTTCAGTTCCCGTCTGCTGCCGCTTCCCGCGCGCGGGACATGAAGGCGGTGATCAGCCCGGCATCCTTTACACCCTTCTCGCGCTCGACGCCTGAGGAGATGTCGAGACCGAAGGGGCGGACCGTTCTGACCGCTTGCGACACGTTGTCGATCGTAAGGCCTCCCGAAAGCATGAAGGGCAGTGAACGGTCAAGGCCTTCAAGCAGCGTCCAGTCGAAGGTCTTGCCCAGCCCACCGGGGCGGGTGGCGTCCTTGGGCGGCTTGGCATCAAGGATCAGGCGATCGGAAACCGTGCGGAAGGTGGGGGCGAAACGGATATCCTTTTCGTCTCCCACCGGCAGGGCCTTGATGATCCTGAGCCCGGAACGCTCGCGGATATCGGCGGTGCGCATCTTGTTTTCGCTGCCGTGGAGCTGGAGCCAGTGGACACCGGTATCGGCTGCGGCGGCGACCGTGTCATTGTCGGGATCGACAAGCAGGATCGCCGTTTCGATCCGGTCTCCGGCGCGGGAAACAAGATTTGCGATCTCGTTAAACGGCAGGTGCCGCGGGCTCTTGGCGAAATGAACGAACCCCACCATGTCCGCGCCCTGGGCGATGACGTGGTCGAGGATATCGGGGGTGCTGACCCCGCAGATCTTGATGATCGGTGCGCTCATTTCAGGCCAGTTCGTCAGCGGCGAGGAGCGCTGGATCGTCGGCGCGGGCCGGCGCGCGGCGGGCGTGGTCGAGATCGGTTTTGAGCTTTTCGTTCTCGCGGCGCAGGCGCCTTTCCTCGCGACGATGGCCGGCCTGGGTGAACCAGACGGCGAGTCCACCCAGGGAAATGCCAGCGAAAAGAACGGCATAGATCACCAGAAACAGCGGCATGCCGAACCCCGGTGCTGTCTCGTCGACGGCGACCAGCGGATTGAAATTGACGGCAACCATGTGCCGGTTGGCCAGCGCGAAGATCAGCACCAAAAGGCACAAAGGGACGAGCACAAGCCAGCCGACGATGCGTTTACGCATGGGACATCACGTTCCTGTTGCGGCTGGCCGAACCGGGATCAGGCCCCGTTCAGCCGCTCGCGGATTTCCTTGCCGGCCTTGAACTGGGGGACGTATTTTTCGCCAACGTCGACCTGTTCGCCGGTGCGGGGGTTGCGGCCCACGCGGGCCGGACGGTTCTTGACCGAAAAGGCCCCGAAACCGCGCAATTCCACCCGATCCCCTCGGGCCAGGGCATCGCCGATCTCGTCGAGAATGGCGTTGACGATGTTTTCGATATCGCGATGGAAGAGGTGCGGATTTTCGGCCGCGAGCTTTTCGATGAGTTCGGACTTGATCATTCTCGTCGCACGCCCCCCGGGGCAAATCTGGCTAAATGGCTTTTCGCCTTGAGGTTTTTATGGGCCATGAGGGTGCCAAAGCGCGACAAGCCCGTCAAGCGGCAAGCCCTTTCCTATATCACCAAGTGCGCGGGCAACGATAAGATCGAGCCAGTTGGGGCCCGATGGGGGTGGCCAGACATCGATGAGCGGAAGCGCGGGGTCGATCTCGTGATTGGCGGCAAGCCATTGAATTGCCTCGCGTTCTCCGCCCGTTTCATCGATCAGGCCGGCTTCGAGCGCCATGACGCCCGAAAGAATGCGCCCATCGGCAATGGCTTGAATTTGCTGGCTATTCATCGAGCGGCGCTCGGCGACGAGGTCGATAAAGTACTGGAAGGAAGAATCGACGAGGTCTTCGAGGGAGGCGCGGATTTCGGGGGTAATGGGTTCGTCGAAATCGGGCTCCGACTTAAGGGCGCCCGAGGCGATCTTGTCGAGGTCTATCCCTATGGTATCAAAGAGATTTCCGGCATCCACATGCTGATAATAAACCCCGACCGATCCGACGATCGAGAGGTTGCGGGCGAGGATATGGTCAGAGGCGATGGCGCCCATATAGGCGGCCGACGCGCCGAGCTCGCCTATGGTGCTAACCAGCGGTTTTTGCTCGGCAATTTCGCGCAGGGACTCGTAGAGTTCCTCGCCGCCCGCCGTGGTGCCGCCGGGGCTGTTGATGGAAACGATGACCGCGGAAATCGTATCGTCCTCGGCCATGCGAGAGAGCATGGCCGAGCGCTCGGGATCTGTGGTGATGGGGCCGGAAATACTGATGCGCGCAATGGCTTGGCTGGGAACCGAGAGCGCCGGCAGGTAGCGCGCGAGGGCGAAAAACACGGCGGCGGCGAGCGCCAGAAAGGCGAAAATCCGCCAGCGGCCGCGCGAACGCCGGAGCGAGCGGGTTACCGGGATGGTTTCGACGGGGTCGTCCACAATGGCCATATCGGGGTCCAGATCAGCGTTTGTGCGCGTGATCGACGGGTCTATACGGAGTTCGCCAACACGCTCGTGCGAACCATGTATTGCGCGTCGGAATCGTAGCTCGCGAGCTTGGCCGCGAGCGCCTCATCGTCATAGCGGAAAAACCCCATACGGGTCCAGAAGGGCGTGGAGCGATTGACCGCGACAAGGCTCATGGCGCCGAAGGATCGTGCGGCGCCGGCGAGGCGGTCAACGATTTGCGTGCCCGCTCCGGTGCCACGGGCGGCGGGGAGGAGGGCGAGGTCATGAATATAGAGCGTATCGGGCTGGGCGGGGATTTCTCCCAGCACGGTGTTGAGGGCGGGAACCTGCCCCAGGCGCCAGGGATGGGCGAGAAGGTAGCCGGCAGGGGCATTATCGACTTCGAAGAGAAAGCAGGTGGCGGGGGCGATGGCTTGCCGGTCGGCAAAGACGGCATCGTCCTCCGGGAAATCGGGGTGGACCTTTTCGGCGATGGCGGAAACGGCGGGAAGGTCGGAGGCAAGGAGCGGGCGCCAGGCGTGCATTTCGCGGCTTTAGGTTCTGAAACGTTCGGACCGTTATGGCCGTGGGCTGCCCCGGAGGCAAGGCGTTGGCGTTGTTGAAAACCGGGGTACGGCAGCGGCGTCAGCAAGGCCGATTAAGAGCCTGTTAACCATGTTGGCGCCTGTTAGAGTCCGGTATCTACAAGCTGATTTGGGGAAGCGGACATGTCGCACTCTGGCGCGCACATCATTGCGGTGGGCAATGAAAAGGGAGGGTCGGGCAAATCGACCACGGCGCTGCATCTGGCCGTCTATCTGCTGCATCAGGGCTATCGGGTGGGGACGGTGGACGTCGACAGCCGCCAGCAGACGCTGACCCGCTATATGCGCAACCGCCGGGCCACGGTGGATACAGCCAAGCGCGACATTCCGCTGCCCAAGCATCTTTATATCCCCACCGCCTGGGGGGATTCGATCAGCGAGAACCAGGTCGCCGAGCGCGAGATCTTCGACCGCTCGCTGGCGGGACTGCGCGAGGAGGTGGATTTCATCGTCATCGATACGCCCGGTTTCGATTGCAACCTGACCCGCGCTGCTCACGGCATGGCCGATACGCTGGTGACCCCGCTCAACGATTCCATGATCGATCTGGACGTGCTGGCGCGGTTCGACGAAAAGACCGGAGAGCCGATCCAGACCAGCCCTTATTCGCGCAATGTGCAAGCGGCGCGCGCCGACCGGCTCGAGCGCACCGGGCAGATGACCGATTGGGTGCTGGTGCGCAACCGCATCTCCAATCTCGGTTCGCGCAATGCCAGCGAGGTGCAGCAGACTGTGGAACAGATCGCCGAGCGGCTGGGCTGCCGGGTGGCGGATGGGATCGCCGAGCGGGTGATTTTCCGCTCGCTGTTCAAATTGGGGATGACGGTGTTCGATCCGCTCGAAGCCGAGCTGCTGGGGGCGACACCGTCCATGTCGCACGTCAATGCGCGCCAGGAATATCGGAGCCTGGTGGCAGCGCTCCGCCTGCCGGTGCGGCTGCCGGTGCCGGTTGCCGACAACGAGCCGGCGAAAGCCGCGCAGCTTTCGGCCTAGAGCGTGTCCAGCAAAAGTGTAAACGGTTTTGCGGTCCGGACACGCGACAAAACAAAGGGTTAGAGCCAAGGATTTGATTCAATCAAATCCTGAACGGCTCTAAGCGAAAGACCGCTCGCCTTCGCGGGCGGCCCTTACGTATATCGGCGGCCTACTTTTCGATTTCCACGCGGTCGTGCTCGTCGCCATCCACGTCGAAGGCGCGGTAGATGACGCGGTCGTCGCGCATGACGTCGATCACCTGGAACATCTGCGTTTCCTCGACGGCCAACTCGATATAGTCGTGGTCCTCGATCTCGTAGAATTTGTCCCCCGCGCTCGAGAGCACGTAATAGATGCCGCCATCGTCGGCATCGGAGATTTCCCCATCGAGCATGGGGTAGGTGCGCGTATAGGCGTGATCGTGACCTTGGAAGACCATGGAGACGACGCCGCTTTCTTCCCAGATGGGCATCCAGTTCTCGGTGACGCCGGCATAATAGCGGCCCGGGCGCGAGGTATAGGCGGCGTGGTGGGTGAAGACGAAGGTGAAATCGTCATCGGCATCGGCGAGCACTTCAAGCAGCCATTCGGCCTGTTCGCCATTCCACTCGTTGGAGTCGAGCATCACGAAGGTGTTGCCGCCGAATTCGAATGAATAGGCCAGCCCGGACGGCATGCCCTCGGGGCCGTTGTCGGGCAGGCGGAACAGGTTGCGATAGGTGTAGGGGTCGTTATCGGGCAGGTATTCGTGATTGCCCGGAATGGTCGCCAGCGGGATCGAGCGGCCGGCATCGCCCAGGGCGGCGAAGAATTCGTCCCACTGATCGGCATCATTGCCACGGCTCACCAGATCGCCGCCGAACACCAGAAGATCGGCATCGGGGCGCTCGCGCAGGGCGGCGTCCATGACGCTTTCGAACCGCAGGAACCCTTCCTGCACGTCGCCGATATAGATGAAGCTCATCGGGTGTTCGCCATTGCGGGCGGTTTCGAACTCGGCGACCGAAGACCAGCCGGCCTCCTCGGACCCCACGGCGTAGACATAGTGGGTGCCGGGCTCGAGATCCTCGACAAGCGCACTGTGGCGATGGACTTCCCGCTGGTTGACCACGCGCGGGCTTTCGACCAGCACGGTTTCGGCGGCAATGATGCGCGGCTCGGAACGATTCGGCGAATTGTAATCGTCGGCTTCCCACAGAGCCACGGCCTGTTCGGTGACGCTGGTGTCGGTGCGCCAGTTGACGGCGATGGAATCGCGCGGGTCCTCGGTGATGGTGAGGAAAATCTGGTCGGGCGTCGCGCTCGCGGGATAATCGGTTTCGTGGAAGGCGCCGTAGATGGCGGCGGCCGGGCGCCGATCGGACGGCGTGCGCACCAGCGTCATGCCCTCGAGTTCAGGCGAGATCGCATCCAGCGTCACCGTGCGGTCCACATAGGTGAGTGCGCCCTGTTCGAGCACGCCGGCCTCGAGGTAGTCGGGTTCGATGTTGGCGACATCGGCCTCTGCGATCTCACCCTGCGGGGTGACGCCGATGAAATAATGCTCGCGCACCACGCGCAGGGCGTGGACGCCCAGCCCGATCTCGCCGGCGGGATAGTCGCGGGTCCAGACGTCGAAATCCTGCTGATAGGCCTCGGCGGAAAATTCGGTCTTTTCGAACCCTTCTTCATAGAGCCAGAAGGGCTCGCCCACTTCATCGAGCCGCGCGTCGCGGAAGATATAGACGGTGACGGGCTCGTCCACCTCGAAGCTGATATAGCCCTGGGCGAAAAGCGCGCGTTCCTCATCGGTCAGCAGCGCTTCGAAATCGCCGGGCTCGGCCTGGGTGATCTCTTGGGGTTCGAGCGTTTCCAGGAACCGTTCCTTGATCGCTTCGGTCGTCTCGGCAATGACATCGGCATGGGCGATGGCGGGCAAGAGCGAGAGGATCGCCGCGAGCGTCGCGGGCACTATCAGTCGGTGTGGATGGTTCATGGCAGACTCCGAGTCGGCAAAGGCCAGGGTCGCATAACCGCCGCCAATGACATGCCCATGACGGCAGCCAGACCAAACCGCTTCCGGGAATAAAGGCTGGTGTTTTGCGGGTAAGGTTTTGCCGAATCCGCACGCCGGTTTGTCACAAATTTCCGCTGATTTTTCGCAAATTCTTCGCAAAATCGCCGGACGCCTTGCTTTGCCGCCAAGCCCGCTTGTTTATGACGATGCAATGACGTTCAAATTTGTCTACCGTTAACCCGCGCCCTCTAGAGCACAGCCCCAGTTTGATGTCATGCCGCCAGAAGGGGCTTGTTGATGCTGGGTATGCGCAGTTCCGTTGCCAATCGGGTCTATGCCGCTTTCGGCGCAATCATCGGACTTATGCTGTGTCTGCTGCTTCTTGCGGTGACCGGCATGCAATCGACGCGCTCCAGCCTGCAAGGCTTCAGCGAAGCGGCCGGAAGAGTCACGACGGCAACCGAAGTGCTCGATCATCTCGAAACCGCGCGCCTGGCCTTCGCTCAATATGACCGCACCCGCGCGCCGGAAGATGCGGTGGCGGTCGAGCAGGCTCTCGATGTCCTCCAGACCGGCCAGAACCTTGCTGGTGAAGATGGCGAGCTCTTTGCCCAATATGCCGAGCAGACGGCGGCAATTCTGGACCGCGACGCGACTGCGCAAGCCGCCCGGGCTGAAATGGAACGCCTGGGTGCGGCCGCAACCGCAACGCTGGGCGAACTGATCGCCCAGACCTCGCAATCGGCCAATCTCAACGCGCGCGCCGCCGCCATTTCCGGGCTGGCCATTCAGCATGTCCTGACCGCGCGGCTTGCCGCCACCGGACTTGAGGACGACCAGGCCGAGATGAGCCTTGCCGAGGCCACCCAGTCCTCCCAGGCGGCCCTCACCACCCTTGCCGATCTGCGTTCGGTCTTTTATCGCACCGAAGATATAGCCCGCGTCGATGAAACGATCACGGCAACCCAAAGCTATCTCGACCAGCTCGATATCGTCCGGGACGCCTTCTCGCTGCGTGCTGCCGATCAGGTTGAGCATGATCGGATCGACGAAGCGCTGGCCACTGCCTATTCCGCCGTGGTGGCTGATGCCGCCGCGTTGCAGGCGGAGGCTGGAACGGCGGCGCAGCGGCAGGCTGAAAGCACGCAATGGTTGGCCATTCTTCTGGGCGGCGCAATTCTCGTTCTTTCGGCTGGCCTTGCCATCGCCATGGCCCGCTGGATTTCCCATTCGGTGCGCCGCACGGCCGAAGCGATGGAGGGGATTGCCGGCGGCGATCTCGAGAGCGAGATCGCGCTCGTTAGCCAGGCAACCGAGTTCCGGCAGATGACCCAGGCGCTTGTCGTTTTCCGCGACAACGGCCGCGCCATGCGCGCCATGGACCGCGAGACGGAGGCCGCCCGCCGCAGCGAGGCCGAAGCCAACGCCCTGCGCCAGACGCTGCAGACCGACATTCAGCGCGTCGTCGCTGCCGCTTCCGATGGCGATTTCTCGGCTCGTATCGAGCATGATTTCGGCCGTGCCGAACTCGACGCCCTTGCTGGCTCCGTCAACGCTCTTGTTGAAACCGTCGATCGGGGAATCGGGGAAACCGGCGCCGTGCTCAATGCGCTGGCGGCAGACGATCTTTCGGCCCGCATGACCGGGCACTACCGTGGCGCCTTCGATCGACTTAAGACCGACACCAACGCTCTTGCCGAGCGCTTCGCCTCGGTGGTCGCGCAGATGCAGGCGAGCGCGGGAACGCTGAAGGCGGCGACCCAGGACATTCTTTCCGGGGCCCATGATCTTTCGGCGCGCACTGCCCGCCAGGCCGCCACCATCGAAGAAACGGCGGCCTCCATGGAGCAACTGGCGGCAACAGTGAGCGCCAACGCCCGCCGAGCCGAGGACATGGCCGGCTCTGCCGAATCAGCCGCCGCCATGGCGGGCGAAGGCGAGGCCGTGATGCTGCAGGCCACGGACGCCATGGGCCGGATCACCAAATCGGCCGAAGAGATTGCTTCGATCGTTAAGCTCATCGACGACATCGCCTTCCAGACCAATCTTCTCGCCCTCAACGCCTCGGTCGAGGCGGCGCGAGCCGGCGAAGCGGGCAAGGGCTTTGCCGTGGTCGCGGTCGAGGTGCGCCGCCTCGCGCAATCGGCCTCCCAGGCAGGCGACGAGATCAAGCAGTTGATTGCCCAATCGGGCCGGGAAGTCGAAGACGGGTCCAAGCTCGTGGCCGAAGCGGCTCGACGCCTTGCCGCCATCATGGCCATGGTGACCGAGAACGCCGGCACCATGACCGAGATGTCGGCGGCAAGCCGCGACCAGGCCGGCGCCATCCAATCGGTTTCCGCTGCCGTGCGCGAGCTCGATGTGATCACTCAGCAGAACGCGGCCCTTGTTGAAGAAACCAACGCGGCTGTGGCTCAGACCGATGCGCAGGCCCGCGATCTCGATGCGATCGTCGAATCTTTCCAGCTCAGCCCGGCAGAGACGGACGAGTTCGAAGTCGCACCGCTTTTGGCCCGCGCCAGCTGACCTGACCCAACTGCATGCACTCCGGCAATTTTCACCAGTTGGACCGGTTGAGTTGCCCCGTTTTTAAGCAACACTCGCGCTTGTCGCCGAAATAGTCAGTATTTCGGCGCGAGCGGTGCGACAATTGAGTGTTCCTTAACTTTCCAGCCGCTTACTGCTCCAAGTCTTGGTGGACGAGGGGGCATTCATGCTGTCCAAACTAAGCGTCGCCCAGCGCATCTATGCTTCGTTCGGAGCAATGATCGCGCTGCTGGCAGCCATTGTCGCATTTGCGTATTTCGGCGTCAGCGCCGTTTCGCAGACCTTTTCCGAGTATCGCGTGGCCGCGCGCCAGACCGTTGCGATTTCAGGCTTCGTCGAGCAGCTCTCGGCCGCCCGGCTGGCCGATCTCGATTATCGGCTGGAGACGTCGGCGGAAAAAGCCCAGTCGCTGGCCCAGGCCATCGCCAGCCTGCAAGCACAGGACGCGCAAACCATGGCGCTGTTTACCGCTGATCCCGAGACCGAAGCTGCCATCGAGGATTTTGCCGTCTCCGCCCAGGCTTATGAGGCGGCCTTTGCCCGCATGACGGAGGTGCAAGCGCAGATTGACGCGACCGTGGTGGAACTGCGCGCTATCGGCGATGGCCTGCGCGAGGATGCCACCGCAGCGCTGCGCGCGGTGAGTGGCAATTTCAACGCCACGGGCGCTGCGGGCTTCGGCGTACAGGCCACCATCCTCACCCAGTTCGAGGTCGAGCAGTTCCTCTTGACCGCCGATCCGGCCCGGCTGGAGCTTGCCGCTCAGAACGCCAGCTTCGCCAGGGAAAATCTGCAGGCCCTCCATGATGCGGTGATCTCGAATTCGCAAAAGGCGACCGCCAATCGCATGATGGAAGCGCTGGACGTCTATATGGCGCATGCCGACACCGCCGCCGAAGCGATTTTGGCCCGCAATGCTGTGATGAGCGATGAGCTCGATGTGCTCGGCCCCCAGATGCAGCAGGCCTTTGGCGCCATGCTCGCCTCGGTGCAGGCGCGCCAGGATGCGCTGGGCCCCACCGGCGAGGCGCTCGCCCGAACCACGCTCAATGCCGTTCTGATTGCCGGGATTGCCGTCCTCATCCTCGGGGCCACCCTCGCGGTTTTTATCGGCCGGGGCCTTTCGGGAACCATCAAGGCGATCGCGGATCGCATGCGCCAGCTTGCCGATGGCGATCTCGACCTCGAGCTCGATAACCGGCAGCGTCATGAAGTCGGGCAGATGATCGAGGCCCTCGCCGTCTTCCGCGACAACAGTCGCGCCATGCGCGCCATGGATGCGGAAAAGGCGCGGGCGGCCGAACGCGAGGCCGAGGAACACCGCTTGCGCGCCGATCTCCAGGCGCGCATCCGGGACGTGGTATCGGCCGCCGTCGCCGGCGATTTCTCCCGCCGCATCGAAACGCGATATGATGATCCCGAACTGGCAAGCTTTGCCCGCAGCGTCGATCTGGTCATGGAAACCGTGGATCGCGGCCTCACCGAAACCGGCCAGGTGCTTTCCGCCATGGCCGCCGCCGATCTCTCCTTGCGGGTCGATGGGGACTATGAGGGTGCTTTCGCGCAACTCAAGGCCGATACCAACGCGATGGCCGATACCTTCACCGATGTGGTGAGCCGGCTCAAGCAAACCTCTCAAGCGCTGAAACAGGCGACCGGCGAGATCCTCTCGGGCGCCAATGACCTTTCCGAGCGCACTACGCGCCAGGCCGCGACGGTCGAGGAAACCTCGGCCGCCATGGAACAGCTCGCCGCAACCGTCTCCGACAACGCCAGGAAGGCCGAGGATGCGCTGGCCAAGACCCGCGCCGCCACTGGTCTCGCCGATAGGGGCGGTGCGGTGATGGAAAAGGCCAATGCCGCAATGGAGCGGATCACCACCTCGTCGGCCAAGGTTTCCGACATCATCAAGATGATCGACGACATCGCCTTCCAGACCAATCTTCTGGCCCTCAACGCTTCGGTGGAAGCGGCCCGGGCCGGAGAAGCGGGCAAGGGCTTTGCCGTCGTTGCCGTCGAAGTCCGCCGCCTCGCCCAAAGCGCGGCCGAGGCCTCCTCGGAGGTCAAGGCGCTGATTGAACAGAGCGCCAGCGAAGTTGGCGGCGGCACCAGGCTCGTCTCCCAGGCTGCCGAAACCCTGCGCGAAATCCGCGATGCGGTGATTGAAAACGCGGCGATCATGCAGACGATTTCGTCAGCGAGCCAGGAACAGGCCTCGGCCATCTCCGAGGTCTCGTCCGCCGTGCGCCAGCTCGATGAGATGACCCAGCACAACGCCGCCCTGGTGGAAGAAACCAATGCGGCGATCGAGCAGACCGAGGGACAGGTCACAACGCTCGACGGCATCATCGCGAGCTTCACTCTTGATGCCTTTGAGCGCGAAGACAGCCTTCAATGGGAGGAGGATGAAGCCCTCGAGGATGGAACCGCCGCCGATTTCGGTGACGGGCTTGCGCGTAAAGCCGTCTAGCGCGCATCCATAAAATGCAAAAAGCCCCGCTCGAGCGGGGCTTTTCTGCTTGTCGTTTGCCTAGACCACCGGCGGACGGCGGCGGGCAAAGAACGCAGTCACCGTATGGGTGTCGCGATGATTGCCTCCGGCCACGGCGGCAAACCAGGCGCCTGCCGCGCCGACCGCTAGAGATGCCGCGGTGAGGAACGCACCCAAAATGGCCACACGGCGGGCCTGTTCGGCGGCTGCAACGATATCGTCCTGGATAGCTTGCGCCTGGGCGATGACTTCGTCCACCCGTGACTGTGCCTCTTCCTGGCTCATATCGGTGCGGGCCGCGACGAGCTGGGCGAGATAGGCCCTGTCGTCCTCGGCAATACCTTCGCCGGTCACACCCTCGACCAAGATACGGCCCACTTCATCCCGCGTTGCGGCAGCGTCGCCCTCGGTCGTCGTGGGTGTCCGCAGCAGCCGATCGATGCTCGACTGGAACGGCGCGTCCTCGGCGGCTTCGGTAACCGCGCCCCCAGCGGCGGCACCTGCGCCCTGGGCGATCCCGCCTGCCGCCGCACCCACGCTGTTGACCAAGGTTCCCAGGCCGCCCAGTGCTAGAATGGCGGTGATGACAACGGCAGTTGCCCAGACCAGGAGGCCATGGAAACCGTCGCGGATATCGGATTCCTCTTCGGTGGCGTCATAATTGCGCTTTCGCATCCGCCCGGTGAGATAGCCGCCGATCATCAGCGAAGACACCTGCACCCAGACCACCCAGATGGCCATGGCCACCGCGATCCAGAACAGCGAGACGCCCTCACGCCCGAACGGATCGGTGAGCGAGAGTCCCACGGCCGAGCCGAAGGCGAGAAGCACCAGTGAAATGGCGGCGGCCACGACGCCACCGGCCACAATGGCCGGCCAGTCGACATAGGAGGAAGTTTCCTGAGCGGCGGCGGGCTCGACGGGAGTTACTGTTGTCATGGTTTTTTCCCCCCGTCTGGCTCAAGCCAGCCCGATGAACGAAAGGATGGCCATGACGATAACGACCAGACCGACGAGATAGATGATGGCGTTCATTTCGAATTCTCCGTATCTGCCCCGCGGCCGGGCCAGGCAAGGGGCGTCTCTTGTGGATGGAAACAGCGGTCCGACGCGCTGGGGCGGTCAGAGCACGAAAATCAGCAATAAAATGACGAGCGGCAGCGGAATGCCGATCATCCAGAGCAGTAAGCCCTTGAACATGAACCTATCCTTCCGCCGCCACGCGGCGTCTTGACCGAGTGCTAGGATAAGGTTCGGCAAAGCCCGAAAGTTCCAACGGGCACGGAGCGGGTAGCGCTCAGTAATCCTGCTCGTAAAAGACGCCCAGCCCGGAATTGCCGTTGGTACTGGTGGATGCGCGGGCGCGTAGCTGTTCGGTGACTTCCAGGTCGATGGTCACCCGGGTCTCTTCGGTGCCGGTTTCGACGCCAAGATAGATGTTATCGTCAATATAGGCCCCGGCGCGCACCGCCGCATTGCCCTCCTCATCGGTGACGATGTCGAGATCGTCGAGCCCCGCCGCCTCGCGCAGCGAACCGAGCAGCGACCCCGATCCGCTGCCCCCGCCCGCCAGTTCAGCGGCGGCTGCGGCGAGTTGGGCGAGCTGGAGAGGCGACAGATCGCCCACGCTGCGATCGAAGATCAGGCGCGAGAGCACTTCGTCCTGGGGCAGCATGGGATCGGAGGTGAAGGTCACTTCAGGGGCCGACGCCCGGCCCGAGACGGTGACGATCACCGTGATGTCGTTGCCCTCGGTGCGGGCGACGAGATTGATGAAGGGGTCCATGTCCCCGATCAGGGTCACCGAACCTTCGTCGAAATCGATGCGCTGACCCAAAATGGAGAGCCGGCCCCGGATCAGCTCCAGCCCGCCAACCGGCTGGATGTCGGCAATGGTGCCGCCAAGCTGCACCGCGCCGCCCACTTCCGCATCGAGCCCGCGTCCGCGGATAAACACCTGGTTGGGCGCCGAAATGGTGAGGTTGAGGGCGAGCGGCCTCGTTGGCGTTCCCGCGCTCGAGGCGCGCTGATCGATCCGCGCCCGCGCCAGCGTCGCCGCGACAGGGGAGGGGGGCCGCACATGATCGACGTCTATGACACCCACCGCGCCGCCGAACCCGTCGGGAACTGTAATGTCGGCACGCTCGATGTCGATATTGCCCCCCAGCGTGCCGCCATTGGCGATGGGTCCGGAAAGCCGGATGGCGCCGTTGAGCGTCGCCACCACCAGATAGCCATCGGCATAGCGCGCCTCGTTGAAGGTGATGCCGATGTCCGAGGTGAGCCCCGCATCGAGCCCCACATAGCCGGATGCCGAAACCGACCCGCCGGTCGCCAGATCGGCGGTGAGCGAATTGATCGTCGCCCTCTCCGCCGAAAGCGTCGCGCTGCCGGTGATCCCCACCAGCCGCAGCGCCAGGCCCGGATCGATATATTCGCCATTGGCCACGGAAACCGTGCCACCAAATTGCGGATTGTCGAGCCGCCCGGTCACCCGCGCGTTGAATGTCGCGTTACCCGAAACCTGCGCGCCCCGGTCGGCGACGAACCGATTGGCCAGCGAAAGCGGCGCCGAGCCGTCGATGGCAATATTGAGCCCGGACCCCGACAGCGGGATCGTTCCCTGCGCGGTCGCGTTGAGCCCGCCCGAGCCCGCTGCCCGCACCTGGGCCAGGGTTACCGTTCCGTCGGCAAACCGGCCCCGCGCCGAAAGCGACAGCGGCGCGATGCCATAGTCGGCGATCGCGTTGGCATTGATACCGCTTGCGTCAATCGTGAAGCTGGCATTGGGGGCGGTGGCTTCGCCCGAGATCTGCGCATTGCCCGAAACGGTGCCCGCCAGCCCCAGATCGGGCACGACCGTGTTGGCGATATTGAGCGGCAGGGCATTGATGACGAGATCGATATCGAGCGTTTGTCCCGCGCTGCCGGTGGCCGAAATCCGTCCCGATCCCACGGCCAGCTCGATCCCCGAGAACGAGACCGCCTCCCCGGCCACGGTCAATTCGGCTGGCTGGGCAAGGGAAGCGGAAAGCTCTCCCTGCGCCAGCCGGAAGCTGTCGAGCGCCACCCGATAGCCGTCTTCGATCGGCTCCAGCAAGCCGGCAAGATTGACCCCGGTGCCCCCATTGAGCGCCGCGCTGCCGGAAAATCGCGTGATCGCGCCGCTGGAAGAGGCCGTAAGATCGAGCGTTTCCACCGTCGTGCCCGCGGCAACGATTTGACTGCCCGTAACCGACCCGTCGATCACCGGCACCCCGAACAGATCGGCCACCACCGCGCGGGCATCGGCATCGCCCACCGAAATGTCGCCGAACACGATCCCCTCGAGCGCGGCGGTGATTTCCGCCTCTTGCGTTTCGGCCGCCCGCGTGAGGACGATATCGGCATCGGCAGATCCGCTCGCCTCGACAAGCGCCAGGGCTGCGGCGGTTTCGATATTGGGGGCATCCAGGGTCAGCCGGCCTTCGAGCGGTCCATCGGCATAGCGCGTGAGATCGCCGCTTAGCGTGGTGCCGGGCGCCTCAAAGGCAATGTCGGAGAGCAGCAGCCTTTCGGCCGAATTGTCGATCCCGCTCGAAAGCGTGATATTGAACCCATCGAGCGAGGCGGATCCGGCAAGCGTTCCCACAAGCCCGTCTTCATTCGATATGCCGTCAAACCCGATATTGGCATTGCGCAGCGTGCGGCCCGCCAGCATGCCCTCGGCGATATCGGCATCGGCAACCAGCGCGATCGTCCCTTCGCTGCCTTGCGCCGTGCCGGTCACCACCAGCCGTCCGCTGGCCTCGGGATCGATGAGCGCCAGATCGGCCAGCGCGGCTTCGAAGGTGAAATCGGCCTCGCCTGTGGCATAGGTGCCGTCGGCCACCAGTTCGACCTGATCGTTGGCGATGCGGAAATCGCGCGCTTCCAGTCCCGCCTCGGACCGTGCGATGCGCCCGGACAAATCGACGGTGCCTTCGAGAAGGTTATCGGCCACCGGGTCGTCGACGGCCAGATCGGTGCCGGTGCCGTCCAGCGTCAGATCGAACCCGCCGATCAGCGGGGAGAGCGTGCCATTGGCCGCCAGCATCACCGCGCCGGAAAGCTCGCGCCCGGCAAGGCCGGAGAACGGCGCGATCGATTGGGTGGAGAGGTTGATATCTCCCGTAAAGACCGCATCGGCGATCTGTCCGGCCATCTCGAGGTCCAGCGCCTCGGCGGCAAGGATCAGTTGCGCCAGCGTAATCGGCTGGCCCGCTTCCCACAGCCCGGCAATGCCGAGGCTCATCGAGAATCCCAGCGCCTGGGAAATCTCTTCGGACGAGGAAACGACGCCGTCGAGCATGCCGTCGCCATTGAAGGTGACGCGGCGGTTGGCGGGATCTTCGAGATCGGCAGCCACCCCCGAAGCGTTGAGCACCAGACTGTCGGCACCAAAATCGGGGGTTTCAAAGCCGAGGATTTCCAATTGCCCTGCCCAATCCTCAGAGCCGTCGGTGCCGTAGTCGACATTGAAATGCGCGCTCTCGAGTCGCGTCGAGGCGCCGGGCACCGGAAGCACGACCTTTGCCTCATCGGCATTGTCGATCTGGCCGCTGATATCGAGCCGGTTCAAGAACCCGTCCTGGGTGGTCGCCGCATTGGCGAACAGCGAAAGCGAGCCACCGGTGAGCGACAGGTCGGAAATTTCGAACCCGCCCGCGTCCCGCAACAGGGCGTTGAGCGAGAGCGCCGTATTGGTCCCGAAAAAGTCGCTATAGACGGCGGGCAGGATGTCGGCGAGCGGGCCTTGCAGGTCGGCTGCTATCATCAGCCCTTCGGTGCCCTGGTCGAGCGTTCCCGTGCCCGAAAGAATGCGATTTCCGTCCGCATCGAACGTCAGTTCGACATCGAGGTTCTCGATCTGTCCGGCCCCGGTCAATCCCAATGCGATCTCGGGACGCCCTTGGATGTTGAGCAAATTGGCAATGATGCCGTTTTCCGGCTCTATAAGGTTCAGCCCGAGATCGATTTCCCGGCTCTCGTTGGCATATTGTAGGTCCAGATCGAGCGATCCGCCCGGCCCGTCGCGGCGTTCGATATCGAGCTGGGCGTCGATCGCGCCGCCTTCCAGCGTCATGGCCCCGGCCAATGATATTTCCGACCCCAGCCCGAACACCTGTTCCCCGAACCGCACCGAGGGAATGGAAAGGCTCTCGAGGATGACTGCCACGGGAAATTCCGGAACCGAAAAGCCCCCGGCTTCCGGCGAGGGTGCCGCCGGCTCTTCGGTGGAAACGGGATTGCGGATGTAGGCAATGGAGTCGGCCGAAAGCGACTGGATTTCCAGCCGTCCGAACACCAGCGCCCCTTGATCCCAGGTCAGTGCCGCGTTTTCGATGATCAGCCAGATGCCCTCGGTGTCCGAAATGGTAATCTGGTCGATCGAGGCATTGGATGAAAGCGCCCCATTGATGCCGTTGAGGCGGATTTGCCGGTCCGGGGTGGAAATGCGGTCCTCGACGAACTGGACCAGAAACGAGCGCTGCTCGGATTCGTTGAGCTGGGTGGCGCGCGCCAGAACGTCCATCAGGCTCTCGCCCTCGGCCGGCTCCTGCCCAAGGGCAAGCTGGGGCACGGCGAGTGCGAAAAGCGTTATGGCGATGGCTGCTAGACGCCTCAAAACGATTGTCCTATCCCCACATAAAGCGCGTAATCGGGGTCATCCTCGCCCTTGTTCAGCGGAAGTGCCAGATCGAGCCGCAGTGGCCCCAGCGCCGTGTAATAGCGGATGCCCACACCGGCGCCGAGCTTGAGTTCTTCGAGGTCGGGGAAGGTATCGGCGGCCACATAGCCGCCGTCGAGGAAAGCCACGCCCCCGAACTGGTCGTTGAACCGCATCCGCGCCTCGAGCGAACCTTCGAGCAGGTAGCGCCCGCCCGTGACATTGCCCATGCCGTCATCGACTCCGATCGAGCGATAGGCATAGCCGCGCACCGAACCCCCGCCGCCGGCAAAGAACAACAGGTCGGGCGGGATTTCCGAGAGCGACGGGCCGGCCAGGGCCCCGGCGCGCACACGGGCGGCGAGCACGATGTTGTCGTCCTCCCCGAACCCGAAATAGGTGCGTCCCTCCAGCGTTGCGCGCACCAGGGTGTTTTCGTATTCGAACTCATAGAGCGGATCGATCGTCCCCTCGATATAAAAGCCCTCGGTGGGGTCGAGATCGGAATCGCGGCTGTCGAACACGCCGCGTCCGTAAAGCCCGGCGGTGGTGAATGTCCGATTCCCGAATGTTTCGTCATCCTCGAAATAGGAATGCTGGAACTGGACGCCCACGCCCCCCGATATGGTATCGGTAAAGAGCTGTTCGATCCCCACCCGGCCCTGCACCGAATTTTCCGTATAGAGCGGCAGCACCGAGCGATCGGCGCTGATCGAAGCGACAAGATCGGTATCGGGCGTAAAGATTCCCGGCTTGGTGAAGGTGCCGCCGAACGCGTAATCGAACTCTTCGGTTTCGATCGGCCAGCTTATCCCCGCCACCCGCGCGTCGAGCCGCAACCGCTCCGCCTGGCCGAAAAGATTGCGGTGCAGCCAGTAGCCCTCGACACCCAGCCCGTCGAGCGTGCCATAGCTGGCGCCGATGCCGAAGCGGCGCAGCGCCTGCTCCTGGACGATGATCTGATAGGGCAGCAACCCGCTGGCGGGCACCGCTTCGGCCGCCTCGATCCGCAGCGAGCGGAACACGCCCAGCCGGGTCAACCGTTCGCGGGCGAGATCGAGATCGTCCGGATCGGTTTCCGCGCCCGGCACCAATCCGGTCTGGCGCACTATGAATTCGGGGTCCATGCGTTCGGTCCCCTGCACACCGATCGGCCCGACGGCGGCATAAGCGCCCGGATCGACGGTGATCGAAACCTCCAGCGTGCGGCTGGGATGATCGGCGACGACATCGCGCGA
This sequence comes from Pelagibacterium sp. H642, assembly GCF_031202855.1. Classification (GTDB taxonomy): domain Bacteria; phylum Pseudomonadota; class Alphaproteobacteria; order Rhizobiales; family Devosiaceae; genus Pelagibacterium. The sequence continues at coordinate 1,452,883 of NZ_CP101829.1, read as the reverse complement.
TGCGATCGCCGCCTTGGGATAGCCCAGCTGGCGCCAGGCCTCGACCAGCCGCTGCTCGGCCTGGGCCACGATCGTGGCGCGCGCCACCCCTCCGGTCACGAACCCGATCTCTTCGGGCGGCTCGGCCTCGTCATGGGGCGGCACCGGGCCGGGCGCGCGATTGGCGATGCGCAGGGCACCGAAGGTAAATTGCGGCCCCGGATTGACAGTGACGACGATATCGACCGGCTCGGGCAGCGTTGCATCGGGCGGAATGGACGAGGCTTCGCGCCCGCCCACCAGGATCGAGATCGCCCCGCCATAATAGCCAAGATTGTAGAGCGCGCCGGTCATGCGCGCATAATCGCCCCGTGCCTTGGCCAAAAGCCCCGCAACGCCCGAAGCTGGCTCATCGCGGTCGCCCCAAAGGTTCGAGGCGCCCCGCAACGCCCCGTCGACTTCGCCCTCGGCACCGGTTTCGAAGGTCAGCGTATAGGTGCGCGGATCGGCGATCACCGCATCGGCAGCGTCCTCAGCCTCCGAGCCGAAGAACTGGATGCCGAACAGCTCGAACCCCTGCGCGGGGCCAGCCAGCGTGGTACTGGCAACAAACAGAGCAACAAGACTATGGCGTTTGATGGCTTTCACGGCTGGTACGCAATCCACACTATCCATTCCGTCGGGCCGGAGCCCAAAAAGCTCCAATTTGAACCAAAGCCTAGCACACCGGTCCCTAATGAAAACCCCGGCGGACGGATTTGTGGTTCGATTGTGGCTGCATTGTCGCAGTCAGGGCACGGTCAGCGTTGGGCAGAAGCGGTCGAATCGAGCAGTGCGAAAGTGCTGGCCACCAGATCCACGGACGGACGGAGCTCATCGATGATCTCCCCCTCGGGCGAGGCTGCAGCGACAGCCACCGGTTCATCGGTCTCGGACGGCTCCTGTGCCTCGGCCATTTGCGGCGCGGCATCTTCGGGCTCGGCGGCAACGTCCGGACGGACGGGCAGGGCCGGTGGCGCTTCGGCAGCGGCAATCGCGACCAGCGCCTCGTTGGCCTCGGACGAGACGTCCTCTGGTGCTTCAAGTCCCATCGGACGGGCCGGCGGCAGGAAGCCGAGCGGGGCGATGGTCGCCTCCTCCTCGATCGCGGCCACCTGGATCGGATCTGCAGCCGGCGCCGCCTCTGCCGGAGCGGGCGTTACCGCGGCGACAACGGGCGCTGCAAATTGCGGCGGGGCAGGAGTGGCCGGCGTTGCCGGTCCGGGACGCAATCCGGTTTCCTCGAGCAGCCCGGCCGCCTTGGCTTCGTAATAATAGCCCTTGGCATAAAGCTGCACCGCCCGGTCATGGCTGCCATTGGCCAGCATCCAGGCGCCGCGCAGATATTTGACGGCGTAGATCAGGTTGGTTTCCGCATTGAGCAGGTCGGACGGCTCGCCCCTGAACCCCATGGTACGGGCGGTGGCCGGCAGGATCTGCATCAGCCCGTAATAGGGGCCGTTGCGGGCCGAAGGGTTGAACGTGCTTTCGCGGTTGATCACCCGCCGCACCAGCTCCAGCGGCACTCCGTAATATTGCGCATAATACTGGGCGAGAACTTCGATCTGCTCGCGGGTATGGCTCTGGGCCTGGGCAGGGGAAACCGAACACCCGATAATGAGTGCGGCAAACAGCGCGATCAGCCGTTTTGCAAGCATGAGACCCGGAAAGAGACGTTGACCCTGACGTGCGCCTAGCACACCCCTCACAATAATGGGAGCGCTTGTGGCAAAATAGGGGCCAGAGCATGGCAGAGCGCAAACTTTCCTGGCCGCCCGAATGCTGGTACAGCACCGCCCATGCTCGAACCCATGCCCAAGACCTACGACTACGACCCGCCGCGCGAGCCCTGGCTCGACATCATCCATGAGGATGAGGACATCGTGGTGTTCAACAAGCCCTCGGGTTTGCTGAGCGTTCCGGGCAAGGATCCCGCGCTTTTCGACAGCCTGCAGTCCCGTGCCCTGGAACGCTTCCCCGGCGCCGGAACCATCCATCGGCTCGACAAGGACACCTCGGGCATCATTGTCATGGCCAAGCACAAGGCGGCGCATGGCCATATCGGCAAGCAGTTCGAATATCGCCAGACCACCAAGCTCTATATCGCCCGCGTCTGGGGCGAAATCGCCGAGGAGGAAGGTCTTGTCGATCTACCTCTCGCCACCGATTGGGAGAACAAGCCCCGCCAGGAGGTCAATTACGAACGCGGCCGTCCGGCCCAGAGCCGCTGGCGGGTGATTGGCCGCGAAAACGGGGTGACACGAGTCGCGCTCACCCCCATCACCGGCCGCACGCATCAACTGCGCGCGCACATGAAAGAAATCGGCCACCCGATCCTTGGCGACCAATTCTACGCCACCGGCCAGGCGCTGGCCGCAGCCGACCGGCTGCAACTCCACGCCGCCGAACTAGGCTTCCGCCACCCGCGCGGCGGCGCGCCGGTCGTGTTTCGCTCCGATCCGCCCTTTTAGAGCGTGTCCAGCAAAAGCATGTCCCCGGCTTGGCCGGGGATGGAAACGGTTTCGCGGTTCGGACACGCGACAAAACAAGGACTTAGAGCATTGAAGCGATTCGGAGAAAAGCGGAAATGCTCTAAGCCGCGCGCCTGACTTCGGCCCGCGCCTCGGGCGCTTCCACCAGCCCCTTGTGCAGGGCGATCACCGCCGCGTCGAAATCGTCCTCTTCCACCATCACCTGCAGGTCCACCTTGCGCACCATGTCGGTGATCCCCACCGGCTCGATTCCCGCCTCGTCGAGCGCCGCGATCGCGCGCGGCAGGATGCGGCAGCCCGACAGATCGCGCCCGATCGCCGAAACCATGGCCAGCTTGCGCAGCGTCATCGTCGCCGTGGGAAAGGCCTCGGTAAGGTCGGTCTCCACCCGCTTGATCGCCTTCATCGAGCCCTTGAGATAATGGGTGATGGTGTTGGCGTTCGAGGTTTTCGAGATGATCCACACCTTGTGCCGGGTCAGTGCCTCGAGGATCTTGGCGTCATACCCCTTAACCCCCACCATGTCCTGGTCGTAGAATTCGAGCGCGAACACGCCCTTGAGACCGGTCACGATCTCTGCCCCCGGCATCTTGGGCGCAAGGTCGCTCATGATCACCGTCCCCGGATGGTCGGGCTCGAACGCATTGGTCACCCGCAGCGGAATGCCCGCCTGGCGCAGCGATTTCGCCGCCCGCGGATGGATCGCCTCCATTCCCATATTGGAGAGCTGGTCGGCGACATCGTAATTGGTCTCCCCGATTACCTGCACCTTATCGGCGCCCACGAGCTTGGGGTCGGCCGAGGAGAGGTGAAATTCCTTGTGGATGATCGCCTCGGCCGCGCCGGTCACCACTGCCACCCGCGACAGGGTCACCTCCGAATACCCCCGGTCATAGGTCTTCATGAGCTGTTCGGCACATTGGGCATAGCCGGTGACGATGGGCAGTTCGCGGCCAAGGTCGATCCCCTCGAACTGGCGCGCGATATGGTCGTCCAGCGGCAAGGCACCGTCCTGCCGCCAGCCGGTCAGGTCCACGAACCGCGCATTGACCCCGTGCTGGTTGAGCAGCAGCGCCGTGTTGAACGCCGATTGCGCCTCGCCCAGCGCCGAGAGCATTTCGCGCACCGTCAAAAGATGCGCTTCGAGTTGGAAATGCCCGAACGAACACAGCCGCGACAGATCGATGAGACAGGACCGCACGCCCTCGATCCGCTCGCGGATGAAGCTGTCGGCTTCCTCCCGCCGCGCCGGATCGGCAAAGATCTCGGCGTTCTTTTCGACCATCTTCGCAGCCACCGCCGACAGGGCATCACCCCACTGCCAGCCGCTCTCGGCGCTGGCAAACAGGGCATAGACGCCAGGCTCCCCCGATTTCTTGTGCTCGAGCAGCGCGTCGGTCATTCCGCCATAAGCGGAAACGACAAAGACGCGGTTGTAGAGCGCGTCGCCCGTCCGGTTGCCAATGAGCACGGTGTCGAGCAGTTCGTGGCTGCGCGACATGGACGTGCCGCCGATCTTTTCGACGGTGTGAGGATGTTGTGTCGTCAATTGATGCCTCCGATTGTGTCGGGGTCGGCTCCGGGCCGATGGGCCCGGAGAAGTGTTTTATTGGATGGGGCCGGAAACGATCTCGATCGGCCCTTGCGGATCGCGGCTCGACAGAAAGGCCGGGCGGGGCTTCGGGGCAGCGAAGGGCTCTTCGACCTTGTTCGACCAGGCGTTGTAAACGAAGAACGCGTTCGAGCGCGGGAAGGGCGTGATGTTCCCGTTCGAGCCATGCATGGTGTTGCATTCGAAAAGGATCACCGTTCCGGCCTTGCCCGAGGCATATTCAATGCCGAATTTCTGGGCCAATTCGGTCAGCGCTTCCGGGCTCGGAACCCCGATCTCCTGCTTTTTGAGCGAGGATTTGTGGTTGTCCTCCGGCGTCTCCCCGGCGCAGGACACATAATGCTTGTGCGATCCGGGCATCAGCATCAGCGGGCCGTTGAGCGCGTCATTGTCGGTCAGAAGCACCGATGCGGAAATCGCGCGCATGCGCGGCATGCCGTCCTCGGCGTGCCAGGTCTCGAAATCCGAGTGCCAGTAAAATTCCTTGCCGGTAAAACCGGGCTTGTAGTTCAATCGGCTCTGGTGAAGGTAGAGATCGTCATCGAGCAGGAATTTCACCTTCCCCGCGATCCGCTCGTCTCGCGCCATGCGGTTAAAGAGCGCGCTTTCGTCCTCGAGCCGGAAAATGGTGCGCACCGCGTCCGAACCGGGCTCGGTCACCACATTGTCGGATGCGAGCTGCGCTTCGCCCGAGCGCAGGCGCCGCGATTCCTCCTGAAGCTTTGCCACCTCGGCGGGGGAAAAGACGTTCTTGAGGATCAGAAAGCCGTTCTTGTCGAATTCCTCGGTCTGGGCGCGCGTCAGTGGCGCCTGCGGGCTCCATTGCCCCCAGAACACCGGGTCCTTGCGTTCGAGCCAGGCTTCCTGCGCCTGGCGGGTGGGATAGATGTCAGATCGGTCGTGAACTGCAGAGAGTGTCATTGCTTCCTCTACTCCTTGGTTCGGTTTGATTTTCCGGCTCAGGCGCTCTGCTTGAACTCTTCAGCCGGGGCGTAGGACCCATCCTCGCGGTGCACTTCGGTGCCCGTCACCGGCGGGTTGAAGCAGCAGGCAAGGACCAGTTCCTCGCGCGCCGTCAGCCGGTGGCGGTCGTTCTTGTCGAGCGCGTACATGACGCCGGGCTTGATCTGGTGGACCTTGCCGGTATCGAGTTCCTCGATCTCGCCATCGCCCGAAATGCAATAGACGCTTTCGAAATGGTGCTTGTAGTGGAACTCGTGGCTGGTCCCGGTCGCGATGCGGGTGATGTGGAAGGAAAAGCCCATGTCATCGCCCGCCAGCAGCAGGCGCGTGGAATCCCAGCCGTCGGCCTTGATCAGTCGGTCGCCCTGGCGGGCCTCTTCGAGATCGCGAACGATCATTGTTGTCTCCTTTGTTTTTATTCGGCGGCAGCGCGAGCGTCATCCTTGGCAAGGACGGCCTCGAAGGCGTCCTCGATGATGTCGAGCCCCTTGTCGAGCAGCGCGATGTCGATGGTCAGCGGGCAGAGCACCTTGACCACCTCGTCATGGCCGCCAGAGGTCTCGATGATCAGGCCCTTTTCAAAGCACCAGGCACAGATGGCCGAAGCGGTTTCCCCATCCTCGGTGTTGATGCCCATCATCATGCCACGGCCGCGCAGGTTCAGCCCGTAGCGGGCGGCGATCGCGCCCAGCCGGGTTTTGAGGTGCTCGCCCTTGGCCTTGACCGAATTGGCGAAAGCCTCGGTGTGCCAGAACTTTTCGAGCGCCACCCGGGCGGTGACGAAAGCATGATTGTTGCCCCGGAAGGTGCCGTTGTGCTCGGCCGGCTTCCAGATGTCGTGCTCGGGCTTGATGAGCGTCAAAGCGAAGGGCAGGCCCATGCCCGAGAGCGATTTGGCCTGGGTGATGATATCGGGGGAAAGCCCGAATTCCTCGAACGAGAAGAAGGTCCCCGTCCGACCGCACCCGGCCTGGATGTCGTCAAGGATCAGCAACGCGCCATGCTTGCGCGCGATCTGCTCAATCTTCTTGAGCCATTCGCCCGACGCGGCGTTGAGACCGCCTTCGCCCTGCACCGGCTCGACAAGGATCGCCGCCGGCGTGTCGATGCCGCCAGAGGGATCGTCCAGCATCTGCTCGAGCATGTCGGCGGTATCGACGCCGGGGCCGAAATAGCCCTCGAACGGAGCGCGATAAACGCCATTGAGATCGACGCCCCCGCCATTGCGCTTGCCGGCATTGCCGGTCGCGGCCAGCGCGCCCAGCGTCATGCCGTGAAAGCCATTGGTAAAGGCGATGACATTGGTGCGACCGGTCACTTTGCGGGCCAGCTTGAGTGCAGCTTCCACCGCATTGGCCCCGGTGGGGCCGGTGAACATGAGCTTATAGTCCATGCCGCGCGGCTTCAGAATGATCTCCTCATAGGCGGCAAGGAACTGCTCCTTGGCCTGGGTGAACATGTCGAGCCCGTGTGTGATGCCGTCGGCGGTCACATAGTCCACCAGCGCGGCCTGCATGTCAGGGTCGTTATGCCCGTAATTGAGCGAGGAGCAGCCGGCGAGAAAATCGATATACTCGCGCCCGTCATGGCCAAAGATCGTCGCGCCTTTGGCCTTGTTGAAGAGTTTGGGGAAGCTGCGCGAATAGGATCGCACCTGGCTCTCGACGCGATCGAAGGTTTCATGGGTAGCGGTCATCGTGCCCTGTCTCCTTTGTGGGACGGCAGAATTGGGAATCAGCGGAAGGCGCATGGGGATGTCAGGCGGCGGACCGGACCGGCAGCGCCTCGCGCCCGAACGGTCCGATGGTCACCAGAAATTCGGTGTCGTGCTTGCCGGCGAAATGGGTGTCGCGCTTGAAATGGGCCTGACGCGCCAGATCGGCCTCCAGCGTTTCGGCCACCGAGCTGAACAGCGCCCATGAGGGCTTGTTGTCGCTGGTGATCGTCGATTGGATGCGGCGCACATCTGCGCACACGCGCCTTGCCAGCACGGCATTGATCAGCCGCTTGGCTAGGCCCCGTCCGCGCGCCTTTTCAGCCACGCACACCTGCCAGACGAAATAGGTGTCGGGGTGCTCGGGCGGGATATAGCCCGAAATCCAGCCCACGATTTCGCCATCCATCTCGGCGACCGCGCAGGTCGACGCGAAATGGCTGCATTGGAGCAGATTGCAATACATCGAATTGTCGTCGAGCGACGCCGTATCGGCCACCAATTGCCATACGGCTGCGCCGTCTTCGCGCTTGGGGCTGCGAATCGTGACGGCGGCGCGCGGCCCGGCGGTCACATCGGTGTTGCTCGCTGCGGCGAGTTCCATGGTGATTGCCTCCGTTGCGTTCGCGACAGATAGTTAGATTTATCAAACTAATTGTCAACCGCTGCAGAGGTTCCGAACCACGGTGTATCCGGCGCAAGCGCCCAGCTAATGGGCGCTTCAGCGCTGTAAAAGATATTTTTGCGACATATGGATTGGCTCGCACACCATGTTGCCGATTCTAAAATTAATTAGTATAATCGAAATGATTTAGTCGCTGCGCGCCTGAAGGAGGCTTGGGAGTGGGAGCAAGCGAAGGTAAGAGGATAAGCGACCTATCGCTGGAGCCAGACCGCGCCGTGCAAGCCCCGACCAAAACCGCGCTATCGGCGCTGCGCAAGATCCTGCGCAAGACCGAACTCAATTCCAAGGCGCTGATGCGCGAGACGGGTTTGACCCCCTCTCAGCTCGTCTTCCTGCAGCTCCTTGACGATGGCGCCGAGCACACCGCCGGGGCGGTGGCAGCCCGCATGGGCATCACCCAGGCCACCACGACCGCGCTGATCCATAAGCTCGAAGCCCTGGGCATGGTCGCCCGCCGCAAGGGCGAGGCCGATCGCCGCCAGGTCTGGCTGAGCCTCACCGACAAGGGCCGCAAGGTGCTCGACATCGCCCCTGACGGGGCCCATGCGCAGTTTCATGCGGCGTTCTCGAAACTCGCCGAATGGGAACAGCTCATGCTGATTTCAGCGCTCGAACGCGTCGCCGACATGCTGGGCGCCGAGGACGAGGCCGCCGCCGTCCTCACCTCCGATCCTGTCCTGGCCCCTCGACTCGAACAAGAGACCTGAGCCTCAGCCGGCCTTGTTCTTTGCCCTGTCGGCCTCGCGCCTGGCTTTGCTGGCCAGCCGCCGCCTTTGGGCGATCGCCTTGGCGTCTTCCCCCAGATGCGCTTCGCCCCGCGCCGCCGCCAGTTCCATCTGCCTTTGCCGTTCCGCCGCCGCGGCGCGCTTTGCGGCATTCTCCTCGCCGGCGCAATGGTGGCACTGCACGCCCTCGATGAATTCGGGCCGCTCGCGATCACTGGGCGTCAGCGGCTGCCGGCAAGCCCGGCACAATTGCGCGTCCCCGATTCTGAGCCCATGCCCCACCGCCACCCGCTCGTCGAAGACAAAGCACTCTCCCTTCCAGAGGCTCTTATCCTCGGGCACGTTCTCGAGGTAGTTGAGGATGCCGCCCTTCAAATGAAACACCTCCTCGAACCCCTGCGAGAGCATGTAGGATGAAGCCTTCTCGCACCGGATGCCCCCGGTGCAGAACATGGCCACCTTCTTGTGCTTTGCCGGATCGAGTTCGGAGGCCACATAGTCCTTGAACTCGGTGAACGTCGCGGTCCTGGGGTCCTGCGCATTGGCGAACGTCCCCAGCGCCACCTCGTAATCGTTGCGCGTATCGATGACGATCACATCCTCTTGCGCGATCAGATCGTTCCAATCCTCGGGCGCGACATAGGTGCCCACCTGCTTGCCCGGATTGGCCTCGGGGGCCCGAAGCGTCACGATCTCGGATTTGAGCCGCACTTTCATGCGGTGAAAGGGCTGGGCATCCGCGTAGGAATATTTGATCTCCGCTCCCCGGAACCGCCCGCCAAAGATGTTTCCGTCTTCCAGCCAGGCGACCAGTTCCCGCATGGCTTGGGCGCTGCCCGCCACCGTCCCGTTGATCCCCTCGGGCGCCAGCAGCAGCGTGCCCCTGATCCCGCGCGCGCAGCAGAATTCGGCCAGCGGCGCCTTGAGTTCGGCAAAGTCCGGCTGGTCGACGAATTTATAAAGGGCAACGACGGTAAAGGCATGTTCGGTCATGGCGCGTCCTCTATCACTCCCGCCGCGCCCTTGCCAGTCCGGCCCGCGAGGCGATAGGTTCCGCCGACCTTTCGGCCATCGAGGAAAAAGAGCCATGACCTACCGTGCTTCCGATGCGCGCTACGATGCCATGCAATACCGCCGCAGCGGAAAATCGGGACTGAAGCTCCCGGTCGTTTCCCTCGGCCTGTGGCAGAATTTCGGCGGCACGCGCGACTATGATTCCGCCTTCGAAATTTTGGGCTACGCCTTCGATCAGGGCATCACCCATTTCGACCTCGCCAACAATTACGGTCCGCCGCCGGGCTCGTCCGAAGAGCTGTTCGGTCAGGTCCTGGCCCGCGATTTCCGCCCCTATCGCGACGAGATCATCGTTTCCACCAAGGCCGGCTACAACATGTGGCCCGGCCCCTATGGCGAGTTCGGCTCCAAGAAATACCTGATCGCCAGCCTCGATCAGTCGCTCAGGCGCATGGGGCTCGACTATGTCGATATCTTCTATTCCCACCGCTACGATCCCGAGACCCCGCTTGAAGAAACAATGGGAGCGCTGGCCCAGGCCGTCAAACAGGGCAAGGCGCTCTATGTGGGCATCTCGTCCTACCCCGAGGAGGAAACCCGCCGCGCCCACGCGATCTTGAAGGATATGGGCGTGCCGCTCACCATCCATCAGCCATCCTATTCCATCCTCAACCGCTGGATCGAAACCGACGCCACGATCGAGGCCTGCGGCGAGCTCGGCATCGGCATCATCGCCTTTTCGCCCCTCACCCAAGGCGTGCTCTCGGGCAAATACAGCTCGGGCTCACGGGCCCACACACGCGCGGAAAACGAAAAGGGCTCGATGCGTGAAAGCCACCTCCAGCCCCACGTGCTGGAAGCCGTCGAGCGCCTGCGCCCCATCGCCGAAGAGCGCGGCCAGTCGCTGGTGCAACTGGCGCTCTCCTGGGTTCTGCGCCGTCCCGAGATGACCTCGGCCCTGATCGGCGTGCGCAATCTCGATCAGCTCAAGGATAATCTGGGCGTCCTTAAAAACCTCTCGCTGTCGGAAAGCGAAGTCGGGGCCATCGACGAGGCCGTCAAGGACGCGCTCATCGATCTCCACCCCCGCCCCACCGGCTGGCTGCGGTAAATTAAAAAAGGCGGGCCATCGAGCCCGCCTTTTTAAAAACACTTGAAGGTCGGATCAGGCCCTGAGGCTTCCTCCGGTCGCCTTCTCCACCGCCGCGACGATCTTGCCCGATACCGCCTCGATCTCCTCATCGGTCAGCGTCTTGTCTTTGGGTTGCAGCGTCACTTCAATCGCCACAGATTTCTTGCCCTCGCCCACATGGGCGCCGGCAAAGACGTCGAAGATCGAAACGTCGGAAATCAGCGCCTTGTCCGCACCCTTGGCCGCCCGCAGCAGGCCGGCCGCTTCCACCTGGCTGTCCAGCACAAAGGCAAAGTCGCGCTTGACCGGCTGATAGGGCGAAAGCTCCAGCGCCGGCTTGGCCTTGGTCGCCTTCTGGCGCGGCTCGGGCAGTGCATCGAGATCGATCTCGAACGCCGCCACCGGCCCATCGAGGTCGAATTCGGCGGCCATGGCCGGATGCAGTTCCCCGAACCAGCCCAGGATCACCTTGGGCCCCAGCTGCACGCGTCCGCCGCGCCCCGGATGGCTCCAGGCCGCCGGCTCGGCCACCACCTGCACCTTGTCGATATCGACCCCCAGCGCATCGAGCGCGGCGGCCAGATCGGCCTTGGCATCATAAACCGAAACCTTTTCGGCCTTGCCCTGCCAATGCCGTCCGCCTCCCGCAATTCCGGCCGTGCTGGTGCGGATGCCCGTGGCATAGGTGTGCTGGCCCTCGGGTGCATCGGACAAGAAGACCTGCCCCACCTCGAACAGCGCCACATCGGACAACCCCCGATTACCATTCCGCGCCGCGCCCGCCAGAAGTCCCGGCAAGAGCGAGGGCCGCATATCGGTCATGTCGGACGCAATCGCATTGGCAAGCTTGAGTTCGGGCTTCCCGCCCCCGAATTTTTCGGCCAGCGAAGCGGAAATGAACGACCAGGTCACCGCCTCGTCCATTCCCCGCGCTGCCAGTGCCCGCCGCGCGATGCGGCGACGGTTCTGGATCGGGGTGAGCATTTTGGGCGCAACCCCGGTCAGCCGCGGCAACGGCTCGACCGGCACATTGTCCACGCCCACCATGCGCATCACTTCCTCGACCAGATCGGCCTTCATCGACACATCCGGCCGCCAGGACGGCACCGTGACGCTGATCACCTCACCCGATCCGGCCACGCCAAAGCCCAGCCGGCCGAGGATAGCCTTCACCTCATCGGGCGCGACCTTCAAGCCGGTCAGCCGCTCGATTTCGTCGAGCGGGAATTCGATGACCGTCCCCGGCGCTTCCACATGCCCGGTCACGACAACTTCCGCCGGCTCGCCGCCGCAAAGCTCCATCACCAGCTTCGTCGCCAATTCGATTCCCGGCAAAACGCTTGTCGGATCGACGGTGCGCTCGAAGCGGTAGCGGGCATCGGAATTGATCCCCGTCTTGCGCCCCGCCGCCGCGATCGCGCCCGGCTCGAACCAGGCGCATTCGATGAACACATTGGTGGTTTGTTCGGTCGAACCCGTCTCTTCCCCACCCATGATGCCGCCAAGGCCGAGTACCTTTTCGTTATCGGCGATGACGCAGATGGTTTCATCGACCTGGTAGGTCTTGCCATCGAGCGCCAGAAGGCTCTCGCCGGCCCGCCCCATGCGCGCGCCCACATTGCCCTTGAGCTTGTCGGCGTCGAAAACGTGCAGCGGCCGCGCGCGGTCGAGCGAAACCAGATTGGTGATGTCGACCAGCGCATTGATCGGGCGCAATCCCACGGCCCGCAACCGGTCAGCTAGCCATTGGGGGGAGGGGCCATTCTTGACGTTTTTGATCAGCCGCCCGGCAAACATCTTGCACACCGCGCCATCCACGAACACATCGATGGGCGAAGCCCCCGCCGTCGCCGGCACGTTTTCGATCGCCTCATCCTTGAGCGTGCCCAGCCCCGCTGCCGCCAGATCCCGGGCAATGCCGCGCACCCCGGCACAGTCGCCGCGATTGGGCGTAAGCCCGATATCGATCACCACCTCGTCAATGCCCGCATAATCGGGGTAGGGCACCCCGATTGGCGCATCCTCGGGCAATTCGATGATCCCGTCATGGTCTTCGGAAAGCTCGAGCTCGGCCGCCGAACACAGCATGCCGTTCGACACCTGCCCGCGGATATTTCCCTTGCCGATGGTGATGTCCTTGCCCGGAATATAGGTGCCCGGCGCGGCAAATACCGATTTGAGCCCGGTCCGCGCATTGGGCGCCCCGCAGACGACGTCAATCAGTTCGCCCGTGCCGGCATCAACCTTGCAGACCCGAAGCTTATCGGCATTGGGGTGCTGCTCGGCGGAAACCACATGCGCGACAACGAACCCCTTGAGCGCGGCGCCGGTATCGGTCACCTCTTCGACCTCGAGCCCGATCATCGTCAGCTTCTCGACGATCTGATCGGTCGAGGCGGTGGTTTCCAGATGCTCCTTGAGCCAGGACAGCGTGAATTTCATCTATCTACTCTGCAAGTTAGGGCCAAGTTTTCTTAGACGATAACGGCCGTATCAACCGTGGATTCCAAGAGCGGTGGCGAAGAACTGAAAGATCAAGACCAAGGCATAGTAGGCGCCCAACAACATCACTGCGCCTAGGGCAAATGTAATCTCGCGCCCATATTTCCGCTGAACCCAAAAAGTCACGTTTTTACCCCGTCCTTCCGCGCAACGAACAGCTTGAATTTCGGCGGTTGGCGAGTTGACGTGGATAGTGTCGATAATGATCAATTCACGTGCCGAAATGGATGGCAGTTTTAAGAAAAAATTTCCATCCTTATTGTGGCCAATTTCGTACTGTAACGGCGGGTATGTTGAAATGTCTGTCGGTGCGTTGCGGAAGGAAATCTCTACGTTAGTAGCGGCTTTACTTCCGGAATTTTGTATATATAGCTTTTCGCAATAAATGGCCGCTCGATTGTTTTCGGGTAGAGCTAAGGAGTGAAAGCTATTGTTCGCCAAACCATACCGGAGTCGGGGTGCTGCGGTGAAATATCGGTTAAGAAACCAAGTTAGCGCTACGGTCAAAACTGGAACGACATAGGTCCAGTTTTGCAGGAGCCATGAGATTGCATCCTCATTCATCATCTCGACACACCCAAGAACAGCGTGAATTTAATCTTGGGCCCCTATCCAGCACGTCGACCAGCGTGAAGCGCTCGCAAACCAGTTTCATGTCGCCGCTCCACCCGCCATTGCGGGAGAAAAAGGCGATGTGTCCTTCGCGCCAGGCTTCATACGGGCCTTCGCCCTCCGCCTCGGCAAACTCCTTGGTGACCGCGTCGAACGGCACGATCTCGACCTCGGTGGTCTCGATCACACAGGCCGGCCGGCCCGCCCCGTCCAGCACCACATCGCGCCGTCCCACTTCCGGCAATGGCTCGCCATCCACCTCATGGTCGCGCAGCGCCCCGCAGGTCGCGGTCTTGGTGCCCGCCAGAACCAGCGCGAGCAATTCGTCCGCCAGTTCGGGGCTGTCCCCGAAGGCGAAGCTGTGCGCATCGGCATAGCGAGGGGGCAGCGCCATCAGCTCGACAGGCCCCCGAACAGCGTCGGCAAATCGAACGGCCGGAAGCCGTAATGATCGAGCCAGCGCTTGTCGGCGTCAAAGAACGCCCGCAAATCGGGCATCCCGTATTTGAGCATGGCCAGCCGATCGATCCCCATGCCCCAGGCAAAACCCTGGTAGACATCGGGGTCGAGCCCGGCATTGGTGACCACATTGGGATGCACCATGCCGCAGCCCAAAATCTCCAGCCAGTCACTCCCCTCGCCGATCTTCACTTCATTGCCCGAGCGGTCGCATTGCACGTCCACTTCCATGGAGGGCTCGGTGAAGGGGAAAAAGCTCGGCCGGAACCGGGTCGTGACGCTTTCGACCTCGAAGAAGGCCTTGAGGAACTCTTCCAGCACCCAGCGCAACTGCCCGATATGGGAACCCTTGTCGATCACCAGCCCCTCGACCTGATGGAACATCGGCGTATGGGTCTGGTCGCTGTCATTGCGATAAGTGCGTCCGGGGATCACAACACGGATCGGCGGTTCCTGCGCCGCGCTCATCCATTTGGCCGGCACCTTCTCGTTGGTCTGCTTCATCACCCGCACCTGCACGGGCGAAGTGTGCGTGCGCAAAAGCTTGCGGTTCCCATCCGCGTCGGGCTGGAAAAAGAAGGTGTCGTGCATCTCGCGGGCCGGATGGCCCTCGGGGAAATTGAGCGCGGTGAAATTGTAATAGTCGGTTTCGATATCCGGCCCCTCGGCGATCGCGAACCCCATGTCCGAAAAGATCGCCGTGATCTCGTCGATCACCTGGCTCACCGGATGAACGCGGCCGGTCGCCGTGGGGGCGGGACGCAGGGGCAGGGTGACGTCAACCTTCTCGCTCGCCAGGCGTTTTTCCAGCGCCTCGGCGGCGAGCGCCGCCCGGCGTTCCTCGATCGCCGCGGCGATCTCGGTCTTGAGCCCGTTGATCGCCGGACCCTTCTCCTTGCGCTCGTCGGGGCTCATCTGCCCCAGCGTGGCCAGCAGGGCGGAAATCGAACCCTTCTTGCCCAAGGCGGCAATGCGGACCGCTTCGAGCGCTGTTTCATCACCCGCTTCGGCAATCGCCGCGCGGATCGAGGTCGAAAGGGCGTTAAGGTCGGACATCTATTTCTCTTGGCATCAAGGTGGCGGGCGAAGCGGTAGCAAACGAAAAAGCCCCGCGCCACCCCAAAAGGGATGGCGCAAGGCTTTTGATTTTTCGGCCTCAGATAGGCTGCTGGAGCGCTTTCAGAAAAAGTGGCTGCCACTTTTTCGGTTCGAAAGCGCGACCAGCAAGGAACGCGAAAGCGCCGATTAGGCGGAAATGCGCTCTGCGGTGGTCGCTTCGATTTCGCCCAGATAAGCGAGGGCGTCTTTGGCCTTGACGACCAGCGCTTCGAAAGCCGCCGGTTCGTGCACGGCCAGATCGGCCAGGACCTTGCGGTCGACAGCAACCTCAGCCTTGCTGAGGCCGTCGATAAATCGGCCATAGGTCAGCCCATGGCTGCGCACGGCGGCGTTGATGCGCTGGATCCACAGGGCGCGGAAATTGCGCTTCTTCTGCTTGCGGTCGCGGTAGGCGTACTGGCCGGCCTTTTCGACGGCCTGTACGGCGGAGCGGTAGGTCGTGGCGCGGCGGCCGTAATAGCCCTTCGCAGCCTTCAAAACCTTCTTGTGACGAGCGTGGGCGGTAACGCCTCTTTTTACGCGGGACATCTGTTAATCCTTAAGTCTGGCTGCTTAGCGGTCGTACGGCATGTACTTCTTGACGATCTTGGCATCCGGCTCGGAAAGCGTGGAGGTGCCGCGATTGCTGCGGATGTACTTGGCGTTGTGGCTGATCAGGCGGTGGCGCTTGCCGGCGGGGCCGGCCAGAACCTTGCCGGTTCCGGTGACCTTGAAGCGCTTCTTGGCGCCAGACTTGGTCTTCATCTTGGGCATTTTGCGGTCTTCCTTGTTGGTCTTCTTTGCAGTGGCTCTTATGGGTTTGTCGCGCTTCCGAACCGCAAAAGTGGTGTCCACTTTTGCTGGAAACGCTCCCAGGGAGCTTCCCGCTTTCATGAACCGCCTCGGCATGCCTTTTGGCCGGGCGGCTCGGTTGAAGCGCACCAAAAATGGGAAAACCACTTTCGGGCGCGGCATGAAAAAACTCTGCGCGACCCGCAAAGGCCGACCAGAGAAGCCGGCTGTATAAGGAAACGGGGCCCCATTGGCAAGTCGATTCCGTCTCCCGCGTCACAACGGCGCCACTTTAACCGCTTCCCAAGAGCCGTCCTTTGGTTAAAGTCGCGCCCATGTTCGAGATCTCCCGCCGCCGATTCCTCACCCTTTCCGCCCTTGGAGCCTCAGCGGCGGCGCTGGCCGCCTGTTCGGGCTCGGTCATCATGACCACCGAGCGCGCCGAGCCTGTATCGAGCGTTTCGATCGCCGATGCCACCGCCCAGCTCAACGCCATGCGTGCCGAGCGCGGCCTGCCGCTCTTGTCCCACAACGCGGTCCTCCAGGACGTGGCCGAGGAACAGGCGCGGCTGATGGCCGACAATGCCAATGTCGCCCACACCGCTGCCCCCGAACAGACGCTCCACACCCGCCTGCGCCGGGCCGGTTTTTTGGGCGCTGCGGGCGAAAACCTCGCCGGCGGCCCACCGACTCTGGCCACGGCCATCGATGGCTGGCTCAAATCGCCCTCGCACCGCCGCACCATGGTCAATCCCGATTACGTGCAGTTCGGCATCGCCATCGAACGCGGCCGCTCCACGGCCTACAACACCTATGGCACCTATTGGGCGCTGCTCATGGGCATCCGCACCCCGGATATGGCCTGATCAGAGCCGCGCCGCCTGGGTGAACCCTGCATCGAACCACTGGGCGACCGGCCCCGACATTCCATCGCCCAGGCTGCGGATTTGTTGGGCCAGCCATATGTCCACGCCGTCGTTGGGGAGGGGCAGCTCGATTTCCAGCCTTTCGGTCAGCGCTGCGATCGCGCGTTCGCCATCGGATGCCTGCGCGATCGCCGCCGCAACGCAGCCGGCGAAAAACCCGGCCTGCTCGGCAAGTGGAAACCACACCGATCCGTCCTGCCGCTCGGGCTGGCTCGGCGCCTCGATGATCTCCGCATCTGCATCCCCGCCGCCCAGCACCAGCCGGAGCTGATCGGCGAGCCGCGCTTCAAATCCCGCTGCAATCATCGCTGTCGTATAGCGCTGGCACGCGCTACGCCCGCCGGGCTCGCGTTCGAGCGCATCGGTAATCGCCACCGGACCGGCTTCGAACGCAGCGGCCGCGCTCTCGAGCGCACTGATTTCCCCCAGCGCTTCGGTGGCCTCCATCCACGCAGTGGCATTCTGCGCATAGGCGGTTGATCCAGCCAGCGAGGCGCCGAGCACCAGGGAAAACAGTTTCGAGCGAACCATGGATACGCCTCCGGTCAATCGGTCGCAGCACCGACATAATCTTATGTGCACGCTAACGTCCCGATGACAGCGTTGCGAGGGGTAAAATGCACAAGACGGTTTCGGCTTTTCTGGTCTTCGCCGCCATGGTGCTTCCGGCTCACGCCCAGGATTACCCCTTCCAGGGGTTTGCCACCGACATCACCATGAATACGCTTCATTCGACGATGCTGAATGCCACCATTCAGTCCTCGCTCGATGACGCCGCCTCGGCCCCCGCCGCACCGGTCGATCCGAATCTCACGGTCTATACCGCGACCCCTGATGTGAGCGCCCGCGCCCAGGAGCAGTTCATCGCCTTTGTCGAAGAAACGTCGGGCACGTTGGGCGCCGATGCCGTGCGCAAACAATTTGCCAAGCGCTCCCCCGTCGAAAGCTGGGCCGAACTCGTCGCCACCGACGGTCTGCGGCCCGGCGATGCCGCCGATGCCATCGCCGGCTATTGGGCGCTCAACTGGATCATCGCCAACCGCGCTCATGAAGAGACTTTCCCTGTTGCTCCCATCGCCGAACAGGTGCGGGCTTCTCTTGCCGCCGACGGCCAATGGGTCGGCCTCGCGGACGCCCAAAAGCAGGAGATTTCGGAAGTCCTTATGATGAATTTCCTGCTCCAGCAGGCCGTCTATTCCGATGCGTTGATGACCGGAAATATGGAAATGATGGGCGCGCTGAGCCAAGCAGCGGTCACCCGCTTCCAGAACGACATGGGGGTCGATTTGCGCGCCATCGTTCCCAGTTCCTCGGGCTTTGTCAGCCGCTAGTCGGGCCGAAAGGAGATCCGCTCCTTGGTAATCCCCTTGGGCAGATGCGCCAGATGATCGAATGCATTGCGCACGCCGCGCCCCAATCGGGGCAGGGTGCGGATGAAAAAGTTCCGCACCGGATGCCGCCGGGCGAAAACATGCCGGCTGCGCTCGCTGTTGAGGTCGCTCAGGCCGACCCCTCGCGCCCGCTTGTCTGCATCGATATTGCCATACTGGATGCATAAGGCGGGATCGCTGTGATAGCGGACTAACCCTTTATAACGCATTCCGTCATAGAGGGCTCGGTCTCCTCCGAGCGCATGCGCGCGGGAATCCTCCAGCATCAAGCGTGCCGCCCTTTCCCCGATCACATAGCCGGATCGCCCCGAGAGGGTCGACCGGAAAGGGCGCAACGCAATCGCCGGTCCCACCGTCCGCACCGCAGGCAGGAGGCGGATCTTCCGGCTGGAGCGCTCGAAGCGCAAAAGGTCGAATTCGACATCATCGAGATTTGCCAGAAAGTCCGGCAGCGAGGCGGAAAGCAGCCCATCATCCTCCAGGACAACAGCCCGCGGCTGCCCAGCGTCCAGCATGGCCCGCCAGACCTTCTCGTGGCTGAGCGAGCACGCCAGTTGATTGGGCCGTCTATAGAAGGGCTTCGTCTCATCGCAATAACGCGCCAGATCCTCCGTCGGAATATCGGCAGGCGTCACCGCCTCTATCCGCGTTGCGGTAAGCCCCAGCCGCGCGAATTGCTCTTCCATGAAGTCGCGCCTGTCGGTGCGGCTGGCGAGATTGATGTAATAGATGGGTATGGACAAGGCGTGTTTCCGTTGGCGCGGTTGCGCGTTATCTACACCCTGACGCAAGGTTTTGTCCAAAGCTTGCCCCCCGCGCGCAATCGCGCCAAAGTCCGGCCAAACCAGAATCGCGCGCGCTCCGGCGCCCAGAGGAAGCCCGCCATGCATCTCGTCCTCGTCGACGGCTCGTCCTTCATCTTCCGCGCCTATCACGCGCTGCCGCCCCTGACACGCAAGTCCGATGGCTTGCCGGTGGGCGCGGTCTCGGGCTTTTGCAACATGATCAATAAGCTCTTCGAGGATTTGAAGGGCGAGAACGAACCCACCCATTTCGCGGTGATCTTCGACCATTCGGCCAAGAGCTTCCGCAACGATCTCTACGATCAGTACAAGGCCCATCGCCCCGAAGCGCCAGAGGATCTGGTCCCGCAATTTCCCTTGACCCGCGCCGCCACCCGCGCCTTCTGCCTGCCCTCCATCGAGCAGGAAGGCTATGAGGCCGACGACATCATCGCCACCTATGCCTGCCAGATGCGCGATCGCGGCGGCAAGGTCACCATCGTCTCCTCCGACAAGGATCTGATGCAGTTGATCGATGACGATCACGTCCAGATGCTCGATACCATCGCCCGCCCCGGCCAGCCGCCCCTGCGCTGGATGGGGCCAGACGAGGTGATGAAGAAATTCGGCGTTACCCCCGACAAGGTGGTCGACGTCCAGGCGCTGTGCGGCGATCCGGTCGATAACGTCCCCGGCATCCCCGGCATCGGCATCAAGACCGCCGCTCTGCTCATCAACGAATATGGCGACCTCGAAACCCTTCTCGCCCGCGCCGGCGAGATCAAGCAGCAAAAGCGCCGCGAATCGATCATCGAGAACGCCGAATTGGCCCGCATCTCGCGCAAGCTCGTCGAACTCGATTGCAACACCCCCGTCGAAACTCCGCTCGACGATCTCATCCGCCAGCCGCTCGAACCCAAAACGCTGATCCCGTTTTTAAAGGCCATGGAGTTCACCTCCATCACCCGGCGGCTCTCCAACCTGCTCGAAATCGATCCCGACGATTTCGAGGCCGATCCCGAGCTCGCCGCCAGGGGCGCCTCCATTCCCGGCGCCGTCGATCCTTCGTCCAGCGAGCCCCCCGCCCAGGGCCCCGAGGCGCATGCCGAAAAGGTGCTCGAAGCCATCCGCGCCATCCCCTGCAAGCACGAGGATTACGAAATCGTGCGCGATGCCGACCAGTTGGCCGGCTGGATCGCCCGCATCTACGAGGCCGGCCATGTGGCCGTCGATACTGAAACCACCAGCCTCGACAACCAGGCCGCCGATCTCGTGGGCATCTGCCTTGCCACCGAACCGGGCCGCGCCTGCTACCTGCCGCTGGCCCACGTCACCGGCGCCGACGATCTGCTGGGCGGCGGCCTTGCCCAGGGCCAGATGGATTTCCGGCTGGCGCTGGAGATGCTCAAGCCCGTCCTCGAAGACCCCTCGATTTTGAAGATCGGCCAGAACGTCAAATACGATCTGGGCATCTTTTCGCGATACGGCATCACCATGGCGCCCATCGACGATACGCTGTTGATGAGCTACGCGCTCGATGGCGCCCGCAACAACGGCATGGATGCGCTGGCGGAAAAATATCTCTCCCACACCTGCATCAAGTTCACCGACCTCGCCGGCACCGGCAAGAATCAATTGACTTTCGACAGGATCGACATCGAAGCCGCCGCAAAATACGCCGCCGAGGATGCCGACATCACCCTGCGGCTTTGGCATATCCTCAAGCCCCGCCTCGTCGCCCAGGGCGTCACCACCGTCTATGAAACCCTCGATCGTCCCTTGACCCCTGTCCTCGCCCGCATGGAAGGGCGCGGCATCTCGGTGGATCGCCAGATCCTCTCGCGCCTTTCGGGCGATTTCGCCCAGCGCGCCGCCGCACTTGAGGAGCAGGCCCATGAAATGGCCGGCGAGCGCTTCAATCTCGGCTCCCCCAAGCAATTGGGCGATATTCTATTCGGCCGCATGGGTCTCGAAGGTGGCACCAAAACCAAGACCGGCGCCTGGGCCACCGGCGCCTCGGTGCTAGACGATCTCGCCGCCCAGGGCGTGCCCCTCGCCCAGACCATTCTCGATTGGCGCGGCGTCACCAAGCTCAAATCCACCTACACCGACGCGCTCCCCGGCTATATGAACGCGCGCACCGGGCGCGTGCACACCTCATACAGCCAGGCTTCGGTCGCCACCGGGCGCCTCTCCTCCACCGACCCGAACCTGCAAAACATCCCCATCCGCACCGAAGATGGCCGCAAGATCCGCATGGCCTTCATCCCTGCGCCGGGCAATTTGCTGATTTCTGCCGACTATTCCCAGATCGAGCTGCGCGTCCTCGCCCACATCGCCGATATCGATGCTCTAAAGGACGCGTTCGAAGAGGGCTTGGACATTCACGCCATGACGGCGTCCGAAATGTTCAAATTGCCCATCGAAGGCATGGACCCCATGATCCGCCGCCGCGCCAAGGCCATCAATTTCGGCATCATCTACGGCATTTCCGCCTTCGGTCTCGCCAACCAGCTCGGCATCGCCCGATCGGAGGCCGGCGAATACATCAAGACCTATTTCGCCCGCTTCCCCGGCATTCAGGATTACATGAACGAACAGCGCCGCATCGTTAAGGCGCAGGGGTATGTCTCGACCATTTTCGGCCGCAAGATCCCGTTCGAAAACGTGAACACCAAAAACCCCTCCGAACGCGCCTTCATCGAACGCGCCTCCATCAACGCCCCGATCCAGGGCTCGGCCGCCGACATCATCCGCCGCGCCATGATCCGCATGGAGAAGGTTCTCGCGGCTGAAAACGTCCAGGCCGACATGCTCCTCCAGGTCCACGACGAACTGGTCTTCGAAGCCCCGGCCGACAAAGCCGAAGCGGCCATCCCGGTCATCAAGCGGGTGATGGAAGGCGCGGCGGAACCGGCACTGCGCCTGTCAGTGCCGCTGCAGGTGGACGCGAAAGCGGCGGAGAACTGGGAAGCGGCGCATTAGGTTCATATTGCACCGTATTTTTTTAGTAACTCCAGCTGCTTTTGTAGCTTCTCCGAATCCATAGTAGAATCAATGCTGATACTTATATTCACTTGAGCGCGCGCTCTTGAAGAGTGCGGCGTATCATCAAGCAAGGGAATATCAACCTGAGGTGAAGTCCCATTTGTATCCGGTAGTAGGCCACCAGTATCGTTGTTGTTTGGTTCTGTTTCCGACGATTCTTGAGCGTTAATGTGCGCGGCGGACTTGTGCGTTACGCGATCGTCGTCGACAGCAGCCAAATCGGCCGTCAACAATGTCGCGATATAGGTATCGACTGCAAGTTCCAGCTTCTCGGGATGTACGTTCAGGTCGGAAGCTCTTTGCCTGAGTTTCGCCTTTGTTACGGTGTCACCGTGGAAAGTATCGAACAATGCCCGAAAAAGTTTTGGCTTTAGAGCGGCGGTTTCCATCAACGGCGGCATCTCATCGGCGGGGGCTGCCGCTAGCTTTTTTGCGAGGTTGGAAGCGTACAGCCCTTCCTGCCCACCTTCCATTAGGCCATATTGCTTTAAAGCAGAAACTTAAATGTTTCCGTGACCGCTCTTAGCGCCAACAACTGCTGAGTAGATTATTTCAATCGGCTGTGGCCCAGTATGACTCTTTGAAACTAATTTCGTAGACCACGGGATAACCTTAGCTAACGCATGCTGAGGGAAAACGGCGCCGCCCTTTCTTCCGCCTCCTCGGTTCATCTTTGATACTTCTTCAGGCATCAATGATGTCCTTTCAAAGTTAAAAGCAGATCAGCTAGGCCAGACTTATATGATTTAGAAAAATCAGCATACTTTTTGTCAGCTATAGCGGCAGGCATTGCGGCATCATCAAGTTTTAATGGTAACACGTGAACGTGGCGACGTTGAACCTCGTTAACAAGGGCGTTGTTCAATTCTTTCTTCACCCACTCGGATTCGTTCGAGGCATTGCTTATTCCGATTAAGAAGTAATCGGACTCGGCTAATCCTTGAGCGATCTTTTCTGGAATAGAATCGCCTACCCGGATACGCTGTTCATCCAGCCACACGTCAACGTCTTTTGACTTAAGATCTGCAGCCAACTGTCGAACAAACGGTTTATCTTTTGAGCTGTGAGATAGAAAGGCAATGCGCTTATTTGAATCTTCTTTATGACGAATCTGTTTTTTTGCTTCTGCCTGATCTACTAGGTCCTCGGCTAGCAAGTCCTTTTCCAACGCTCCGAGTCGGTTGGCCCATTCGACCAAAGGGTTGAGATCGGACGCGACGAAGGGAGCAATTCCTTGAATGGTGGCAGCCTTCCGTAGCGCGACATTTAAGTCATCGCCTAACTTCATGAATTGCTTGAGCGCTGAAATGAGCGGCATCTTAAGTAGTGCTTCGCGGACTACCGTCTCCTTCTGCTCAAGTTTTCCGTCGTAAGGGTACGCGAGCTTTAAAACGTATCCTTTAGACAGCGGCTCGAGCATGCCGATCTGGCAAGCGTTTTTGACCAGTTTGCCTGCAGTTCGTGCATCAATCCCTGCGAACTGCGCAATTTGCGAAGTAGTAGGGGCATCGAGCCATGCCACGGCGTCCAATGCAACAAAAAGAGAGTCAAGACGAGCAGGCTCAAATCGATGGGCTGAAATTGATTTCTTCTTCGCCGAGCTTTTTTGGGCGATGGTGGTGGTATTCAAGTGATAATTCCCCAAACGAACGCCGGCTAGATTATCTAAATGTTGGAAGGGATCAAGCACCTGACTAAAGGGTTTGTCTCGCCAAAAAATTATCCCCCGCCTCAATGATGGAAATGAAGTTTGCCGTCTGGGGCGCGTCGATCAGTTCGGCCACCAGTTTTTGCAGCGCCTTGACCGCCGCCAGCGCGAGCGGGGCGCAGAGCGGGGCAACGAAGCCCGTCAGCAACCTGCCGCGCCCAGATCACGGCAATGGCGATCGTCACTCCCGAACGAAAAAACTTATCCCCGCCCCCATCGACCTGCCGTAACTTTCCCTCACGGCCGCACCGGGGCAAGGGATGCATACGAGCTTCCTGGTGAGGGCAAGAGCGGGAAGGGGGAAGCGGGGGTCCGAGCCTAGGGCCACTCAGGTCTCCAGGCGCCCCTCTCTGTCCGTTGGCCGGTTCGAGGGAATGGCGGGTCGCCGCCATTCGGGACGGGTTGCGTGACCAGGTCTGACACCGAAGGTCATCCGTAAGTCGCTGGTGGCAAGTCAACTGGCCATCACAATCGCCGAAGCCCACCAGAGAGGGCGTGTTGACGGCGAGAGCGCGGGTAAAGGGGATAAAAGGGTAAGCTCCCCGGGTTGCGCATTTCCCGAGATCCTAAAATCCTCGGATGCATGGGGCGATGGTGGCTTCATATTATAAAACATAATGCGAGGCGATCATCGCCCCATGCCTGCCTGACTTAAGCAAAACCCTCCGGCCAAAGGCCGGAGGGCGAAAGCGGCTGTCTTGCGAAATCAGGCCGGCTGCGGCGCGCTCGTGCTTTCGCTGTCGGCCCGCCTGGGCGGCGGAAAGGCCAGCGCCATCGCCGCGGCGGCGACACCAACGGCGGCCGAGGCGATATAGAGCCAGTGATAGCTCCCGAACGTGTCGTAGAGCCATCCCCCGCCCACCGGCCCGAACGCCATGCCGATCGAGGAGGTCATGGTCGCCGCCCCCAGAACGGTGCCCATCACATGCGGCCCGAAATAGTCGCGGGCAAGCACGGCATAAAGCGGCATCACCCCGCCATAGGCCATGCCCAGCACCACGGCCAGCATGTAGAAATCGGTGAGTTGGGTCACATAGATATAGGTGTAGATCCCGATCGCCTGTAGCGCCAGCCCGGCGATCAGCACCTTCTTGACCCCCAGTCGGTCCGCCGCGATCCCGAAGAACAGTCGCCCGAACAGCCCGGCAACGCCTTCGACGCTGTAGATCGAGGCCGCCGCCAAGGCCGGCACCCCGCACAGCATGGCATAGCTCACCGTGTGGAAGATCGGCCCCGAATGGGCCGCGCAGCACAGGAAGAACGTTGCCGCCAGCACCACGAATTGCGGCGTCCTGAGCGCCGCGCTTGCCCGGCTCGGCTGCGGCTCCTGCGGCGCCACGTCGACGCCGGTTTGCGGCTGCGCTTCCGCAATCGCCTGCGGCGCCTTGCGGATCAGAAAGCTCGCCGGCACCAGCAGCACCGTGGCGGCAATCGCCGTCATCGTCATCGCGCTGCGCCAGCCATGGATCTCGATCAGAAGGCTGGCAAACGGGGTGATCACCATCGGCGCCACGCCCGCGCCGATGGAAACCAGCGATACGGCAAGGCTGCGATGCTTGTCGAACCAGCCCACCGTCGTCGCCATGATCGGCGCAAAGAACGCGCCGCCAGCCAGCCCCACCAGCCCGCCATAGGCGAGCTGAAACACCAGAAGGTCTCTCGATTGGCTGGCGATCAAAAGCCCGATCCCAAGGATCACCGCCGCGATCAGCACCACCGGCCGCGCCCCGATCCTGTCGGTCAGCGTGCCCCATCCGAACCCGGCCACACCCATGACGACGAACCCCACGGTCATCGCCATGGAAATCCCGGCCCGCGTCCATCCCGTCTCCTCGGCAATGGGCGCCAGATAGACCGGCAGCGCAAACAGCGCCCCCATCGCCACGCAGGTGATCAGCGCACCGGCTGCAACGATCACCCATCCGTAATGCAATCTGTTCATCGCAAGGCCCCTCCATGTGACCTTTCGATAAGACGCATCGCTGTCGTCCATTCCGACAGGGGTGCGGAAAAAACTTGTCCACTCGACCCATTTTGCGCCGATACTCACCCCACCGATAGAGCCAACAGGGGGAAGAAGGTGAGGACTGTGCGTGTTTCGCGGGACAAGGCCCGTTTCGGATATGGAGAAGGCGGCACCATCATCGAAATCGCCGATCCCCTGCCTCCCCGATATTGGGATCACCCCGCCAACGCCTGGTCTCCACTTCTGTCTTCCCGTATCCCCGGTCTGGAAGGTGTCGCCATCAAATATGAAGGCAGCCATCTGAGCGGTTCGTTCAAGGACCGCATCATGGCCGCAACGCTGGGCGAGCTGCTGGCCCGCGAGCCGCATTGCCCCGGGGTCGTGGTCCCATCGAGCGGCAATGCCGCCGTCTCCGCCGCTGCGCTTTGCGCTCGCGCCGGCCTGCCCATGGTCGCCATCGTCCCCGCCGCTACCCCGCAGGAGCGCATTCTGCCGGTCCTTGCCCGTGGCGCTCTCGTGGTGCGCTTCGGGGAAGGCCCCAGCCAATCCTATGCCCTGGCCGATCAGCTCGCCGAATCCCTGGGTTTTTTCCGCCTTTATTCCACTTTCGCTTCGCCCTGGGCCGAATGGAGCTGCCGCTCCCTGGGCCGCGAGATTGCCGCACAGGCGGGGAATGTGTCCCGCCTCGTCGCCCCGGTCAGCGCCGGCCCGGTCCTGATCGGCACGGCCAACGGTCTTCGCGAGGCCGGGCGCGATATTCCCCCATTGGTCGCCGTACAGGCCGCCGGCTGCGCCCCCATCGCCGCCGCCTTTGCCAGCGGCGCCCAGGAGGTATCGCCCTGGGACGGCGCTGTCGAAACCGCCGCCGCCGCCATCGCCGATCGCCTGGCGGGATATCCCCAGGACGGAACGCGGGTGCTTGAGGCCGTGCGCGGGAGCGGCGGCAGCGTAGAGGCCGTGACCGATGCCGAATTGGCCCAGGCTCGCGCGGCGCTCTTTGCCCATGACGGCATCGACGCCGAATTTTCCGCCTGCGCCGGCATCGCCTGGCTGCGCCGCCCCGAAACACCCAAAGTCGAGGGCACCGTCTGCGTCGTCACCGCATCGGGCTTCAAGCACACCTTCGCTGGCGATGTGCCGTCTTCGCCCGCCGCCCCGTCACCTCTCCGGCACCGGCTCGAAAGCTTTTTTGCCCGATTGTCCGAACCCGCCGTCCTGCTCGATTGACGCCCCTTGCCTTTGTCCGCGTGTCGGCTAGGGATAGCACTGCCCGCTTGGGCTGTTTTCAAGAGATAGAGAATTTCATGTCCGATCCCCTCCAGCGCCATCCCCTGACTCAATTGCTGCTCGACGCGCGCAGCGCTAACACGCCCCTCGCTTCGGTCGCGGAAAGCGTCTTGCCCACAACGCTCGAGGATGCCTATCGCGTCCAGGCCGAAACCGTTGCGGCCCTGGGCGGGGTCGGGGGCTGGAAGGTCATCCCCACCCCCGCGGACGACAAACCCTCCTGCTCACCCATTCCCGCCAGCGTGCTGTTGGAAAACGGCGCGACCCTCGCCAGGGGCGCCCGCGCCGAGGTCGAAATCGCCGTGGTCATCGGCAAGGATCTCACCGAACAGCGCCAATACACCGCCGGCGATATCGCCGAAGCGCTTTCGGGCATCCATCTGGTGCTCGAATTCGTGGGCTCGCGCTTTACCGATCCGACGCAAATGCCGGTGCTCGCAACCACCGCCGATTTGCAGAGCAATGTCGCCGTGGTGCTTGGTCCAAAGGTCCAGTCCGAAGGGTTTCCGGCACTGGATAAGCAGGACATCGCGCTTTTCGACAATGGCGTCGAAATCCAAAGCACCGCCGGCAATGCCTCGACCGATGCCATGTTCGACGCGGTCGCCTGGCTGGCCAATCACGCCCGCTCGCGCGGCCTGCCCCTCACCGCCGGAACCGTGGTGATCACCGGTGCGCGCCTGGGCCCCATCGCGGTGAGCGGTCCTGAGATTGAAGCCAAGGCCACGGGCTTTGATCGTCTCACCGCCACCCTGGCATAAGAAAAGGGCGGCAGCGGTGACCCCGCTGCCGCCCGGCTTTCCGCAATTTTGCGAGATCAGATCCCGCAGAAATTGACCTTGATGCCCAGTTCGGCAGCCAGTGCCGCCTTGGCGGCCAGCGCCTGATCGGCTTCGGCGGCGGAATTGGCATAGGCCACCTGGATGTGGTTGGCCTTGTGCCGCGCCATCATCGCGTCGCGGTCGACGCCGGTGAGCACCGCATGCATGATCGGCCACACCCGGTCGGTCGATTCCGAGCGGCGGCGGGTTTCCTCCTCGGGAAGATCCACCGCCTGGCCACGGCCGATATCCATGTGCAGCGCATTGTCCATCACATAGATGCGGCTCCAGACCAGTTCGCCCGCCTTGGCCACCCCGCGCAGCGTGCCGCCGCCGGCCGGGAAGAACATCGGGGGCTGGCGGAAGCTTTCCGATTTGTCCCAGCCGCCATGGTGGGCCGGAGGCGCGGCGCCGGAAATCTCGAACACCCAGACGAAATCGTCGCGCGAGCCGGACCGGTCGATATCGCCCCAGCGCAGATCGTGCAGCGTGTTTTCCACCGGCTGGCCGAGCGCACGGTGCACGCGGTTGGTGAGAACGCCATCGACGGCGGCGCATTCGTCCACTTCGTTGAAATGGACGATAGCCTCGCCTTTGCGGATCACACTGCCATCGGCGCGGGCGACGTCGGGCCGGTCGTCATTGTTGAGAATGCCTTCGACAAGGTCCGATGCCGGCAGCAGGTCCTTGAGACCCTGCTGATACTGGATGCCGATGGCCTCGCAGCCAAAGTTATCCCCCATGCGAACCGCTGCGATATACATGCGGCACTGCTCGATCACCTGAGCT
Organism: Pelagibacterium sp. H642; assembly: GCF_031202855.1. GTDB lineage: Bacteria > Pseudomonadota > Alphaproteobacteria > Rhizobiales > Devosiaceae > Pelagibacterium. Next base: position 1,424,347 of record NZ_CP101829.1, on the reverse strand, counting down.
TCCGTCAGCTCTGTCTTGTGGTCGGTGCCAAGGTGGAAGGTCATGCCCTTGTCGACCATCCACTGATAGACGGCGCGACCCTCTTCCTCGGGCACCTGAGTGGTGGCGTAGTAGAGTGCCGATTGGGACAGCCGCTCCTTGTAAAAGCCCATGGGCATCAGGAGCTCGTCGGGGATGATGGCATTGTACATGCCCATGCACCCCTCGTCGAAAACGCCCAGAATCACCTTGTTGTGGCGGATATCGGCGGCGATCGATGCTGCCAGCTCGCGTTCCTTTTCGCCCACCGAGGCGGAATCGAAGGGGCGGACATGATCGATCTTGTGTTCGATCTTGCCCGTCTCGAGCCAGGTCTTCAAACCGGACAGGAAGAATTCGTCGTCGAAATTCTCGCTCCAGAGCGAGGAGTATTCGACCCCGGCCTTGGTGAGCGAGCCGTTGAGGTTCAAAAGTCCCACCAGCCCGGGCCATTGGCCGGCCCAGTTGGCAACGGTGAGAATCGGACCCTTGTGGCTGACGAGGCCAGCCAGAACGTGGTGGGAATACTGCCACACCGCTTCGGCCACGATCACTGGCGCGTTGGGATCCATCCTGGCGAAAATATCCATGCCCTCGCGCTGGGACGAGATGAAGCCGTGGCCTTCGGGCTTGATGGGATGGGCGCGCTCGATTTCGTAGCCCAGCGCTTTGACCGCCTCGAAAATGCGCTCTTCCATGGCCTTTTGGGCGGGCCAGCAATTGGTGTTGGCGCTTTCGCGCAGATCGCCGCTGGCGACGAGTTGGATCTTGGTCATGATCCCTGATCTCCTTGGGTTATTCGGTTTCGGCCGCGCTCATGATGTCGCGATAGGCGGCGTAATCGTCCTGCATCCTTCGGAACACCGCGTATTTGGCGTCATGATAGGCGGCGATTTCTCCGCTGCGCGGTTCGATGGTCTTTGCCGCTCCGCTCATGGCGGCCATCGCCGCCGTGATGTCGGAATAGGCGCCCGCCGCAGCGGCCGCGATCATCGCCGAACCCAAAAGCACGGGCTCGGTCTGGTCGGGCACCACCACCTTGCAGCCGGTGGCATCGGCATGCTCGCGCAGATAGAGCCGGTTGCGGGCCAGCCCGCCGCTCACCACCAGCGTGTCGACCACCACCCCGTTGGCGCTCAGCGCTTCGATGATGTGGCGCGTGCCATAGGCAAGGGCCTGCTGCGTCGCCAGATAGTCGAGCGCCAGATCGTCGATGCCGCTCTCGAGCGTGAGGCCGACTATCGCTCCCTTGCGCCAGGGTTCGGCCAGCGGAGAGCGGTTGCCGTGGAAATCAGGCTGCACATGCCGGTTGCGGGTGAGGAAGGCACTTTCCTCGCTCATGGTTTCCAGATGCGCATCGAGCGCTTCTGCCAGTCGTCTGCCCTCGGCCTTTTCGATCAGTTGGGCCGCGGCCGAATGGCGGGCGATCACTGCGTCGAGCAATGCCCCGGCCGCGGATTGGCCGCCCTCATTGGCCCACAAGCCATCGAGCAGCACCGAATAATAGGGGCCCCAGACACCAGGGACGAATTTGGGCTCCCGCGTCAGGGAGATGTGGCAGGTGGAGGTGCCGGCGATCACCGCGAGCCGCCCTTCGATCTCGCCATTGCCCTCGCTATCGGCAACGCCGAGCGTACCCAGCGCGCCGGAATAGGCATCGATCAGGCCGGTCGAAACGGCAATGCCCGGAACCAGCCCCAATTCGCCCGCAGCCTGCTCGGTCAGCCCGCCCGCGCGGACGCCGGCTGCCGCAAAGGCGGTGCCGATAGCGTCAAACCCGTCATCGACGAGATCCTCGAGCCCGATCGAAGCCAGGAACCCCTTGTCCCAACCCTCCCCATGCAGGCCACGATGACCCAGATAGGTCCACTTGCAGACCGGCGAGCAGAGCGAACGCATCGTCGCGCCGGTGGCGCGGTAGACCAGCCAGTCGGGAAGGTCCCAGAGCTTTTTCGCCGCCTGCCAGCTTTGCGGCAGCTCGCGCTTGAGCCAAACCAGCTTGGGCAGCTCCATTTCCGGGGACATCACGCCCCCGATATGGTCGAGCACACCCGCGCCGGTCGCAGTGATCGCTTCGGCATCGCCAATCGCCCGGTGATCCATCCAGAGGATCACATCCTGGTCGGCCGCCCCATCTGGGCTCACCGAAACCGGACCATCGCGCTCTCCGGCAACCACCAGCGAGCAGGTGGCGTCAAACCCCAATCCTCCGACCGATTCCGGGCTGACGCCTGCAGCCTTTACAGCCTCGCGAACCGATCTGGCCACCGCCTGCCAAATTTCGGCGGACCGCTGCTGGGCGAAATCGGGCGCGGGGCGAAACGTCTCGATGGGGCAGGCGGACGATCCCAAAAGCTTACCCTGCCGGTCGAACACACCGGCACGCGCGCTTCCCGTCCCCACGTCGATGCCTATGAAATGATCCAAGATCCGCACTCCATGCTGGCGCCGCGAAGGCGCGAAATTCAAACTCTATGCTGCAATCACCGGCGTGGTCGTCTGCGCCATCAACTCTTCGACGGCAGCACGGCCGGGCGCGCCCAGCCTTCCGCCGAAAACCGTGCAGCTTATGGCGGCGGCCGTGTTGGCAAAGCAGACCGCATCCGCAATCAATTGCCCCTCGGCCAAAGCCAGCGTGAAGGCGCCGTGGAAGACGTCCCCCGCCGCCAGCGTATCGACGGCTTCGACCTCTGGCGCGCGCCGCTGGAACACTCTGTCGCCCTCGGCCCAGAAACAGCCCTGTTCGCCACCGGTAACGGCAATGAAGGCATCGAAGCTCTTCGTCAGCGCCCTGACGGCCTCAACAATCGTCTCGCATCCGGAAACCGCGAGCGCCGCAGGCTCGGAAAACACCACATGGGTGGCGCGCCGCGCCAGGTCCACGATGGTTTGCGTCGGTCCCACATCCGCGTCGAGCAGGGCAATCTTGCCCGCCGCCTTGGCGATGTCGAGCACCCGCGCCGCGCCTTCCGGCCAGCGGATATCGACCTGCACGGCATCGGCGGCGGCAATGGCTTTGGCATCGATCCAGTCGGTTTCACTTCCCAGTGCCGGATCGTAATAGGGGACGATCAACCGTTCGCCCCGCTGGTCTACGATCACCGCGCTCAGCGGCGTCGCCACGCCTTCAAAGCGCCGCACCTGGCGGCAATCGACCCCTTCGGCCCCGACCTCCGCGAGAAAGCGGTCCCCCATCATGTCGTCGCCGATCCGCGTGATCAGCGCGCATCGCCCGCCAAGCCTCGCGGCCGCGGTTGCGGCGCTGGTCGCCATGCCATGGGCGACCTGAGCCAGGGCGGTGGGCAGCACCTTGCCGGGCCCGGGCGGAAGCGCTTCGACCTTGAAGATCAGGTCGACGGTTGCCGCTCCGGCAAAGACGATACGGGGAGGAAGGGACATCTGGCGTCAGATCGAAGCGATATCGGCTTTCGGGATATCGGCAACCGCCTCGCCCCGCAACGCTCGTGCCGCATCCGACGCTGCCTTGAAAAGCAGTCCGGCATCGCTGGCCGAAATGGTGAAATTGCACCCTTGATCGCGCCAGTAGTGAGCCTGCTCGGCGCCGGTGCAGTCGATGCCCACGATCTTTCCGGCCCGATTACAGCGCTTGACGATATCGATGATCGTCGCACGCAGCTTGTCGGACGCGGTGTAGTGCACCCGGCCCAGACCAAGGCTGAGCGAGAGATCGTTGGGGCCGATATAGATGGCATCGACGCCTTCGACGGCGAGGATGTCATCGAGATTGGCCAGGCCGTCGGCGGTTTCGATCATCACCACGCAGACCGAGCGCCCATCACCTTCATCGTGCTCGACAAGCCTGCCGCGCGGCACGCTCCAGATCGGTCCCCAGCTCCGGGTGCCTGCCGGTGCGTAGCGGCAGGCATCGGCCGCGCTCTTGGCCTCCTGGGCGGTGTTGACCATCGGCACGATGACGGCTTCGGCACCCAGATCGAGCGCCCGCATGATGTAGTCGGGCGTATTCCACGGCACGCGGACCATGCTGGCCGCCCCGGTCTTGTCGAGCGCATCGATCATCACATTCAGCGACCCGAAAGTGTTGAAGCTGTGCTGCATGTCGAGCGCGATGAAATCGAACCCGGCCTGCCCCAGGATCTGGACGAGAGAAGGGTGATCGAGGCCGCACCATGTGCCGTGGAGAACATCGCCGCTGGCCAGACGTTGCTTGAGGGTCATTTAGCACACCGTTCCATATTTGGCGTGAAGTGCATCGAGTTCGGCATCGGCCTTGGCATCGGGCGCGCCAATCGCCATGCGGGCGTGGCCCGCGGCAATCCCCTGCCGGCGCAGGCCGGCCTTGAGCCGTTCGATGTCGCCGAGCAGTCCGTCGACGACTGCGTTGATATCGCCCTGCAACTTCTCGCGTTCGGCTGTGTTGCCGCTGGCGATGGCATCGGCCATGGCAACGAAGGGCTCGGGATAGACCGAGGCGATGCCGGAAATCACGCCCTGGGCGCCAACATCGGTGAGCCGGCCGATCTCGCGGTCCGATCCGGTGAAGACCAGGAAGTCATTGGGCAGCACGGCGCGGAACTTGCCGACCGTCTCAAGGCTTTCGCCGCTGATCTTGACGCCGATGATGTTGGGCAGCTTGGCGATTTCAGCCATCAGCTCAGGCGAAACCGTGATGCCCGTCCGGTCCTTGAAAATATAGACGAAGACACCGAGCCCGTCCGAAAGAGCCGAAACCCTGGTGTAGAAATCGAGCAGCGCAGCATCGGTGGACGGCAGGAAATAGGGCGTAATGACCGCGATTTCCTTGGCGCCTTCCTCTCGGGTCTGCGCGATCAGCCTTTCCACCTGATGCAGGCTCGGCGCGCCGACATGGACCACCACGCGCTTATTGGCCAGGATATCGAGGCTGAGCCGGGTCAGCGTGCGGCGTTCGTCATCGCTGAGCGAGGGAAATTCGCCGGTCGTGCCCAGAACAAAGGCGCCATCGACACCCGAGGCGGCGCATTTTTTAAGGATCGCCGTATTGCCCTCGATCGAAAGCGAGCCATCCTCGGCAAAGGCAACCGGTATCGCCGTCAGGATGATGGGTTTGGAGGTAGTCATTTAAAAGACAGGTCCTTACTCGGAAATGCTTGTGGAAAGGCGCCGCTCGCGGCGGCGCTTGAGGATGGGTGCGGCAAGCCCGCCAATAACGGCGATGGCGGCCAGAACGAGCAGCGTCGCCGAAATCGGCTTGTCGATCAGTCCTGTCGGACCATCGATCAGCAGCGAGCGGCGCAGATTGGATTCGGCAAGCGGACCCAGGATCAGGCCCAGAACGATCGGGCCGGCCGGAATGCTCGAGCGTTTGAGGATCAGCCCGATGACGCCGAAGATCAGCATCAGGACGACGGTGAAGATGTTGTTGGTGGTGGCATAGGTGCCGACCAGACAGAACACAAGCACCGTCGTCCAGATATAGGGCAGTGGCAGGTCGAGCAGCTTGACCATGGCCGGCATGCGCACAAGGTTGATGGCGAGCGTCAGGATGGTGGCGAACACCATGATGGTCGCGATGGTGATCACCAGGCTCGGTTCGTTGACGAACAGGCTCGGACCGGGCTGGATGCCCCAGACGATCATCGAGCCGATCATCACCGCCATTACCGAGTCGCCGGGAATGCCCAGCGCCATAGTGGTGGTGAGCGAGCCGCCCAGCGTGGCGCTCGAGGCAGTGTCGGCTGCCGCAACGCCTTCCACCGAGCCCTTGCCGAACTGCTCCTTGTTCCTGGAAACCGAACGGGCGCGGTCCCAGCCCAGGAGCCCGGCAATGTCGCCGCCCGCACCGGGAATGACACCGACGATCAGACCTACGAGACCGCCGATGCCGGTGGGCTTGGCGATCTGCTTATATTCGTCCCTGGTAGGCCACCAGCGGCCAAGCGCCGAGATCGGTTTGACGTCATGCTTGCGGTGGGTGAGCAATTGGTCGAGCAGCTCGGCAATGCCGAACAGGCCGATGATCACCGCGATGAAGTCGATGCCGCCGTTGAGATCGCGAATGCCGAATGTGAAGCGCGCATCGCCGGTGATCGGATCACGGCCGATGGTGGCGATGAACAGGCCGATTGCGCCGGCCAGAAGGCCTTTGGCCAGCGATTTCGATGCGATCGAAATCATGATGGTCATGGCCAGGATCACGACCGCGAACATCTCGCTCGGGCCGAACCGCAGCGCAAGCTGAGCCAGGGGCACGGCGGCAAAGGAAAACATCACCATGCTGGCGACGATACCGACTGCGGAGACCAGCGCGGAAACGATCAGCGCCAGACCGGCCCGACCGTCTCTGGCCATGGGGTAGCCATCGAAAGTGGTCGCGATCGAGGCCGGCGTGCCGGGGGTGTTGATCAGGATCGAGGGAATTCGATCGCCGAAATTGGCCGCGACATAGATGGTCAGCAGCACGGCGAGGCCGGCGACGGGATCGAGGGTGAGCGTGAAGGTGCTGGCAAGGGCGACGGCCATCGTCGCGGTGAGGCCGGGGAACATGCCCACGAGCATCCCCACCAGCATGCCGGCGCCCATGCACAGGAGCACCGTGGGCTCCAATACGGCCATCAGGCCGTCAACGAAGGCGGTCATAGCGGAATCCGCAGCAGGTAGTGGAACAGACCGTAGATGAAGGCGGTGGTCAGAACCGGATAGAGAACAAGGGCGATCGGGTTGCGATTGCCGAATACCCAGAGGAGCGCGAAGAGATAGATCGGCGTTGGCACCAGAAAACCAATCTGCCACCAGGCAAAGACATAGAGCGAGCTCAGCGCGAGCGCGACGAGCATGCGCACCCAGCCGTCCTTTTGAGCCCCCTCAAGATCTTCGCGCTGCGCAACAGGCATGAAAAGCGCGGTGCCAAGAATGATGGCCGAAAGAACCGCCGCGCTCGAAGAGAGCACCGTCGGCCACCATTTGGCATCGATTCCGCCACCGCCCATGCGCAGATCGATGCTGCGCGAGAGATAGATGGCCAGGACCGAAAGCGCGAGCGCTATGGCGCCGATGGCGATTTCCATGCGGCGCGATGGTGCCGCTGCGAATTCGTAATCCGAGATGGCATCGTCCGGCGGCACTTGCGCGCCGCCGGACGTTTCCCGGAGCTTGCTCCGATCGGTCATTTGTTTAGTTCAGAACCTCTGCATAGCGAGCCGCTTCGCTGGCGATGAATTCTTCGAACTCAGCGCCGGGCCGGAAAACGGGGAGAATGCCGGCCGGGCTGACCGCCTCGCGGAATGCGTCGGACTGGGCAGCGGTTTCAACCGCATCCTGGAGCACGGCGACCACGTCTTCGGGAATGCCGGCCGGGCCATAGACACCGCCCCAGGCGCCGAACGTCAGATCGAAGCCCTGTTCCTGGGCGGTCGGAACGTCGGGCATTGCCGGGTGCCGTTCGGTGTCGAAGATCGCCAGAACCTTCAGCGTGCCGTCGGTATAGGCGGTAACCGTTTCACCGGCGCCGGCCGCCACCGCATCAACGTGCCCGCCGAGCGCTGCCGCCACGGCCGGAGCGCCGCCATCGAACGGCACCGGGCTGAGCTGGGCGCCGGTCATGTTGGCGAGGGTAACGGTCGCCGCGGCGAACGAGGAGGCCGAACCCGAATTGGAGACCGAAAGCCCGCCTTCCTGAGCGCCGGCGATGAACTCTTCGAGCGTATTGTAGGGGCTCTCGGCGGGAACAGCGAGCACCACCGGGCTGTTCATGATCTGACCCAGATAGGTGTAGTCGGCGCGGTCGAAATCATAGCCGATGTTCTCGAGGATCGCGAATTCCACCGGCGCAAAGCCGATCGTGTAGCCATCGGGTTCCTGCTCGGCCACATGGGCGAAAGCTACGGTGCCCGAGGCGCCGGGCCGGTTCTCGACGATGAAGCTGACGCCGAGTTCCTTTTCCATCTCGGACACCAGCGCCCGCGAGGAGCGGTCCGATGCGCCGCCTGCGGCCGCCTGGACGACGAAGGTGATGTCCCCAGCGGGGAAATCCTGGGCGAAGGCCGTCGTCGACAGAGCCATCGAGATCAGGGCGGCGCCGGAAAGGGCACCAAAGATGTTGAGGGTTTTCATAGGTTCTCTCTCCCGAAAGATCGTGGGTTGTTAGTCTTGTTCTGAAAGTTGGGTTTTCAGCTATTGGTCCTTCGTCTATCGAGCGCCGTTTCCCAGACCGTGACCATCCGCTGGCGCGACCCTTCGAGGTGGTTGGCCAATTCGGCCTCCGCCGCGACAGGATCGCCAGCCTTGATCAGGTCGAAGAGTTCGCGGTGCTTGACCGCGTTGGCATCGAGATTTTGATGAAGGAAAACGGTGAGACGCAGCAGCGTCATCATGATCTCTTTGTATTGCTGCCACACATCGGTCAGCCTGCGGTGACCGGAAAGGGCGCAAATCTCGTTGTGAAAATCGATGTCGGCCAACCCGAACGCTTCGGGGTCCTTGGCCTCTGCCGCACGCTCCATGGCCTCGACGGTTTCCTCGAGCCGGGCAAGCGAGTTCCTGTCGCCGCCCTTCATCACGAGGCGCACGGCCAGGGCTTCCAGCGTTCCGCGTAGCGAATAGAGCTCGTTGATGTCGTCCGGCCCGATGCCGGTGACCACGACGCCCTGGCGTCTGCTTTCAACCAGCCCTTCGGCCTGAAGAATCCTGAACGCATCGCGGACCGGACCGCGGCTGACGCCGTAGCGCTCGGCCAGATCGGCCTCGATCAGCCGCTCGCCCGCCGGCAAGTCTCCCATGACGATCGCCTCGCGCAGACCAGCGGCGACACGCGGTCCCAGGGACTCTCGTATGATGACCGTCGGGCTCAAACTCACGCGCCCTGCTCCTCCATTTTGGACAACGGTAAACGGTTAACCGTTTACGAGTCAAGCCGACGATATGAATTGGAGTCGCACAGGCAAGGTCAGTCCTACATGACCGAACTCAGCCACCGACGTCCCCGGGTGCAGCTACTTGCTTGGAGGCTGCCTGGCGCATTGATCTTGGGTCAGAACCCGTGCCGTTCCGTGATCTCGGTGAGTTTCCCCGAGGCCGTCATTTCGGCGATGGCCTGGTCGATCAGTTCGCGCAGGAAGGTGTTCCGTGTCAGCATCACCATGCCGAAGCTGGCCGAAGGCACGCTCGGCCCGCCTGTCATCAGCGACCAGGTGGCCGGGCCATCGTCCCCAGCGGCCGCCAGGGTCAGCGCCGGCTCCCAAACGAACGCAGCCTCGATTGTTCCTCCCTTGAGACCGCGGAGCAGTGAGCGGTGATCGGGATAGGGAATACGTCGCCAACGCCCCTCCTCAATCGTCCCGAGATAAGCAGCGAAGATCGCATCGGCACCGGTTCCCACCCGCGTTCCGATGCGCGCGCCGGCCTCGGCGGCCTCCAGTGTCTCGGCTCCGCCTTCCCTGGTCGCAAGCACATAGCGAGTGACCAGATAGGGTTCGCTTACCGTTAGCCAAGTGGGAAAGGTCAGGTGGTTCATGGCGAAGCCTGTGAACACGTCGCACCGGTTGTTGAGCGCGGTAAATAGCGATTCCTCGCTCAGCGCGATCTGGAAATCATAAGGCGGAGCGGGGAACGGATAGCGGATTTCCAGCCACTCGGTTTCGAGCAGAAGCAGCCTGCCGATCTCCTCGGCCACCGCGCGGTCGAACGGTTGCAGCGCTGAGGTCGAGGACCCGCAGAAGTGGATACTGTCCCCGACCGGTCTGCGCGTCGTGTTGAGATAGTCGTCGGGGACAAAGGGTGTATCCGAAGCCTGTGGTGCCTGCCCCAAGGCCTGCGCCGCAAAGATACAGGTCAGCCCCAGCGCGAGCGCAGCGCCGGAAAGGCGAAGGAACATGGAGTGGGCTCTGGTCATGGGAAGTCCGGGACCCGGCCGCCCGGAGCAGTCCGGGCGGCGAAAAGATTGGCTCAGGTGTTAGGCAGGGCGAAGACGAACAAATTGCTGTCCGTCGAAGGCTGAAATTCGGGCGCCAATCGCAGGGCCGAGCCTCCCGCCAATGAGGGGCCGGTTGAGACGGCGACATACTGCCGACCGTCGACCTCGAACGTAACCGGGTAGCCCGACACCTGGGCGCCGAGATTGACCTCCCAAACGGCCTCGCCGGTGTTCTGGTCATAGGCACGGAAAAAGCCCGCCACGTCGCCCGCAAACAGCAGTTCGCTACCCGTGGTCAGCACCGACAGGGTTGCCGCCGGAGTTTCGTTGACCCATAGGGTCTCGCCGGTCGAAACGTCGATACCGCGCATGGTGCCCACGAACTCCGAACCTGGAGACACGCGCTGGTCGGTCATCGCAATCTGGTAAACCCCGCCGCCACCGACACCTGGAACGGTTCCGAGCGTAGTTACGTCCATGCAGGTGTTGAACAGTGAGTAGTACATCGCGTTATTTACTGGGCTGTAGGCGCCAGTGAAGAAGTTCTTGCCGCCGTTCTGGCTCGGGCAGACTGCCACGGTCTGCTCCGGGCCATCGGGCACCACCGCGGCGTTGGTCGTCACCGCACCGGTCTCACCGTCGATGGATTCGACCACGTTCTGGTACACGGTCGGCGTCGCCCACAGGAACTCACCGGTCTCCCGATCAAGCGTATAGACGATGCCGGTCTTGCCCGGCACGCCCGTCACGACGCGGTACTCACGGCCCTCCTCGATGTTGGGGTTGATCCAGGCCACCTCATCGGAGTTCGGTGCTACGACCGTATCGACCAGCAGGCGCTCGAACGGATGGTCGAGATCCCAATTGTCGATCAGGTGCTGGTAGTACCAGACGCGCTCGCCCGTATCGGCATCGAGTGCGATGGTCGAGTTGTGGTAAAGGTGCTGGTTTTCCGTGCCGCCCAGCATGAACTTGGGCGCGGGAGCGGTCACCGAGGTGCCGTAGATAATGAGGTTGAGTTCAGGGTCGTAGCTGGGGGCCATCCACGCGCCGACGTGCCAGCGGCCTTCATAGGGCACGTCGCCCCAGGTGTCGTCACCTTCTTCGCCGATGCGCGGAATGTTGAGCGTGCGCCACAGCAGCTCACCCGATTCCGCGTCATGGGCCACCACTGCGCAGGCTTCCGGTCCTGCAAAAGGCTCGCAGCCGGAGGTCGAGATGATCTTGCCATTGACGATGATCGGACCGGTCGTGTGCTGCGCGGGGGTCACCTGATAGTCGTTGATCTGAGTTTCCCAGGCGATCTGCCCGGTCTGCGCGTCCAGCGCCAGCAGATAGTTATCGCCGGTCGTATCGATGATGATGTCGCCGTAGATCGCCACGTTGCGATTGATCTGGGTGAACGGCATGTATTCGCTGAGGTCGGCAGGCAGCTCGCGCTCGTAACGCCAGGCCAACGCACCAGTTGCGGCGTCATAGGCCTCGATGATGTCGTTGGTCTGGGGAAAGAACATCCAGCCGTCATAGACCAGCGGCGTGCCTTCGCCGATGCCGGAGGCAAGGCCTCGAGTCCAGACGAGTTGAAGCTGGTCCACGTTATCGGCCGTGATCTGATCCAGCGGGCTGTAGCCCCAACTGTTGACGGTACGTCGGAAGTTGAGCCAGTTCGCAGGATCGGGATTAAGAATCATTTCGTCGGTTACCGGCTCCCACTCCTCGCCCGGGCCAGCAATCGCGGAACCTGCCCCCAGGGCTGCAGCAAGCACCAAAATCGAGGCCCCTCTAACCCAGACTGAATTTGTCATTATGTCCTCCTCCAAGGTCTTCCAAAATTATTGTTCAAGCGCACGAACTGCGCACTGGGATGTGCGTTTACGGGCGTGGCCGAGCAACAGAACGACTTCACCGCACGAGGCTACTCCTCCCCAAGAGACCTTCCAGCATTTGAAGCCTACGGCGGCGTCTCGCATCTCGCCTGCATGATCGTGATGCACGACCTGCACAAAATGCTTTCAGTCAGTTGGTTGGGAGTTCGCCGCTCAAACCGATCTGCGTGCTGCTGGGTTTTGCGCGTTCTGCCCGCCCAAGCGCGTTGGTTGTGGTCGAAGTCGCGATCCAGGATCGCACGCCGCGATTGCCGGTCCCGCGTCCGCAAATGCTTGCTCGACTACCAAGATCAGCTTCCATGCCCTTTCCGGGCCGTCCGCTTGTTCCATGTACGCAACGACCTGCGGATATCCGAACTGCGCAGGCGATCGGTCAGGTCCATCGGCCCCGCCTTGCGAAACCAGACCGGACCTCGCCGGTGAACAAGGGATGGTGTAGCACCAAACAAGGAATAAGCACTCACGTCGCTGCGACGGGCATGCTGTGACAGAATCCGCTTTGGTTCGGATTCTACCCTGGCAACTTCCATGGCTTAGGAATGGCGGAGAGAGAGGGATTCTCAGCCGGTTTCCCGATAACCCATTGTGCCGTCTAGTGGAAATAACAATATTGACTCGTCGGTGTGACGGCCAGCTGTGACAGTAGCTGCTACATTTGGGCGCCGCAAGCCTGCTCCACGTCGGCAGTCTGGTGGAAGGGTGGCGCTTCGCCTGCAAGGTTCTCGGGCAGTATCGTTCAACCCAGCGCAAGAAGTCCAGAGGCCGACCGGATGAAGGGGCGTTGACCGCCGACATTATTCATCGTGTCGTATTTAACGTCTTGGGCGGCCTTGGAAATCGTTCTCGAACCGGGCGTGCGTTTCGTACAAACAACGACTTACTGACTATGCCAGATAACATCTGAGGAAAGATGGCCGGACATAGGTCCGGCCATCAATCGTTCAATAGGCGTTGAACGGGTTGCCCTTGCCCGGATTAAGCGGGCCGCCAGCAGCCTTCGGATTACCCGATTTGAGGAAACCTTGCGGTTCGGCTTGTACAGCAGCAGCCGAATTTTCCAGGGAAGGAGGAGCGGCAACGACCGGCAGACCCACGGAGAGGCCCGCGGCAAGCGAAACGATCGTCATCAGTTGTCGTCTTTTCATCAAAGTTCTCCTAGTCGGTTGCACGAAAACGTTACCCCTTGGCCGGTGGCGAAAAAGCGGCACGTCTGAGGACGGATCGTGATCATACTTGGACTTTCCCACGGATCGGCCGGCGGCTTCCGATCGGTCACCCGGCCAGGCGTTCAACCGGCAGGAACAGAAATGTCGGAGTGACATTGAAGCGCTTCCAGCAACGATAATCGGCAGCATCCAGGAAGCGGCGCACGGCGTCGAATTCGCCTTCCATGACTTCGACATAGAGCAGCGGCCGGTGATGCTCGAGAATGTGCGAGCTGCCGCGCAGCACGTCGAGTTCCCACCCCTCGACATCGATCTTGATGATGTCGACCGCCGGCTCGCCTGCAAGCTCGTCATCGAGCGAGACGACCTCGATCGCGCCGTCCGGGTCGAGCTTCACGGTTGCCATGCCGCTGTTTTCGGCCGAGGCGGGTTCGGCATGGGCCAACCCGGTCACGGCGCCGACGGCGGCATTGCGCACCGTACAGAGCCCGGCCAGCCCGTTGCCCGCGACATTTGCCTCGAGATGCCGGAACGTTGCCGGGTTGGGCTCGAAGGAAAAGGTCCGCACGCCGAGCGTATGCGCAAAATAGAGCGTGTGGTTTCCCACATGCGCCCCCACATCGACGGCGCATCGCGGATAGAACAGACGCGAGCGAGCATCGGCCAGCATCTCGGCTTCGTAGAACGTACCGGTCTGCTCTATCATATGGGCGATATGGTCCGCGCTGCTGGCAAAGCCCAGCGAAAGCGTCTTGCCCGCGGCTTCGAAAGCGACCTTGTGGTCCTCGCTCATAGTCCCTCCACCGCCAGCGCCAATCCGGCGTCGAGCTTGCCGAAGCCGCCAAAGGCGAGGATTTCGCCAAGCTGTTCGCCGTGATGGACCCGCGTATAGCTCTCGAAGATCGATTCCTCGGGTTGCAGGTCACCGATCCACTGGTCCGGACGCGCCACGCATACCATGCCGATACCGTTCTCGTGGCAGTAGCGGGCAAAGCGGACGTCCACGAAACGCTGCGAGCTGGCCATGTATTCCATCGGGGCCAGCAGATCGCCGCGGGTCATCGCACAACCGGTGCCCAACTGGTTGACCAGGATCGGCTTGGCCAGCCGCCTGTCGAACTTGGCCACGAACCGCGAGCTGGCGGTTCCCTCGAAAAGGTCCGAATAGACGACCCCGTGCAGGCCCACCACCACGCGCTCGGTGGGCAGGCTTTCGTAGCAGTCGATCAGTGTCGCGGCGTAGTCGGGCGGAAACTTAAGATCGTCGTCCAGCGTGAACACGTATTCGTCCGAGCGCCTGGGCTCGAGGAATTTGCCGGTGTCCTTGAGATCGTTGTCGGGAATGACATAGCGGACGTTGGAATATTTCGGCAGCTTTCGCCTCTGCTTGTCGCTGTATTGGTTGAGGACGACGACGATGTCGTCGAACTGGGACACCACGCTTTCCAGCATGACCGGCAGATACTCCTTGCGGCCGGGATAGGTGGCGACGTGGCCGACACGCTTCATCATGGCTGCGCCTCCATCGGGAGCACGCCCGCGTCCGTCAGCAGGTTGCCGTCGGCGTCGAGCACCTCGTGGGGAGAAGGCAGGCCGATCGGTGCGCCCCCGGTGTGGCGCTGGCGCGCCGCCGCCGCCGCATAGGCCCGGCGCGCGGGGGCGCGGAAGCCGTCTTCGGTCGCCTCGATGCCCGAGGACCGGGTGAGCGAGGTCGCCGACGAGAGCCCGAATATGACCGGTACCCGCATCAGCTTGACGGCATCGGTGCCCAGACGCATGCGCAGTCCCTCGTAGAACTCGGTATCGGCGCCGAAGCGTGCCGGACGGTAGGGGCCGAAGCGCTCGAATAGGCGTTTGGGCGCAAAAAGGCTTACCACGGCCAGCCGCGCAACCGCGTGTTCGGACGAGAACACGAATTCGCCGTCAGCGGTCACGCGGAACCATTGGGCGACGACTGCCGCAGCACCTTCCTGCTTGAGAAAGGCAAGCTGCCTTTCGATCCTGTCGGCAAAGGCGAAATCGTCCGAGTCCTGGAACGTCACATAGGTCCCGCGCGCCTGCCGGATCATATTGTTGCGGATGTTGTAGGTGCCCTGCCGGTCCGCCGAGCGGAACAAGCGGACGCGCGGGTCCCGGCTCAACTCCGAGAGCACCGAAGACGTCTCGTCGGTGCTGCCGTCATCGCAGATCAGCAGTTCGAGATTGGCGTGGCTCTGGCTCAGGATCGATCGGGCCGCGTAGCCGATGGTGTCGGCTGCGTTATAGGCGGACATGATCACCGAGACCATTTCGCGCTGATCGCGGGCCGGTTGCGGGGGCTCGAACGCGAGATCCGTCAGCACATTGCCGGTGCCCAGGCTCACCCGCGAGAGCGTTGCGCCGTCGTCCCTGGCGAGCACACGGTTGACGTAGCTCCTGTAGAGCGCCGCGTCCCCGCGCAGCGCGAAATGGTTGGCGAGCAGCAGGTTGCTGGCCAGCGCCGTTTCGTCACTCGCCGCGAGCAGCGTCGGTATCGCCTCTTCCCCAGCCACCGCCAAGCGCTTGCTGATGTAATAATAGTTCGGCTTGCCGCTCGGCAGTTGCGCGAATTCGAGCATCAACCGGTCGGTTGGCGTGCAGTGGACGGAAAACCAGGCAAAGAGGCTGTCGTCCTTTTTCACCTTGCCGATGTTCTCGAACAGGAACTGGCGCAGCTTCTCCCATTGGCCGAAGGCGATGTATTTGCGGCAGATGACACGCGCCGCCGCGCCCTGGTTGGCCGGGCCGAGCCTGTCGTAGAACGCCAGGACATAGTCCGTCATGCCCTCGACGACATCGTACCGCTCGGTCGCAAGGGCGATCCGCAGCGTTTCGACCACCCATTTGAACCGGTCCTGGTGGCACCCGGGCGACATGCCGGCATTGTGCCGGGCCAGGGCCGCGAGGGGATGGGGGCCAGCCGTCCCGCCGGGCTTGTCGCGCGAAACGATTTCGGAAAGGCCCCATTTTTCGGCCAGCACGGCGATCCGCTCCGCCTGCCGGTCCTCGGGATCGGTATCGAGATAGCTGCGGAAATCGCTCAGATACTCAAAGGCATAGCCGCGCGAGACGAAAGGCATGAAGTCCTGCTGGTCGGTCAGGAAGACCGGTTTGAAATCGCCCTGCTGCACTTGCTGGCCGGCGATTTCCGCAACGACCTGCTCGAGTTCGGCGCCCCTCAGGCCCATGACCGAAATGCCCACCGTCCGCGCAACGTCGTCCTGGAGGCTGTAGCAATCGTGGCCGGCGGGAGCGGCAAGGGGCGCATCCGGCATGGTGGGTCCGGCGGGCCAACGGGGATCGTCGGCAGCCTTCGGGCGCCGCACGGGGTGCTGCGCCAGCGTCGCTGTCGGCAGCATCGGGACGACGGTCACTGGCCGCCCCTCGGCCTTCTCCCCAAGCAGCCTGCGCACCATGCGCGTGAGCGTGCGATTGGCCCTGCGCTCGCGCTCGATCTTGTCGCGCAAGAGCCAGAGATCGTTGGCGGTCACTGCGGCAGCCGCCGACACCGTGTCCATCTGCTTGTTCATTGTGCCGTCCATGCGAGTTCCTCGAGCATGCGCGCTGCATCCGCAGCGCCATTGGGCTGGGCGATGCGCTGGCATTTGTCGGCCAGAAACGCCCTCGCCTTGGCGTCTGCCAACAGGGCGACGAGCTGGGGCAGGTCCTCGAGATCGTTGTCCGGCAATTCGAACGCCGCCTGGAGCGCCTGTGCATGTTCGGCCCGGCCGCCCTGGTCATCCATCGTCGGATGCCGGTTGGGTATGAAGACGGTGGGCAGCCCGAGGCCGATCACCTCGTGGAACGTGTTGTAGCCGGCCGCCGCGATGGAGAAGTCGAAGGCGCGGAAATACTGACTCAGCGGGTAGCCGCGCAGATATTTGACCTCCGGCCAGTAGTTGAGCGACTGGGCCCCGTTCAACCATTCGGCGATGCAGATCTGTAGGTGCGGGACCTGGCGGAGAACCCCGACCAACTCGTCCATGAGCGAGACGATATCGCGATTGTATCCGGCGCCCAGCTGCACCAGGACCGCTGGCTTTTTCGGGTCGAGCCCCAGGGCGGCGGCGGCCTCCTCCCGGGCCAACAGATCCTCGCCGTCGAGCAGCCGGATCGGCGGCACCGTCACGGCTTCAGCGCGGCGCCGGGCCGTGATGCCCTCGTCGGGCTGGCCGTCGAGCTCGCCCGGCTCGATGATAAGATCGAACCAGCGGGCGTTGTCGAAAAAGCGGCTGACCGTGTCGCCCCACAGGCCGCGCCTGACCCAGGCCAGCCGGCAGTCCCGCCGCCCGGCGACGGCCCTCACCAGCCCGTGGGAGGGATTGTTGCCGTCATAGACGACGAGCGCTGGATCGTAGCTCTCGATCAGGCGCTCCAGTTCGAAGCCGAACCAGCGATCCCAGGCGGAAAAGTCACCCCCGATATAGTGAGCCGAGGGGAGGTATTCGGCCCGGTAGCCGAAGCGCTCGACAGCATCGATCGCCTGGGCCTGGGAAACGAACACCACCGGCACGTCCGGTTTCACGCACCGGGCGATCGCCAGCAGCCGGGTGAGGTGGCCTACGCCGACGCCGTTGGACGCCAGGAACATGATCGGCCGCGATCCTGTGGGCGCATCTGATGCGAGCGCATGGACGTTGCGCTGTGCGCCGCGCCCGCTGTGCCTCGTCTCGTCCAGAATGCGCGCCAGTTCGGCAGCGGCCGTCTCGGCGGTGCAGTATTTCGGGCCGGTGCCGAAATGGGACTTGAGCCGTTCGGGAAGCAGGACGGGCATGCCGCAAGAAAGCGCGAACCGGAGCACAGTTTCGGGAAAGGCAATCGTGGTCTCATCGGGGAAATAGGCCAGCGCATCCAGGTTTGCCAGCCTGTCCAGCGACACCTGCCCCGCATCGAGGACAGGCATGGGCGCCGGCTGGGGCACCGCCGCGCCCAGGGCCAGCAGGTGAACGTCGAGCGGCTCGAGCGAGGGCATGGCGGCGGTCGACATGCCTTCGGTCATAACCCAGCCGATCGCGGGCGCGCCGACTCGGCCAGGCGATCTCCGGCCGGCGGTGGCATCGCTACGCGGCGGCAGCCAGTCGGACGATCTCATCGCCAATTTGTTGGGCGCGATCTTACGCAGCCACGGATTGGTCGGCGCCCAGACAATGGTTTTGCTGCCGCGAAGCCGCTGGCGGACTCTGGTGGTGTGGTAGTCGCGCTTGCAATGAACGACCAGCGTCACGCTTTTGGCCCGAATGCCTGCCAGTGCCTGTTCAGACCAATCTATCGTGGATGGCCGGTGAATGATCAGGAGCGTGGTCTCGGGCCGGGCGGCCGGATCGATCACGGCCGCAAGGCCACGGCGGACGCAGGTTTGTATTTCGGGCGCAATTTTACTTCCCGGCACCGGACTGGCGGCCTGCATCAGTCCGACGCGATACCCCTCGCGGGCAAAGTGACGAATTTCCTCGGCAACGCGGAACGCCATGTCGTCCTGCGTTGTCATATCGCCGGCGATGAGCACATCGAGCGCGGAATGTGCTTCTGCCTCGCCAGGTAACGCATCATGCGCTAGCCGTTCAAGCATGAGTAACCATCGTCTCCAATTGACCTGCCGGCGCGCGAAACGGCGCGGGTGGCAAGCCAGTGGCTGCCTGTGCCGCGCGGAAGGGACCAGCAAATGAGTGGATTGGTTTGGGGCGTCATAGCGAACCTCGTCCGAAGATCGCTTGCGATACTCCAGACTCTGTGACACCCCGGCCAGGAACCTGAGTTGGATTTGCGGCCTCAGTTGGTCGGAAAAACGACGATATTTGGAAATCCGTCCAGATCGACCAGCCATAGCATTTGCCCGTGCTCTGCCGCTCTAACCTTCAAGACCAGCGAACGGTGGGAATTACAGGAGGCCCAAACCAAGGACTCGACACGGTGGAATCCTGCGAAACGATTGGCGGCAACTTCCTGCGTGCGGTTCCCGACCAAGGGCAGATGGACCAACTGGCCACAGATGCACCTTACGGAGCAGATTGCGACCAAACTCAATCACGGCCAGTTGTTCATGCCCAAACGGCTTATTTCCGCCGTGCCTGAGATGCATCGAGATCAACCGCCAGATGGGCAGCGATCAGATGGTATCGACGGAAGGTTCCACAGTCGTTTCCCTTCTTCTAGTGGTAGGTACGACTGGAGAGCATCTTCCGGTGCATGCAGTCTTCAATAGCTCGCTTATGGACGGCAGGTTCCAGGAAGCTATCAAAGCAATCGAAACGACCGAAATGGGGCTCGTTGCTCACGGGCAGGTTCGGAGCCGTTTTTCGACCTCGCCCGTTCCCAAGCAGGGGCTTTTGCCTTTAGGCTTTTCCATGAAGGGGCCGCAATGAAAGAAATTGGCGGCAGAGCACTGGTTGCCTCGCGAGTTGCCGCGATTACCGCGTTCGCCGTGGGCGTACTCGTGCTCGTGGGTTGGGCAACCAGTATTGTAGCGCTTACTACCTTTATTCCCATCATGCCGCATCACAGCCGCTCACAGCCGTTGGCCTGATCCTGGGCAGCTTGGCCCTTCTTGCACTAACACTGCCGGGGAGATGGCGGTTTGGGACCTCCTCGATTGCATTGCTACTGCTACTGGCGCTGTCTGAATTGTTCGAGCACATTACGGCGGTCGATCTGAATATCGACAATCTCCTGTTTCCTCGCCCGGTGGCTCTTCAATCCGATGCTTATGTTCATCCCGGCCGCATGTCCGTGCCAACCACTGTGACGTTCCTAATTCTGGTCGTTTCATTCTGCTTAGCGCGGGTACGGGGCCGCGTCGCGGGCGTTGTCTATTCGACCACATCGACTACCGTTCTGGTACTCGTCGGCATTGCTTTGCTTGCGCACCTCCTTGAGGCCGAGCAGTTTGCCGGACCGCTCGGATTTACGCTTGTCGCAGCGCCAACAGCAATCAGAGTCGGAGCATTGGCGATCGGCACCCTCGCGATGCGAACAGTTGCGGGCTGGGTCGGCCTTCTTTGGAATGAAAGCGTTGGTGCATCTGTGGCCAGGTGGCTGCTGCGGTCATGATAGCAGTCCCGATATTGGTTGCTCGCCAATGAGGGCACGAGGGCGGGCTTTTGCACGCCGAACCTTCGATTGGCGCTCGTCACGAACCTGACGATCGTGTTGCTCTCGACCTTTGTGATCTTGGGCGCAAGACAGCTCAACCGTCTGGCGGCAGTGCAACGCGCAGCGGACGCGTTGCGCGAGAGCGAGGCGAGAACCAAAGCTGCGGAGGCGCGGCAGCGCACGCTTGCTCACGAGCTGAACCATCGTGTTAAGAACATTATGCCGCTGGTCCAGGCTCTCGCCCGCCAATCTTTTCGCGGCACAGACGTTCCAAAGGCTGCGCTGTCTGTCTTTGAGGGATGCCTCGCCGCTCAATCTGATGCCCATGAGCTGCTTGTCAGAAGGCAGGGGGCTGGAATCTGTCCGTCCGCTTACTCGTTTAGACCTCGTCCTACCTTGCCCTCAGGGTAGGTTTCGTCTTTACTCGCAGGGACCGATGGAGTTTGCTGATGCTTCGAAAGCAGCCAGGCCTACCCGTTGTTGTTGCGCTGATCGGTTCAGCGTGGGGTGGAACTTTACTGCCCACGACCGTTCTTGCAGCCTGCTCGCCTGCCCCAGCATCCGGCGGCACGACCACATGTACCGGTACCACCAATTTGTCTGGCACTCTCGGTCGTGGAGAGGATGGGCCTGACAACGCCACCATCACCGTGCAGCCGGGTGCGATTGTTAGAGGCGGCAATTTCAATGCGATCAGCCTGCGCGATGGAGCGGCCATTACTATCGGCGATGGCGCCATGGTCAGCAATAATGCCACCACCACGAATGGTTTGTGGGGTGCTGGCGGAGACACCATCGAATTCAGGTCCGGCGGAACGCTAACCATTGGCGAAGGTGCTGCGGTGACGTCGCTGGGTAGCAGTAATCGCGCCGAGGCCGTCAATCTGATGGGCGAGGGCAATACGGTTATCAACCGCGGGACCATCTCGGCGATCAATACGGCCGCTATTTGGTTCGAGGACCGCGAGATCGGCGCGATTAACACCATCGACAATTATGGGGTCATCAGGCGGGGCAGTGGTTCTGAAACGGTGATCGAGAATGTGATTGGCAATCAGCAGAACGGGGCGGTTCACTTCATCAACCGCACCGGCGCGATCGTCTATGGCAGTCTCTCGTTTGCCAATGGGGATGACATTCTGGAGTTGTATCCCCACACGGAGATAACCGGCGGCTTTAACGGCGGCGGGGGAACGAACACGCTGACGCTGAACGGCGAAGCAGGATCAAGCGATACGCTCGCCGGAAACATCAGCAATTTTCAGACGCTCACCAAAACCGGCCTTGGAACATGGACGCTTGAAGGCTCGATCGGCAGCAATTCCGGTGTCGTGCCGCTCGCTGTTGATGTTCAGCAAGGCACCTTGGCGCTGACTGGCAATAACACCAATTTCAATGGAACGGTGACCGTCGACCCGGCGGGAACGCTCGAAGCTAGAGCACAAAGTTTGCCGCCCGAGGTCACCAACAATGGCCTTATGCGCTTCGTGCAGCCGGACAACGGCACCTATACGGGCGCCATCATCGGCAGTGGCGCGGTGGCCAAGACTGGTGCGGGCGTGCTCACGCTGACGGGTGCGAATAGCTACAGCGGCGGTACAACCATTCAGGGCGGGACCGTCTCGATTGCAGCAGACAGCGCGTTGGGAGCCGCCAGCGGTGACATTACACTCGATGGGGGAACGCTGCGCCTCACCAGTAGCTTCGATCTTTCCGCTGACAGGGCGATTGCAATCACCGCCAATGACGGCACGATCGAGACCAGCGCGGGAGTGACCAGTACGATAAGCCAGGCCATCACAGGCGCAGGCGAGTTGACCAAGGCGGGGGGCGGAACGCTGATTTTGTCCGCTGACAACACCTATTCGGGCGGGACGACGATCGGCGTGGGCACGCTTCAGCTTGGCGATGGCGGCACGAGCGGCAGCATCCTGGGCGATGTCACCAACAACGGCACGCTGGCCTTTGATCGCTCCGATACCTACACCTTCGGCGGGCTGATCTCGGGCACCGGTTCGGTGACCCACACCGGCAGCGGCACCACCATCCTGACGGCCGATAACACCTATTCCGGCGACACGACGATCTCCAGTGGCTGGCTCTATATTGACGGGAACCAGACCGGCGCGACGGGGCTGACGACGGCGCAGAGCGGTACGCGGCTTGGCGGCTCTGGCATCATCGGCGGCGATGTGGTCATCACCAATGGGGCGACGCTCTCTCCCGGGGCTGTGCCTTTGACCCCTGCCACGCTGACGATCAACGGCAATCTCACCCTCAACGAGACCTCAACGACCTTCTTTAATCTCGTGACGCCGGGAGCGGGCGGCCCGCTCAATGACCTGGTTAATGTGGGTGGAGACCTAGCTCTCGATGGCACCCTCAACCTGTTCGATGCCGGCTCCGACCTGACGGTGGGTGTCTACCGCATCTTCAACTATGGCGGGTCTCTCGACGACAATGGGATGGTCCTCGGTGACTTCCTCGATGAGAACCTGGACCCGACGGGCCGGCCGATGGACGATTTCTACGTCCAGACCTCGATCCCGGGGCAGGTGAACCTGGTCAACACCGCCGGGTTGGAGCTCACCTATTGGGATGGCGGTAACGGCGCGCAGCACAACAACAGCGTCATCAATGGCGGCGACGGCACGTGGCGCATAGCCGGGGCAGTCGAACCGGTCACCGACAACTGGACCGACGACATCGGAGCTGTGAATGCGCCATGGGACAACGGGTCGTTTGCGATCTTTACCGGCGCGGCTGGGACGGTGACCATCGATAATGGCAATGGCCAGGTCACGGCCTCGGGCATGCAGTTCATAACCGACGGCTATGAGATCGATGGCGATCCACTCACCCTGATAGCCGCGACCGGCACTTCGGTGATCCGCGTGGGCGGTCCGGGCGATCCCGATGTGACCGCGACGATCAGTGCTGACTTGCAGGGCTCGACCATCCTTCAAAAGACAGGTGGCGGCACGCTGGTTCTGGAAGGAGCCAACAGCTATACCGGCGGCACCATCGTTGATGGCGGCACCCTTGAGATCTCGGCCGACACCAATCTTGGTGCGGCGGGGACGGGGCTGGCGATCAACGGCGCCACACTGCACACCACGGCCGACCTCACCTCCGCGCGCGCCACCAGCCTGGGCGCGGCCGGTGGAACAATCGAGACCGACACCGGCACGACCTTCACCCTCAATGGGGTCGTCAGCGGCACGGGTGGCCTCACCAAGACAGGGGACGGCTCGCTGGTTCTGGCCCAGAACAACACCTATTCCGGGGGCACGACGATCAGCGCGGGCACGCTTCAACTCGGCGATGGTGGCACCACCGGCAGCATCCTGGGCGATGTCACCAACAACGGCACGCTCGCCTTCAATCGCTCGGACTCCTACACCTTCGCCGGCACCGTCTCGGGCACCGGTTCCCTCGAACAGATCGGCAGCGGCACTACCATTCTGACCGCTGACAACACCTATTCGGGCGGGACGACGATCGGCGTGGGCACGCTTCAGCTTGGCGATGGCGGCACGAGCGGCAGCATCCTGGGCGATGTCACCAACAACGGCACGCTGGCCTTTGATCGCTCCGATACCTACACCTTCGGCGGGCTGATCTCGGGCACCGGTTCGGTGACCCACACCGGCAGCGGCACCACCATCCTGACGGCCGATAACACCTATTCCGGCGACACGACGATCAGCGCGGGCACGCTTCAGCTCGGCGATGGGGGAACGAGCGGCAGCATTGTCGGCAATGTCACTAACAATGGCACGCTGGCCTTTGATCGCTCCGATACCTACACTTTCGGCGGTACGGTTTCGGGAACGGGTTCCCTCGAACAGATCGGCAGCGGCACCACCATCCTGACCGCCGACAGCACCTATTCCGGTGGGACGACGATCAGCGCGGGCACGCTTCAGCTGGGCAATGGCGACACCACCGGCAGCATCGTGGGCGATGTGACCAACAATGGCGTTCTGGCTATCGACCGTACCAATACGTTGACCCTCGACGGACAGATTCTCGGTAGCGGCGCGCTCGTCCAGCAGGGGCCAGGCACCACGATCCTGACCGCCAACAATACCTATTCGGGCGGCACGACGATCAGCGACGGTACGCTGCAGCTGGGCAATGGCGCCGATTCAGGAGCCATCGTCGGTGATGTCGTCAATGACGGCACGCTGATTTTCAACCGTACCGGCCTGTTGCCGATGCCCGGTGTCATCTCCGGTTCGGGCAATTTGATGCAGCAAGGCGACGGTACAACCGTTCTTCTGGGCGACAACACATATTCAGGGCCAACCCACGTTGTGGCCGGCGCGCTTTACGTCAATGGTAACCAGACCAGCGCCCAGGGACTGACCAGCGTCGCGGACGGCGCAACGCTCGGCGGTCTCGGTATCATCGGGGGCAACGTCGAGATTGGCGACGGTGCAACACTGTCTCCAGGCGATGTCGGGGTGGCGCCGGGAACCTTGACCATCAACGGCGATCTGGCGCTCGGCAGCGGCTCGCTCCTCGACTACAGCTTCGGCCAGACCAATGTCGTTGGCGGCGCGCTCAACGATCTTACGGTCGTTCAAGGTGATCTGGTTCTGGACGGCACGTTGAATGTCACGACCTCTCCGGGCGGTTCGTTCGATCCGGGTGTTTATCGGGTCATCAGCTATGCTGGCGGATTTACGGACAACGGCCTTATCATTGGCGAGATTCCGTCACCCGACTTCCTGTTGCAAACCTCCGTGGCCCAGCAGGTCAACCTGATCAACACCGCCGGTCTCACCCTCAACTATTGGGACGGCGCTGACACTAGCCTCCACGACAACGGCGTCATCAATGGCGGCGACGGCCTTTGGCAAAATTCAGCCGGTAATGACAACTGGACAACCGAACTCGGCAATTTCAATGCGCCATTTACGGATGAGGCGCCATCTTCATGGCCGCGCCCGGTACCGTTACCGTCGACAACAGTCTCGGGGACGTAACCGCCTCGGGCATTCAGTTTGCCAGCGACGGGTATCTGGTCGCTGGCGACGAACTTACCCTGGTCCCCACGACCCTCGACAGCAACGGTTCTACCATTCGCGTGGGCGATGGCACCCACCTGGGGGCTGACTTTACCGCCACGATGGGGTCGGTGCTCAACGGCGATGTTATCCTGACCAAAACCGACCTCGGCACGCTGGTCCTTGACGCCGACAACACCTATACGGGCGGCACGGCCATCAATGGCGGTATCGTCCAAATCTCCAGCGACACCAATCTCGGGCTGGCTGGCACGCAACTGAGCATGAGCGGTGGCACACTTGCCGTGACGGCCGATGTGGTCACCGATCGCGATACCCTTTTGGGCGACGACGGTGGTGCTTTCGACGTCGCAGCGGGCGTGGAATTTACCCAGACCGCCACGATTTCTGGCCCTGGCGGCCTCACCAAGACTGGAGAGGGTCTGGCGGTGCTGACAGGGAATAACACCTATGCCGGGGGCACCACAATTGCGGAAGGGACGCTACAACTTGGGTCCGGGGGAACCAGCGGCAGCATTCTGGGCGATGTTACCAATGACGGTGAGCTCGCCTTCAACCGCTCCGACACCTATACTTTTGAGGGTGTCGTATCCGGCTCGGGCTCGCTCTCGCAGATTGGCCGCGGTACGACAATATTGACGGGAAACAGCATCTATGGCGGTGGCACCACGATTAGTGATGGAACGCTGCAATTGGGAGCAGGTGACACGACGGGCTCAATCGTCGGCGATGTAGCCAATGATGGAACGCTCGTCTTTAATCGCTCCGCCACCTACACCTTCGGCGGTGAGATTTCGGGGACGGGCGCTGTCGAACAGATCGGCAGCGGCACAACTGTCTTTACTGGCGACAACACCTACAGTGGTGCAACAACGATCGCAGCGGGCAAGCTCGCAGCGGGTGCAACAAACACCTTCAGCCCGAACTCGGTTCATGACGTGGCGACTGCTGGCACGCTCGATCTGGCTGGGTTCACTCAGACGGTTGCCGGTGTGACGAATGCGGGCAGGATTTTCACCAACGGTGCCGGACCTGAAACCCAGCTGATCGTCAATGGCAGCTACACTGGATTGAGCGGCCTACTCGGTCTTAACACCTATCTCGGCGCCGACGCCTCACCTTCGGACAGATTGGTGATCAATGGAGGTTCCGCGACCGGCACCACAAGCTTGGCTATTTCAAATGTCGGCGGGTTGGGGGCGCTGACCACTGGCAGCGGCATCCTGGTCGTTGATGCAACCAATGGAGCCACCACCTCTGCGGACGCCTTCGTACTTGCAGGTCCCGTGGTCGCCGGCCCTTATGAGTACTCATTGTTCCGGGGCAACGGAAACCCCGAAGCTTGGTACCTACGATCCACATTGGATTGTTCGCGCCCTGATGCACCAACGCCACCGTGCCCAGCGCCTGAGCCACCGGGGCCACCCCCGCCGCCGCCAACGCCCGATTACCGCCCGGAAACCTCGCTCTATGCCGTCATCCCCTCGCTGGCGCTTGATTATGGCAACGCCGTAATGGACTCGCTCGACGAACGCATGGGCGGAGGACGTTCCCTGCAGGACATGCAGAGCCGTAATATCGCCTGGGGCCGCATCATCGG
Organism: Pelagibacterium sp. H642; assembly: GCF_031202855.1. Lineage (GTDB taxonomy): Bacteria > Pseudomonadota > Alphaproteobacteria > Rhizobiales > Devosiaceae > Pelagibacterium. Next base: position 1,397,666 of record NZ_CP101829.1, on the reverse strand, counting down.
GCTGGCCGGCTCGCGCGAAGGCGGAGATATGGGCGTCTATACCAGTCGCGGCCCTGGCTACGATTACGACATTGGTGCCCTCCAGGCCGGCATCGATCTCTACCGGGCGGCACGCCCCGACGGCAGCTTCGATAATGCGGGCATCTATTTCGCCTATGGCTATGCAGGCACCGACGTTTCCCATGTAGACGGATCGTTCGCAGGATCGGACAGCCTCAATGCGTCGACGCTCGGCGGCTACTGGACGCATTTCGGACAAGAGGGCTGGTATCTCGACGGGGTCGTTCAGGGATCGTGGTATGATATCTCCGCTTCTGGCCGGCTTCCGGGCATCGAAACCAATGCCTTTGGTTTTGGGGCATCGCTCGAAGGAGGTTATCCCATTGCTCTCGACAATGGCTGGGTGATCGAGCCGCAAGCGCAGCTCTCCTACCAGAGGATCAACCTCTATAATGCCTATGATGTGGGAGCAGCTATCCGTTTCGATGACGCGGAGAGCCTTGTCGGCCGTCTCGGCTTGCGACTGTCGCGAACCTGGGACCTTGGCCCTGAAGCGACGGAACCTAGCGAGCAGCGTGAAGCGACGGGTTGGATGCGCGCGAGCGTAACCAACGAGTTCTTGGGCAAGTCCGTTACCCAATTCTCGTCCCAAGACGGTTTCGTCCCGTTCCAGAGCGATACCGGTGGGATCGGCCTCAGGCTCGATGCAGGCCTGGACGCCGAGATCGCCGAAGACGTGTCTCTTTACGGAAATTTCCAGTTCCAGCACCAATTCGATGCTGGCGATTACTCGATCGCCGGCAAAATTGGGCTCAAAGTCGCCTTCTAGGTTTACGCTCAGGCAGGACAACTTAATGACTATGGACATCAAAAAACGAACGATCAGCATCGCGAGAAACGCTTTGCCAGTTCTGGCACTGGCTATCGGGCTGAACGCTGCAACCTCGGCAGCGCAGGAGGTCAGCCTGCCGGGTGGTGCCAATTCACTGCAAGAAGTTCATGGGGACTGGGTCGTCACCTGCGCAATCAGCGGGGAGGGGGCTCAGGCAGCAAAAAGCTGTTCAATGTCTCAGGAACAGCAGGACGGCAATTCTCGCCAGCGCATTATTGCCGTTGAGATCCAGCCGTCTCCCGAGGGTGATCGAGCAACGCTGGTGTTGCCCTTCGGGTTGAGCCTTGCCGCTGGAGCAAAGCTTCAGATCGATGATGGCGCTCCAGGGCAAGCGCTTTCGTTCCGCACTTGCCTGCCGGGAGGATGCATCATCTCGACGACCTTTGACGAGGAAATGCGCGAGGCACTGCGCTCAGGCGCGGAACTTAAGGTACATGCCACGGCTGATGGGGGCCGGGAAACGGTCTTCGCCATTTCGCTAAGAGGCTTTGGTGGCGCTTTGAACCGCACGGCCGAACTCGCCGGTTGAGACGCTTTGGCCGCCGGCCTGCCCCAGAGGGCGCTTGAGACAGCTGCCCAAGACGGTCGGTTTGAGGCCGAGGCCTGGCGCGTGCGCAAGGACGGGTCTCTGGACGCATGTCATCATCGATCCAATTCGCTCTTCAGACGGACCCTCATTGGGTTCGCTAAGATCACCCGGGACCTGACCGAACGCCGCAGGGCCCAGGAGGAACTCGACACGAGCCGAGCGGCTCGCCCAAACCCGGAAGATGGAGGCCATCGGGCAGCTTACAGGCGGAGTGGCGCAGACCCTTTGTCGGCCGCCCTTGAAGAGGCGGCCTGCCGGCCAATCAAGCCGGAATCGGCCAGACGCAATCAAGATGCGGATCCGTTTGCCAAAGACAAGGATCCAGGTTGAACTGCTCGATCGCGTGGTTAACCTCTCGTGACGTGGCAGCTGATCACCGAAATCGCCCCTTCGCGCAACCGCAAGCGCGGCTGACTTGGTAGAAGAAACCGAAAGACGCGCTCAGGTCTGCTACAGACCTTGGCTCGGCGCCATGTCTGAGCGCCCTGGCGCGGGCGACGGCAGCAAGCGTCAGCGCGAACGTGTCAGGCAGGACCTTCCGGCACTCGAAGATGACATGCGGGTCCATTTCTGCACCTCATGCGGCGTTCCGTGTGCCGGCATTATCCTGATCGGTCGCGACCTCGTGCTCCAGGGCGAGCAGCGCCCGTTCGACCTCGTCGAGGCGCGAGGGCCGGTGGTTCTCGGGCATGCCTTCATTGGTCGCCTGATCGATCAGGTGCTCCGTCCAGGCCCAGTTCATCAGGATCGACCGTTTGGTCTCCACCGTCAGCGACGGATCCCAGACCACAGCCATAGGTGCGGTCCAGCCGCTAGGCCCGGCTAGGCCGTTGCGGTTCGCAGTGCTGCCGAGTGATTGCCGATAACTGTCCTGAAGGTCTGAAAGCTCGAGCCGGTTGAGCGTCGCGTCGAAAAAGGCATGAGACCTGTCCTTATCCGCCGACGTTCCACTACTGCGCTGGCTGCGGCTGTTTTCCCTCTCTCCAGAGGGCTGCTGGACGACATAATTCAGGCCCTGCCGCTCGGCAAACCGGACGGCCGATTCCAATGTCGGGAAGCTGAGTTCGACTTGGGTCAGTGTGTCGCCGCCACCCGTGTAACCCATGAGCGGCTCTATGAATGGCGCGGCACTTCGCTCGAAGGCGAGACGCCAACCTTTGGCGCGCGCCTTGCCCGAACTCGTCACCGAGCGAGTCGGCTTGTAGATGCGAGCAACGGCGTCGTCAGGAAGGGTTGATCGGCCACGCGAAAGCGGCTTGGGGCGATTGTCGTTCGAGCCTTCGCCCTGCGGGAAATGCTGTGTCGATAATTCATATGTCTGTTTAACAATCTCCATCGTTCATCCCTCCCCATCTGTGGTGAAGGAATGCCGGCAGCGGCCGGAAAAGCCCACCGCCGGCGCCTGTCATGCCTTAGCTGTTGATGGCGATCCGTCTCACTTGCGACTGCGCCCTTTCGCTCTTGGGCAAGGACACGGTCAGCACCCCGTTCCTGAAGCGCGCATCCACCTTGTCTTCTTGCACCTCGTAGCCGAGCGGAATGCGGCGCTCGAACCGGCCATAGAAACGTTCGGAGAACTGCCTGTTCTTGTCCTCGGTCTCAGAGCGCTTTTCGCCACGCAGCGTCAGCACGCCGTCATCGAGCAGGACTTCGATGTCCTTCTCCTCAAGGCCCGGCACCTCCGCCGTCACCTTGATTTCCTTCTCGCCGTCGGAAATCTCAACGCTGGGCCAGTTGCCGCCGAAGCTGGAAAAACTGCCCAGGGAAGGTAGGCCGGTTCCGAAGCTGCGGAAGGCGTCGTCGAAAAGCCGGTTCACCTCGCGATGCAGCGACAGGAACGGATCGCGGTCATCATTGCGGAAGATGCTTGGGGTCGTGCTGCCATTGTTTCGGCCCCAGGGGATCAAATCACGCACACTCATCTTGTTTCTCCTTTCTGTCCGTTGGCGATGGCGCCGGACAAAAGCCCGGCGCCAAACGCAGGACCACACCGAGAAGCCCCGTTAGGCGGCGTGCTTCTCGGCCTCGATCTGCCTGGTTTCGGCTTGGGGCAGCGCTTCACCGGTCGCGATCTCGATCCGGCGCGGCTTCATCTCTTCGGGAAGCTCACGCTTGAGATCGATGGTCAGCAGACCGTTGACGAGGTTCGCGCCGACGACCTTCACATGGTCAGCCAGCTCGAACCGCCGCTGGAAGGCGCGTCCGGCGATGCCGCGATGCAGATACTGGCCATTGTCCTCGCCAGCCTTCTGACCCGACACCATCAGCATGTTCTGCTCCTGGGTGATGGACAGCTCGTCGGGGCTGAATCCGGCCACAGCGAGCGAAACGCGATAGGTCTCGTCGTCAGCCTTGGTGATGTCGTAAGGAGGCCAGTTGTCGAACGTCTCGACGCGGCTGGCCGCCTCAAGCGCGTTCAGCATTCGGTCGAAGCCGATGCTCGACCGGAACAGGGGAGAAAAGTCGAAGGTGGTTCTCATAGCCACATCCTCCATTGAGCAACATGGATACAAGTTTAAGTCGGGCGGACGCTTGAGTCCGCCCAGATGCCGGCCCACCTATGGGGATCCTGGCATGATTGATTTGGTGCAATGTGTCCTGATTTCAAGAGGTTACATGGGGAATGGTCTGTTCAAGTTGTCGTGACGACGCCGATCGCGCCTCGGCGCCTTTCGACCTCGACCACCACGGCTTGGCCAGAGCGGTGGAGAGAAATATCGGCCGTCGCACCATTCAACCGCAAGCGCTTCAGATGGACCGTGTTGAGAAAGTCCGGCAGCATTGGGCTGTCGAACAGGATGCGACCGGCCTCGACATCGAAGCGCAGGCCGAGGCAGGCTTGCAGTGTGTAAAGTGGTGCAGCAGCGGCCCAGGCCTGGGGAATACAGGCGACCGGGTAGAATGTCGGTCCGTGGGATGCGAGTCGCGAAAAGCCACAGAACAATTCAGGCAAGCGCCGCAAATCGATATAGCTCGCCGCGGCGAACAATCCCTCGAGAATGCGAACCGTTTCGCCCTTCAGCCCGTAGCGTGCCAGGCCGGCGGCGATCAGAGCATTATCGTGCGGCCAGACTGAACCGTTGTGATAGCTCATGGGATTGTAGCGGCTCTGACCTGCTGCGATCGTACGCACACCCCATCCGCTGAAGCTTGCTCGGCCCATAAGGGCGGCAGCGACCGAGCGGGCGTGCGCGCGTTCCGCTATACCGGTCCAAAGGGCATGTCCTGCATTGGACGACAGCACCCGGCAAGGGCGCTTGTCGCCATCGAGCGCCAGAACGTAACTGCCCAGCTCGGGGTCGAAGAAATCGCGCGCGAAGGCATGGCGCAGGCTTTCGGCACGCCGGGCAAACCGCGCTGCGGCATCGGCATGCCCCAGGCGTTCCGCCATGGCGCTTGCTGCCATGAACGCTCCATAAACATAGGCCTGCACCTCGCAGAGCGCGATCGGGCCCTTGGCCAGCGTACCGTCGCTGTGAAAGATTGAATCGTGGCTGTCCTTCCAACCCTGATTGGCCAGGCCCTGCTCGGACCGGCGGCCATACTCGAGGTATCCGTCGCCGTCTCGGTCGCCATAGTGCTCGATCCACGCCAGCCCGGCCTCGATGTGAGGCCAGAGCGCACCGATCGCCTCCATATCTCCTGTGCGGTCGAGATATGCTCCCGCCAGCATCACGAACAAGGGTGTTGAATCGATGCTGCCGTAATAGCGGCGGAATGGCACCTCGCCCAACTCCGCCATTTCGCCATACCGCACCTCGTGCAGGATCTTGCCCGGCTCGGCATCGGCAGCGGCGTCCATTTCTGTCGCCTGGTTGGCCGCGAGATGGAACAGCACGCCTCGCGCGATATCTGGGTCGATCCAGAGCGTCTCGAACGCGGTGATGAGCGCGTCCCGCCCGAAAACCGTGCTGAACCACGGAACGCCAGCATAGGGGTATGGACCTTCCGGCGTGTCGGTCATCAGCATATAAAGGTCCGAGATGCTGCGAGCCAGGCTCTCGTTGAAGATCTCGTTGGAGGTGATGATGGCGGCCGCACGTGAGGAGGCTTTGCGCAACGAGCGCCGAGCCTCACGAATGGCGCTGAAGAACGATTCGTGCTTGGCGGTCCGGTGCGAGCCCTCAAGGCATTCGACGGTAAGGAGCACCGATCGCGTTTCCTTTGGTTCCAGCGTGAGGACGAAGCGCGCCCGCCCGCCCGAAATCACGGCGGGACGGGGCGAAAACTGCAGATACGTGCTGCGTTCGATCCTATCGAGTCCAGTGTAGCCGAGCAGTACGCTATCTTGGCCCACGACTGGATCATGGCTCTTTCCCCGCCACTTACGGGTAGTGCCCCGCACTTCAAACAGATCGGCAAAATCGGCTTCGAAAACGATATCGAGCACGACGGTGACGGTGCGATCGAGAAAGTTGCGGACGGCGATCCGCTCGTAGCATGCAGCCTTCCAAAGAAACCGCGAGCGCCGGATATGGATCAAGTCGTGCTCGAGCCTTAAATCCCCTTGTTCGTCGAATAGGTCAGGATTGGTGAGGTCGCACGTAAGGGTGGCATTGTCGTCTCTCAGCGTCGAGCTCAAGAGCAGCGGTCTACTACCGTTGATGGCCAGTGTCAGGCGCGAGAGATACCGTGTATCTCGGTGGAAAAGGCCCTCTGCACCCGTTGGATCGGCATGGATGTCGCCATTATGGTCGAACACGCCGAACGTGTCGCCATGCTTGAGCGTGCGGGTTCGGATCTCTTGCAGCGAGGCCCGGGCCAGGACGCCATAGGACGCATCTTCGGGTGGCGGACCCCCCAAGATCCCCGCCTGATCTGTGAAACTGTCCATTCCTGTCCCCTGATCAGGCGTGAAGGTCAAGGCCGTATTGGCGCGGAATATAGACATTGCCGTTAGCTGGCTGGCCAATGAACTGGCGCTCGTAAAGCGCCACATAGTCCCGCGCCATGCGCTCGGCTGTGAAGCGGGCGTCGAAGGTTGCGCGGACCAGATGGCGATCCATACCGCGCGCCTTGTGCACGCTATCGACGGCTTCATCGATCGTTTCGACGATGAAGCCGGAAACGCCGTGGTCGAGGACCTCGGGCACCGAGCCGCAGTTGAAGGCGATGACCGGCGTGCCGCAGGCCATGGCCTCGATCATCACCAATCCGAAGGGTTCGGGCCAGTCGATGGGGAACAAAAGCGCTGTGGCGTTGCCCAGGAACTGCGCCTTCTGCGCCTCGTTGATCTCGCCGACGAACTCGACATTGTGGTGGCGGGCGACCAGCGGGGCGATAGTCTCGTCCCAATAGGCTTGGTCAGCCTTGTCGATCTTGGCGGCGATCTTGAGCGTCATGCCCGCACGCGCCGCGATCTCGATGGCGCGATCCGGGCGCTTTTCAGGCGAGATGCGTCCCAGGAATGCTAGATACCCGCCAGCTGCCTCTGGCTGGAATGGCAGAAGGTCTGCCGGCAAGCCGTGATAGACCGTCCCGGACCAGTTTACCGGAGGCATTGGTTTGCGCTGATCGTTGGAGATCGAAACCAGCGGAAATTCGGGGAACGCACGGTAGAACGGCACGAGATCGGGCAGATCGAGTCGGCCGTGCAGGGTGGTGACGGTCTTGCCGGCGCATTCCCGCACTAAGGGGAAATGCAGCATGTCGATGTGGAAATGCATGATGTCGAATTCGCTGGCACGTTGGCGCACCTGTTCAAGCATCATGACATGGTAGGGAATGGGGTCGCGCACCTGGGGGTTGAGCCGCAGCGCGACATGCGAGCACGGCACCAACTGGGCCAGCGTTCTTGAGTCACCGCTGGCAAAGAGCGTCACCTCATGGCCCTGCCGGACCAGTTCGTCAGTGAGGTAGGCTACGATGCGCTCTGTCCCGCCATAGAGCTTGGGCGGCACGCATTCAGCCAGAGGGGCAATCTGGGCGATCCTCATTGGTTAGGCACTCCTTTGCTCGCGCGTTTAGGCTCGGGCACACCGGGTCGGTGGCCGCGCAGCGACAATTTTTCCGGATATCTCGTCAGGCGGCCTTTTGATGACGGCGCGCCAATCGTTGATGGTGCCCGGCAGGAAACCACCGAGCACCTGGACTTACGATAATCAGAAGTCCATTCCGGCTCCGGCCGGCATGGCGGGAGCCGCTTCCTTCTTGGGCTTTTCAGCCACCAGGGCCTCGGTGGTGATCAGGAGCGAAGCAACCGAGGCAGCATCCTCGAGTGCTGTGCGGACGACCTTGGCGGGGTCGATCACGCCTGCGGCAACGAGGTCCTGATATTCGCCTGTCGCGGCGTTATAGCCCCAGCTGTAATCGTCCTTTTCAAGCAGCTTGCCCGCGATCACCGAGCCGTCCTCTCCAGCATTGAGCGCGATCTGCTTGGCCGGAGCTTGGATGGCGCGGCGGACGATATCGATTCCGGCCTGCTGGTCACCATTAGCGCTCTTGAGGTCTCCAAGCGCCTTAAGCGCCCGAAGCAAAGCAACGCCGCCGCCGGGCAGGATGCCCTCTTCGACAGCAGCGCGGGTCGCATGCAGCGCGTCGTCCACTCGGTCCTTCTTTTCCTTGACCTCAACTTCGGTGGCACCGCCAACCCGGATCACGGCAACGCCACCAGCGAGCTTGGCCAGGCGTTCCTGGAGCTTTTCGCGGTCGTAGTCCGAGGTGGTTTCCTCGATCTGCGCCTTGATCTGGTTCACGCGGCCTTCGATGTCGTCCTTGGAACCAGCGCCATCGACGATGGTGGTGTTTTCTTTCTCGATCACCACCTTCTTGGCCGTGCCGAGCATGTTGAGGGTCACGTTCTCGAGCTTGATGCCCAATTCATCAGAGACGACGTTGCCGCCCGTGAGGATCGCGATGTCCTGCAGCATGGCCTTGCGGCGGTCACCGAAGCCTGGCGCTTTGACGGCGGCTACCTTGAGGCCGCCACGCAGACGGTTGACGACCAGGGTCGCGAGAGCCTCGCCCTCGACATCCTCGGCAACGATCACCAGTGGCTTGCCCGATTGCACCACGCTTTCCAGCAACGGCAGCATGGACTGCAGATTGGAGAGCTTCTTTTCGTGGATGAGAATATAGGGATCTTCGAGTTCGACCCTCATCTTTTCGGAATTGGTCACGAAATAGGGCGAGAGGTATCCACGGTCGAACTGCATGCCTTCGACCACTTCGAGCTCGGTCTCAGCCGTCTTGGCCTCCTCCACTGTGATTACGCCGTCATTTCCGACCTTTTCCATCGCCTCGGCAAGGAAGCGCCCGATCTCGGTATCGCCGTTGGCCGAGATCGTGCCGACCTGCGCGATTTCGGAATTTGCCGTAATTTTGCGTGCATGGCCCTTGAGGTCTTCGACGACCTTGCCCACAGCCAGATCGATGCCGCGCTTTAGATCCATCGGATTCATTCCGGCGGCGACGGCCTTTGCGCCTTCTTTAACGATGGCCTGCGCCAGCACCGTTGCCGTGGTGGTGCCGTCACCGGCCATGTCATTGGTCTTGGACGCCACTTCGCGCACCATCTGTGCGCCCATGTTTTCGAACTTGTCTTCAAGTTCGATTTCCTTAGCGACGCTCACACCATCCTTGGTGATACGCGGTGCGCCAAAGCTCTTTTCGATGACCACATTGCGGCCCTTGGGGCCGAGAGTCACCTTGACCGCATTTGCAAGCGTATCCACGCCGCGAAGCATCTTCTCGCGTGCATCGGACGAGAACTTAACTTCCTTGGCAGCCATTTGCTTTCTTTCGCTCCTTAACGAAAAAGCGCCTTACGCGGCCTTTTGGGCCGGTTCGGCGCTTTCGATGATTCCCAGAATATCGCTTTCCTTCATGATCAGCAGGTCTTCTCCGCTGATCCTGACCTCCGTGCCGCTCCATTTGCCAAACAGGACGCGATCACCCGCCTTGACCTCCAGCGCCACCAGCTCGCCCTTTTCATTGTGAGCGCCCGGGCCCACGGCGATAACCTCGCCTTCCTGAGGTTTTTCCTTGGCTGTGTCGGGGATGATGATGCCACCGGCCGTTTTTTCATCGGCCTCGATGCGGCGCACGACGACACGGTCGTGCAAGGGACGGAATCCCATGTGCAACCTCCATAAACAAGCAATGACGGAACCCCTTCCGGCATTCCCCGGAAGGAAGCGCAAGTGAGATTGGAGCGGGAAAAAGGGGTTTCAAGACCTGGAACAAATTTTTTTGGCACTCTTTTTGCGAGAGTGCTGATTTGCCCTAGCCCCTTGTTTGGGTTCACCATTGTGGGGCGTTGAACCTTGAATGGAGAACATGAGAGATGCCCGATCGCGCGTTCCTCAAGCAAATGGAAGGATATGGTCTGACGACGGCGGAGATCCATTACCATCTGCCTGACCACCCCTCGGTGCTGCAGCTCTACGTCTGGCAAGAATACGATCTTGCGCCGAAATTTCCCGAACTCAAAGCGTTCCTGGACTTCTGGTCACATGAAATCGAGGGCAAGCTTCATTCGGTGGTCGTCGCACATAAGCGACTGATTGCGCCCCTCGATCTGCGAAACACCACCGACTTAGGCTCGGTCCATTAAGACCTTAGATCTCGAGCGGCAGCTTATTGCATATGTTACGGAAACCGGACCGACCGCAATCGGCCCCATTTCGCCATTGCGGTGACTATGGAAGCCCTGCGTTGATGGCCGATGAGGGGGTGGGAAGCGGACAGGCAGCTATTGGGGGGCATGGAAACAGAGATGTCGTTCGGCCCGCACCCGGGCAGCTCTATGGCCTAATCCCGCTAACATCGGCTTTGCGCCGCATCCGGTGCATGAGACTAAGCCCGGCCATGGCCACTAGCACGGCGACGCCTAAGGCAACCAGAAGGCGTTGGTGCTTTGCCAGTTCCGAACCGATGATCTGTTCCGCGGCCGTGCCGAACACATAACCCAGGCCAGTGAAGATGCCGGCCCATACCAGGGTGGCAACGGCGTTGAGCAACAGGAATTTCGTCGTCCCGATCCCGGCCAGCCCCGCGACGACCCCTCCGATCATGCGCAGGCCATAGACGTAGCGATTGAGCAGGACATAGGGCGTGGGATATTTGCGCACCATGCGTTGCGCATATGCAAAGGCGGGTTTTTCCTCGAGCCGGCGCACGAAGGTGGCGGCGGAGAAATGTTTTCCGACCATGAAGAGCAGTGCATCGCCGCAGAACGCGCCGACATAGACGGTCGCAAACACCTGCCAGGGCACGAGAACGTCCTGATGAGCGAAGAAGCCGCCCAGGATCGCGATCGTCTCTCCTTCGAGGAGACAGCCGATGAAAATCGCCACAAGTCCGAAATGCTCTATGAAATGATGAAGAGTATCCGCCACGATTCAGGCCGCCGGAGTTAGAGAAACTCGAAGAGGGTGAGACTCCAGACGATCTGAAGGATGACCGCGAACACGACGAACACGGCGTGATATTTTTCCGATTTCCAGATCATAGCCCCGATGGTGCCCAACGCCAGGACACCCTGGCGTACAGGGTAATCCCAATCGTAATGCCTGCTGAAATATTCGGGGCCTTTGATGAAGGTGTCCACGCTATCGAGCACGATCATTAAAAGCAGGATGCCGAAAAACCATCGCCGGCGTTCCTGAAAATAGATTTTGAACGTTCCGTACTCGTCGATGCGATCGGGGAACAGCAGCGAAGCCAGCATCGCGAAAATACCGGCGTAGCAGATCAGGAAGAGATAGACGGAAAACGACCATTGATGGAGCATCGAGAGGGCAATTTCGAACCACCAGAAATGGACGATGAACAGAAAGGTGAACAGAACCCAGCCCATATGGATCGGATATATCTGTTCGCGGCCAGGATGCTGTACGTAGCGCATCACTCCGTTCACCAGCCGCGTCAGGCTTATCCCCAGCACCATGCCGACAATGATGCGGATATGGACGAACACCATCTCGCTGGGCAAACCTTCGGGAGCGGTATCCATTTGTTGACCTTGCTCAGCCGTCAAAAGGCCGACCTTGCGCGGTTTGGCCTCCGTTTGACAAGATTATTGCTGTCCGGAACCAAAATAGCGCTCTTTCAGGGCTTCCAAGGCCCCAGATTCCTGGGCAGCGAGGATTTCCAACGTTACCGCACGCGTCAGTTCGCTCCCCATGGGAAAGGCAAAGCCATATTTGTCGGGATGAAAGATATTGCCGACAACGGCGAGCTGATCCTGGGGATTGTTGAGTGCGTAGTGTTCGAGGATCGGCGCATCGCCCACGATAGCGTCAACCTCGCCGGCCTCCAGGGCCGCAACCGAGAGCGCGATATTGTCATAGGCTCGCGCTGAAAGGCCTAATTCGCGCACATAGTCTTCCGCCACGCTGCCGGTGAAGACGGCCGCTGTCTTGTCGGACATATCCGAGAGCGAGTTGATTCCGCGTGTCAATGAAACGGTCGTCATTACGCTCGTAACCGATGAGGTGACGTAGGCAATGACTGCGACCCCAACCACCAGCCATAAGGCCTGCCAGATCCGCCCGACCCATCCGAACAGGTTCTTGCGCGCTGTCTTCCCCGACATTGCAATGGACATGACGTGATGGAAGCTTTCGGCCAATCCTTCCCGCCAGCGTTTGGGGAAATCTGGATCGAACTTCCTGTCGAACAGTGTCAGGCCCAGGGTGGCGAGAAGGATAACGATAGCCAGCCAGGCATAGGCACGCAGATGCCCCGCATCCCCCAGTCCGGAAATGACGTCCCACCCGCTCGCACCGCCTTCTTCTGGGACCATGAGCCGCAGGCCTGCGTCATACCAGGGTTGGGTGAAGGACACGACCTCGGCCCGATTGCGGGTAATGGTCAGATTTGTTACCGCGGCATCGACGGTGCCGTCGGCGGTGGCCTGCAAGAGATCGCGAAAGGTGGGGTATTCTTCGTACTCAAAGGTAACGCCGAGGCGTTGTGCGATCTGTGTCCAAAGATCGATGGCCATGCCCGCGTATGCCGTCTCTCCGACATTGTCGACAAAGGGCGGGCTGACATAGACCCCGACCCGGAGCGGCCCTGCTTCGCCTCTCTCTTGCGCGTGTGTCGACCCGCAGATCAGCAAGCCGAGCAAGATGAGCAGAAAACCCAAAATCCTTCCGCCGGCCAATGATCCGTGCGGGGATGAATCCAAATAACTTTTCATGCCTTCCATTCGCCTGGGACTGCTCCGAAATCCTGGCCAGATACGCTCAATCGGTGCCCATGGCGCGCGCGGAAACAACAAGATTGCGGAGCCGGACGTCCTCCTTCTCGGTATGGTCGAATTGATTTTGCGCCATCAGTGCCTTCTGCCTGTTAAGTGCCAGCAGGGTCTGGACGGCAAAAAGGAAACGGACGGCTTGTCGGCGCAGCGCCGGCATGCGGCGCGTCCGTTTGACAGCAGCCCGTCTTGCCTTGGGATCGGCGACTGACGCGATCTCCTCGGCACTGAACCAGCCGGCTTCCGCGTACTCGGCAAGCCGAGCCGTCAGCATTCTATCCTCGCGGCGTCGCAGCACACGCAGCCCGGCAATGGCGATAGCGGCATATACACTACCCTGGATGATCGGCTCGAAAAGCATGATCGCGGTATCGCCAGACGGCAACACGGCTGTACTGGTGTCCCATACCGCATGCAACGCGAACGCTGCGAGAAAGCCCAGCCCTATCCAGCCCAGGCCATGGCCCATCGGCAGCCCGTGCCGCGCGGCAAGGCCGGCAGCCAGCCCCGTGCAGGCGGTAAACACGAGATGGGCATGGGCAGTAAATACCTCCCGCAACACGTAGTTTACGATCAGGCTGATAACGCCGCCATCGCTGAAGGCACTGGCGAGATAGCCGATGTCCTCGGCAAATCCGAAGCCCGCGCCGACCAATGCGCCCATAAAAAGGCCGTCCCAGGGCCCGCGCAAATGCCGCCGGCCGAAAATATAGCAAAGGACGACAAACAGACCCTTGGCCAGCTCCTCGGAAAACGGAGCGACAACCATTAAGCCCAGACTGGCCTCTCCCAGTTCGGTCACCACCCCATCGAGCTCGGCTTCCATGAAAACCGAAGCGAGTACCGCAGGAATACAGCCCCAGAGGATGGCTAAAAAGACAAGCTTGCGCGCTCTAGGGGTCCAGGGATCGAACCGGACCAGCAACCGCATCCAGAGGAGATAGGGAACCAGTATGGTCAGTCCGATCACCACATAGAGGTTGAGCTGAGAAAATCCGGCACCTCCCAATACCATCATCACGAAGATGGTGATGGCGAAAACAACGATCATAGAAATGACAGTCGACCAGAATCCTGCCGGTCTTGCCCACCCTTCAGTCGATATTCGACCCATAACGGGTGCGGCCGTCGCAGCCGGCTGAATGCTCCAAAGTGCAGCTGTCATTAAAAGGTCCCCCATCCGCCCTCAACGATGTCTTCAAATACATCCGGGCGGCAATTAATCCGCCCGGATGTTCAGGCGAGAGCCGAACGCAAATTGATCCTAGCCGCTCGTCTTCATTCTTCGATAGCGGCTGCCGATTCCGCAAAGCAGGCGGCTAGGTCAGAGGGAGCGCCCAGTTCTTCGGCCCAAGCTACCAATTCGGGCCGCTCAGAGCGGGTAGCGACGCCGCCCCAGACATCTTTAAACTGCTTTTCTCCCTCGACATCCTCGAAGAAAAAGTAGCCTGGATCAGCGACGGGGGTAGCGGCATAGACCGCACTCCAACTTCCGCTCTCCATGAAAGACAAAAACTCCACCTGTTCGGGCGTGGACCCTTCTGCAGCTTGGGAAATCAGGGGAGCATATTCTTGTGCACGCACCGCCGTAAGAGCGGTATCGAGCGAAACACACGATTCCTGCGCAACGACTGCGGAGGAGGCAAACATCAAGGTCAAGATGGCAGCACCTTGGCACAACCACGATTTATTCAACATAACCTCATCCTTTACACTGAAATAACCAGTCCCGGGAAATGTTGGAGGTCAATTACCGGACGCTGATTTGGTAACGCGAGGTGGGCAAAGACCGCAACCAGAACGCCGATTTGACGCATCATTGTGCGTGGAACCTGATAATGGGCAATTTCGTGACAATGGAGGGGCTATTGCTGATCGATTGCTTGAGCGAGCGCAGTTCTAAGACTGAAATCGCTGCCATCATTCCCATATTCAATGTCATCAACGCGCCACTCCTGCTCGTATCGAGCAAGAATGATCGTGTCGACCCAGCCCATATCAGGGGCATCGGCATACCGGTAGTGGATTTCGACTTCAGGACGCTCAGGCGTTCCGGCAACCGAACCAGCCGTGCAGGCCGACGCGGCATCTTGGACCGATGTCCATGGCACCCCGTCGCCGAGCAGCCCCTTGCCTCCGGTTTCATCCTCAAAGGCCGCATTGCGGGCGAGAGCTTCTTCGATCGCGGCAGCCAGCTCAGGCGTTGCGAGCGGCCCAAAAACTGCAGGGTCATCAGTTGGCCAGACGCCGGGCGCGTTAGGATCGTACACGGCAACGTCAGGCACGAGTGTCTGGCAAAACCGTTGCACGAAATCAGCCGCTTCGGATTCAGTTGGACCTTGAGACAACGCACTGGTGCTGAATCCAAGAATGGTCGTTGCAACGGCGGCCGAAACAAATCGGTAAATCATTCATCGTCTCCATAAATGCCCGGCTGATACAGAGTGTATCAGCCGGGCGGGGGAGGAGCTTGATTACTCGAATGTGCTCTGCCCAGGCTCGGGAGGCGCGTCATCCGGCCCCTGCATCGTGGTTTGGCCCGGTTCAGGTGGTGCATCACTAGGCGTGACGAATGTTGTCTGTCCGGGCTCGAGCGGTGCGTCATAGGTCAGCCCCGAAGAGCCGGATGTGCTCCCGCATCCAGCGAGAGCCAAACTTGCTGCAAGCGCAGCCCACGGCAAGATCTGTCTGTTCATCGTCATCCTCGTCTCAGACTTCGGTTGGAGAAAAATTTCCCGATTCCTTGGTAATCTCGGAGATAGCTCATGGCCCTGCAACAGCACCAACGGTCGATGCCGATGCACGGATGATATCGATCGGTTGAACGGGCCGGCAACCGGAAGCGTGGATTGAGTCATCATTTTGCGGGGTTTTTGACAATGAGCAGATTTGTGCTATTTTTTGCCGCCAATAGTAAAAATTGAGTACACTGAGCCGACGGAACCCAGCTGCTGTCATCAGTGCCGTTAACTAGCTCAAATAAATACTTATCATGTAATTTAGAATAATTATTGCGTTAGGGAACCATGTTTACCGAGCCGAGGGAATGGGGGCTCAAGGTAGATTTGCATGAATGTTCAGTGTCCTGCATACATGCGGGTCCGAATTTTGTTCGTAAAAACGTATCCGATCATACCTTTATAATATTTTTTGCAACAATTCCGCGTTGGGAGATTGCCCTCAACGGCGAATCCAGGCGAACAAGAACCGCGCCGGCAGGATCTGCTGAGGTAATTCCTGCAAAAAGTTCAATGTTCGCGAAATGGTCTACACACAAACATTGCCTGCGTCTTAATATTTCTCCAAAACGATTAAAACATCTCGCAGGTGTGGAGTTCGACAGGGACACCTTTGAACTTTATCCACCAAAAATTGGTGCCGTAGACGACAAGGCCCATACCATCGCCCGTTGGATGCGACACGAGATCCTGAATACAAATTCGGGTAGCAAGGAGGGCCTGAATTGGCTTGCTTCGTTGTTGGGTATTGAGTTCCTGCGCAACTATTCTTCTTTAAAATCCCACACATCGCCCGCTGCAAACGGCGGCCTCACGCCGCGGGCATGGCGAACCGTCAACGAATACGTGCAGGAAAATCTTGCTGAGTCCATCACTCTTGAGGACCTGGCCGCCACGGCCGGGTTGTCGCCCAGCCATTTCACTCGGGCGTTCAAGCAGACCGCCGGCCAATCACCGCATCAGTATGTCATCGAATCCCGGCTTCAGCGGGCGCGGCATCTGATCGCCGGAACCGACACGCCCCTGGACCAAATCGCGAGGGCCGTTGGCTTTTCGAGCAACAGTCATATGACCGCTACGATGAGGCGCGCGTGGAATGTGGTACCCACCGCCTTTCGCAACAAACAATGAGGCACTCGCCTGGGTTTGCTGACTCAGCAATCTCGCATGGAAGGAAATCTGAAGTTCTTTGATGTTCATGAGGCAGATCGTGGGGCGTCGAACAGATCGATTTCCACCTAAGTCCGCTCGCATGCCTTCTGTTGCCTTGAGGACGAGGGAGCCTCCCTTGGGGTGACTCCCCGGCGTATCGCACGGACTACCTCATAGACTGAGAATCCACTAGGGCACCAGTCAGCTATTTGGACTGCTAGATTAAAGACCCTGTTTATTCGCAGCGTTGGTAGGCGACAGGCTCGACGCCCATGCCATAGCCCTGTTCGTTGAACAACAAAACATTCTGGTCGGCGGCGAACTCCCAGTTGCTCACGTCGCCCTCCTCGGAAAGATGAACGGCGCCGTTTCCAGCGGGACTGTCATCTTCGAAATACTCGGCAGCCTCAGGCTCGCCGTCTCCAATAGCGATCGTCGCGGCGGTAAGAGTGATCGTTTCGGTGCCGTCACACGAACCGTCGACAGCCCATTTCCCCACGAGATTTTCCGGAATTTCGGCGGCCAATCCAGCCGATGTCGTTGCGCAAAACACCAACGCTGCGCCAGCGATCTGCATTGTGATCGTTTTCACTGCCTGTCTCCTCAAGTTGATGACGTCGATCGGGTTGAGGATGGACCTCGTTCCCAACAGAGTACAGCAATCGATACTAGCGGATGGTGCGGAGCAGCCAACTGGACCGAACCCAAAGAGCGGGATTTGTTCCTGAATATGCGTCGATTACAACAATCAGCAGTTTTCTGATAGCTTGAACAAGGGCTCCGTAGGGCCATTCCAAACGCTACAATTTCGCTCGGAGGTGATAAGCTCGCTCAATGCAGTGGCTGCAAGAGAATCTCCAGAACCGGTCGGTGTTGGTTCACTTTACAACAATGCTCACATCAACTTGGATGTCCATTGGGCAACCCGCTCGAGAGCATCGCGGATGCTATACCGTGGAAGGTCTAGCCGAAGCGTTTTGGGATCGGTGGCCCCTAAACCCTAGGGAAGCGCATGGTCTCGCGGCGGCTGATCCCGCGACACGACGAGCTGCTGATCACTCTCAGGGCGATAGGCCTTCCTGCCGGCTGTTCCGCCCCTAGCCTCGAACTGGTCCTGCCGTTACGCCTCTGCCGGCGCTGGTTTAATCTCCGACCCATAACGCTGAATCAGATCCAGAGCTTTTCGCTGATCTCTAGCGATGGATCTCGCCGCCGCTTTGCCTCCCTTCCTCTTAGCACCCTTCTGCAGTTGGTGCCGAGCCCGTCGGGTGGCAAGGGAATTGAGAACCTCAGCATCTATTCCGGGAAGAACCGCATCGAAAGCCCGCAACTGCGCAACCTGTTCAACCACCCAGCGACGTTCGTGTCGAAGCAAAAGAAGGGCGGTGCCGAGAAAAATCGCCACATTCACAAGACATTTTAAAAGCAAAAGTAGCCAGGTCAGTCCAATATTGCCCTCAACAAACGCCGGGGCGGGGCTATCCCAAAGGAAATGCATGAACCAGGCACTAAAGAAAAGAAGGACGGCTGCCGCCAATCGGTCGAAATTCTTCCATTCATCGCGTTCAGAAAAACTGGGCAGCAAAAGCAGCACCCCGACAGAGGTCAGGCCAGTATAGGACCAGTGTGAGGGAAACGCCGTAAGAATGCGAATGAACAGTGTGGGCAGAGCTCCGGCGAGATCTGAATCGACATTGCTCAGCGCCGACTGCACCTCGTAGGTCAAGTCCTCGACTATGCCGAAGCCAAGGCCGACGAACATGCCAACCAGTAAGGCATGAGCGATGCGGTTTATCCTATCGGAACATAAAATCAGAATAATCGCTGCACAAGTCGCCTTGCTTGCTTCCTCAATAATCGGCGCACTTAACGCAGCGAACCAACCAGAGGCGAATTCCGCTCCAAAGAGCCAGCTGACTATGATCGCCATAGCATCGTTGCCGGTGAGGGCCATGGCCATTGCGGCGGTACTCCCAAGAGCCAAGGCGGCGACCAGGACCTGTGGCATTTGCCGCATTGCGCGGAAGGGATCGAACAACAAGATGATGCGGACAAGAATAAGAATGAAGGTCGCCCAGACCGGGATGAGCAATAGGTTGATCCGGAGCGTTGCCTGAATGGCAGAGCCGAACGCCATGAGGACACCGATCGCACCAGTTACGATGGCGGCGAGGAGAACCCAAAAAACGGCCGAAAAGGGACGGTAAATGAGAGCCGGTTCGCCGGCGTTTGGCCCGGTCATGTCTCCGAGCCTTCATTGATGGAGGCAGTGATATCTTCAATCGGAGCAGCAGGCCTTTGAGGCGTCCCGATCGAATTAATGCGAACGATGGCAGTATCATCTGAAAGGATAGCGCATCGCCCCGTATATTGAGCGGCGACCAAAACACAGGTTCGGCCACTCCAGTTGGTATTGGGCACGGATAGAGTTCCACCGTCGAAACCCGAGGCAACCCCGCCGAGGTGATCGAGACGCAGCAATCGCTTCATTTCCGATCCCAACGCACCCTCGCCACGATCAAGAATTTCAACGGTAATCCTCCGTTGCCCCGATCTGAAAGTAGCAGTCGATGCTGCCACCTGCGCTTCCCAACGTGGAGGCGGAGCAAACGAAATGGTAGCGCCAGCGCCTGAGGTAATGGAAACTAGATCGCCCTCCGAAAGGCGCGACCATTGAGGCTGTGGGGCAAACTGGGCTAGCGCGACAGGCACGCTGGGAATGCCGATGAGTGCAGCACTCAGCCAGACTGCCGAAGTTTTCTGTTTCAGCGCGCGAATTCTCATGGTTTCAGCAGGGGTTCACGATCTTCATCGATCAGGGCGCAGTGCAGGTGCACCGGCGATGAACTGCGAACATCGACAAGCTCCCCATCAATGAAATCGCAGGATAGCCAATTGTCCAGGCTGCTTAGCCGGCCCGAAAAGACATTGACGTTGACACCAATGTCGCCCTCGATCCATTCCAGAAGGTCAGTATTTACCTGGGTCCCAGTCACGTCAACTTCGCCGGGTCACCCGAGGCCGTAATGGTTTCCGTTCCGAGTTCTATGCGACCGACGTCATCTGCATATGCTTGCCCCTCCGGCGTCGGCGCACCAAAATCGGCGGCGGCTACCACGATTTCCTCCGACTGCTCGGTCAGCTTTGAGATCGCATCGTCGGTGCACGAGACATTGACCTTGAAACCGAACTGCTGGTCCACTGGTGAGCCATCATTGGTGAATTGAGCAAGACAGGCAGCTAAATCCTCAGGCACCTCCAGTTGCTCAGCCCATTCAGTTAAGCTGGAAACATCTAACGGGTTCGCCCTACTTCCCCAAACATCTCTAAAGTGCTTGCTGCCCTCGGTTTTCTCGAAGACAAATATGGCAACATCGGCCGTGGGCATTGAACCGTAAACGGCGATCCATGCGCCGCTCTTGAAGAGCCTGTAGACCTCAATATCGCTCACCTGCAATCGCGCACTTGGGAGCAGGTCTTGGGAAATTGCCTCGGCAATCAGGGTTGCATAGTCGTTCCGTGTGACTGCTGAGGGGTCTTGGGTGATCAGGCTCTCGCAATATTCATCGCCCGAGGCCGTGCCCGCCAGACCGATGGTTGCTAATAACAGAGAGAGGACAATCCTCCCACAGCACCCTTGCATTGTCATCGGCGGGTCTCCTTCAACTGATCGCCGTCTCCGCGCGGAGATATCTAACGTCTTATTCAGACGAACCAAGCCGGCAAACTCGCCACTCTAGCGGTTAGAAAGGAAGTTAAGCGCTCTCGGTCGTTAGGCGGTCTAGGTCGAGGAGAAGCAAGAGCCGCGTCCCGCTTCTCCGGGCGAGGGCTGACCAGGAAACAATCGCGGGTAAGGAAGAACTGCCGAAACCCACCTAGTCGACCGGATCCACCTCACAACCTACGCCATGACATCCTATGTAGTTGCCATCCTCATCAAAATTCGGATTGCCCTCGGCGTCGAATTGCGGACGTGGGTCAATATAATCTGCATCGGTCGTGCTAGTGCAGGCCGCCGTGGCGAGCGTCAGTGAGGCGATTGCAACAAAGCGGAGCATTAGATCCTCCTATGGTTTCAGGATATCGTACCCTAAGACAAATCGTCTTCAACGCAGCTTCGCTCCCCCCAACCATTCGGCTGGAAGATGGCAGCGGTCGCGCGTCGGGCGTCAACGTTATAATCATCTTGAACGGTTTCAACCGCTAAACGCCCCAACGGCCCTATGCCTAAACGCCAATCCATTTTTTGTGCGGAGATCCTGATATTTTGCTCGTATCTTGATAGCGTTGCGCTTATTGGCCAGGCGCGTGCTGGCACCCTGGCACCGCGGGCAGTGCCGGTTGCGACAGGAGTTATAGGCGATCCGCTGGTGCCCGCAGTCTGAACAGGCTTCGACGTGGCCGCCGAGAGCTGCGGTGCGACAGGTCTCGATCGCAGACATGACTTTGAGTTGGTCCAGGCTCAAATGTCTGGCATGGGCAGCGCGATGTCTAGGCACGATCGTTCGGATTCGATCATCTCGATGACCGAACTGAGATGGCCGTCGGCGCGCTTGAGGCGTTTGACGATGGCGGGGTGAGATTTGTGCTTATCATCGATCGGTTGCATGGCTCACCATAACCCCCCAGGGGATATCGCAAGTGCCACGAACAGGAGCGTGCCCGGGAGGGTGTGCTGCTTGAAACGAATGGATGTTAGGACGGATAAAGTCCACTTTTGCGGTTATCGACCAACAAGCCGTCGTTCCGCAACCCACCCCAAAACGGTCGGTCTGAAAACGACCCCATTGCAGTCGTTCCAAAGTCACTATCGGCGCCCCACAAGCCGCCGTTGCGAAATGCTACGTCGGGATCAGGTCCTCGTTAGATAAATGACAGCTGATCGGCAGGGTCGCCAAAGGTTGTCTCCGTGAAGGTCATCCCTTTGATGCCGCCTATGTCGCGGACCACCCGCGTGATGTGGTGCGTCGTGTTGATCTCGCGCCACGTAGAGCCATTACCTGGGCCGTCCCACCCCTTAGCGGTCTTGAAGATGTAGTCGTCGGCCGAACTGAAGCCTCGCCCAGCAAACTTGCCACTCCTCAAGATGCGTTCGCAGACACCGCGCATGACGGACTCGGCCTGTCCCGCAGCGGAGCCGCGGACGACGAGCCAACTGTCGGGGGTCGTATATCTGTAGTGCCGGATCGGAATGCCGCCGGAAGCCTTCCTGAACTCGAACTTTGCGCAGTCCGCTCCGTAGTCGCCGAACACCAAATGCTCGGGCGAAGCCCCGTCGAGCTTGACCGCCTCTTTCCAGGCCAGCCACTCGTTACGGGGGACGACCGCGTCGCCGTCCGCCTCAGCAGGGTTCGCCTCCGGGTAGTTCGTTCCTTGGAATACTACATGGCGCCAGCGGCCGATACCCTGTAGGTCTTCAAGGGCAGCTTGCGCGATGCCGGCCACCGCGAGTGCATCGGAGAAGTCGGCATCCGAGAAGTCCGCCAGGACTGCACAGGCCTCGGGGGATACGTCGAGCGCGGACACGGCCGCGATAAGGCGGTCGCCGAGTTCCCTGTCGATCTCACCGGATTCCACTCGTATTGCGGCCTTCGTCGCGCCCTCGGTTGCCAAGGCTAGGCGAAAAGCCGCCGCCCGAGGCCCGAGAGCGTCTGCCAGCCGGGATCTGGCGCGATTTGATGCCGCCGACGGGGTTGACCTTGAGCACGCCACGCTCGACCAGATAAGAGAAAACGCCGCGCACGGCACTAAGGTATTTTGCCTCCACGGTCACGGGACCGATTGCGGGCAACGGCACCTTCCTCTGGCCATTGAGCGCAATGGCCTGCTTCAAATTGTCGGTGCCCAGATGCTTGCTCGCGTCCTTGGGCATCTCATCGAGCAGATCCCGGAACTCGAGAAGATGCTCCCGAGTATAGGCATGAACCTCGAGATCGCCCATGGCGTCTATGAAGACCCTGATCTTCGTGCCGATTTCCTCCAAGATCTTGGAGGCAACCTGCCCGGCCTTTTCCTGCAGGTACGCCGGCAGGAACGAACTGAGCGGCCGGCGCGCCCGCGGATCGATCTGGGCGTCACGCAGGGCCTGTGCAATGAGATCGGAAAGGTTGCTTTCGCTGGCGATTGTCCGCTCACCTTGCGGCGCAGCATGAGTACTATCCGGAACGGTGACGGCAGGCGGCACGGCGACCGGGACAGTCTGTTCCGGCCGTTCCGCCGCAACATTGTCATTGCCAGCTGCGCCAAGACTATCAAGGAGCATGCGGTATTTTGCGCGTTCTGCCCAGGCGCGTTGGTTGCGGTCGAAGTCGTCCATGACGCGATCCAGAATCGCATCAAACGCGGCGCGCACGCCGGGCGTCAGCCCCGCGTCACGCAATACCGCAAATGCTTCCTCGACCACCAAAATCAGCGTCCACGCCCTTTGCCGGGCCATCCGCTTGTTGCATGTACGCAACGACCTGCGGATGTCCGAACTGCCGAGGCGATCGATCAGGTCCACCGGCACCGCCTTGCGGAACCAGAAGACCGGACCTCGCCGGTGAACAAAGGATGATGTAGAACCAAGCAAGGAACAAACACTCCCGTCGCTGTGACGGGATGCTGTGACAGAATCCGCTGTTTGATTCGGATTCAACCCCAGCAATTTCAATGGCTTAGGAATGGCGGAGAGAGAGGGACTCACCGCCGTTTCAAGAAAAGACCCGAAAATCCTTCGTTCTTGACCTTTGTCACCGGCGTCGTCTGTACAACGCCACTGTACAACCTGGATTTAATCCCCGTCTTGCGCCGCGGTCTTGGCAGCCTGCCGAGCCAGAAACCCTGATGCTTGCTTCTTCGCATCGGTCGCCGAAGGGCTTTGTGACACCGCGTCGGCACGGCCAGAAACCAAGGAATTGTAAGCTTCCGCGGACATCATGACGACCGCCTGCCGGCCGTGCTTCGTTAGCACGAGCGGCGCCGCCAATGCCATGTCCACGATTTCCCCGGGACGTCGGTTCAGGTCCGACAGCGAAACAGTTCGCATTGGAGTCTCCAACTTTTATACGTAAATTACGTATTTCACGTTAGCCGTCAAGATTGGCTGTGATGGGTGTAATGTGCCTACGAGAGAGATCTCGGTGTGCTTCGGCATCAGCGACTCGAGCATGAGGCGCGGCTGCCGACACGGTCGATGCGATTGATCGGCAGTGATGCGAGTTCGAGGGCGACGACCGGAGCTGCCATGTGCCCCGATCGTCCGGGAAGGGGCCGGAACCGGCCGGTCCGGTTCTGGCGACGAAACGGAGAATGCCGCCGTTCAGCTGCCGACCCCCAAGCCGACGTTCAAGCTGTCTGGCCGAGACGCTCTATGCGGTCGTTTGGTTGTAGGCGGCCGTGATCTCGGTTGAAGTAAACGCGGTACTTATGATCCGTTTTTGCGACGTTACGGGTGCGCTCAAGCGTCGATCACGCCGCTTGTGCGCCAGAGTTCCACCGCAAAGTCCATGAACCGCTTGACGCGATGAGGCGGGTCGCGCGTGAACGGATGCAGCAGGCTGATCTCCAATGCCGGAAGCTGAGTGTCGGCCAGGAGTTCGGCCAGCCGTCCAGTCTTGACGTCCTCAGCGGCCAAAAAGCGAGGAATGATGGCGACCCCAGCTCCTTGAAGCGCAGCCTCTCTGGCAAGAAGTCCGTTGCTAACAGTGACGGTCCGGCTCCATTCCAACGAATACGAATAGCCGGCGGTATCTTGGAGCACCGCCGTAAGGAGCGGGCCTTCCTTTTGCCCCGAATACCGAAGCAGGCCGAGACCCGCCGTATCGCCGGCCTGGCTGGCAATTTCAAGGCGCCGTGCAAGGTATTCCGGTGCAGCATAAAGGCCGATTGAAGCCGCGCCAGCCCTGCGCGCCCGCAATGTCGAGTCAGCCAGCGCACCTATCCGAACCGTAACGTCGGCCGCCTCTCCCACCGGGTCGATCCGGCGGTCCTCCATGATCAGGTCGAAGGTCACTTCCGAAAACTGTTTCTGGAACGCCAGAAGCGCAGGCAATGCTAGATTACTCGCCAGCAGTCCGGGCGCATTCACACGGATGCGCCCCCTCAGGCCCTCGCTGCCGTCTTGCACCTCGGCATTGGCCTCATCGAGAAGCAGGACGATCCGCTTCATTTGCCGGTAATAGGCGATACCTGCCTCCGTGAGGCTCAAGGTCCGGGTCGTTCTGTTGAGAAGGCGCGTGCCAAGCTTCTTTTCAAGATCGGCAACCGCCTTGCTGACCGAAGGCTGCGTGGTTTTGAGCGACCGTGCAGCAGCCGAAAAGCTACCCTCCTCGGACACGCGGATGAACGCCTCGATCTGAGCCAAGCGGTCCATTGCACCTATTCCTCATTGGAATAAGGCTTATAACGTCTCCCGCCTTTCGCCTCCACCCGGCAGCATTATCTTTGAGCCTCCCCAAAGCGGAGGATCAATCAATGCACAAATCGAAATACGGCCTTCTTGGAACAAGCCTAGCTGCCATCCTTGCCCTTACCGCACCAGCTTTCGCCCAGACCGAAGAGATTACGATCGGCGCGGATGTCTTTCCCGAAAACATCGCTTCAACCTCGGACGGCGACCTGCTGATCAGCAGCATCACGCAAGGCATTGTTTATCGGGTCGAACAGGGCGAGACGACGGCAGAGCCCTGGATTGAAGACATCGGCCCTGCTGTCACTGGCGTTTTCGCCCACGAGAACAATGCTTATGTCTGCTCTAATGGTCCCTTCGGAAGCGACGAGGTGGCTCAGTTCAAAATCTATGATTTGACCACTGGCGAGGAGACGGCCTCCTTCGACTTCCCGGCCGGTGGCCTGTGCTCGGACAGCGCGGTCGCTCCGGACGGGACAGTCTACGTCACCCAGCTCGGAAGCCCTCCGGGGCGGATTTTCCGGCTGACCGATGACGGATTTGAGGAAGTCATTGCCGATGACGACCTTGCCGGCCTGGACGGCCTCGCCTTCCTGGGCGATGCGCTTATTGCCAACAACCTGCAAACCGGTGACCTCTATCGGATCAATCTCGATGCTGACCCCGTGTCTTACACCACGTTGACGTTGTCGCAGCCGCTCGAAGGTCCCGATGGAATGCGGACCACCGAAGACGGTAATGCGCTGCTGATCGCCGAAGCCCAGGGCAATCGCGTGGTGCTTGTGACCGTGGACGGCGACGATGCCGAGGTTACCGAACTTGCCACCGATCTCGATGGCGGCCCTACAGGCGTCGCGCAGATCGGTGATACGGCCTATATCGTCGAAGGGCATTTTTATGCGCTGAGCGAAGACCCCGAACGCACGGCTCCCGAGACGTTCACGGTCGTAACTGTTCAGCTTCCTTAAATTGCGACAGCGCGGCCACCGGCCGCGCTGCATTCTCTTGCCCGCGTGGATGGCATATGAAGGTGAAACAATGGAAATCGGAGTTATCGGAGTTGGTGCGATAGGAGGAACTATCGCCCGCAAACTCAGCGCCAATGGGCATTCGGTCCGGGTCGCAAACTCGCGCGGCCCTGGTGCTGTGAAAGACTTCGCTGGTGAAATCGGCGCTGCCGCCGTTGACGTTTACGGGGCGGTGAAGGGAGCAGATGTCCTCATTTTGTCCATTCCGTTTCCGGCCGTCGAAAAGCTTCCCGCCGATCTGTTTGATGCTGCGTCTTCCGATCTGGTGATCATCGATACGGGCAATTATTACCCCGACATGCGCGACCCTCGCATTGCCGAGATCGATGCCGGCATACCCGAAAGCGTCTGGGTCTCCAAACAGATCGGAAGGCCTGTGATCAAGGCTTATAACAACATTCTGGCCCCCTCCCTGGCCGAGCTCGGTCAACCCGAAGGTTCGCCAGGCCGGCTGGCAGTGGCTGTGGCAGGGGATGACACCAGGGCAAAGCAGATCACCATGCAACTGGTGAACGAAACAGGGTTCGATCCCGTGGATGGCGGCACGCTAGACCAGTCCTGGCGTCAACAGCCATCAACTCCGTCCTATTGCTGCGACTATGACGCTGAAACAATGCGTGAAGCGTTGGCGGCTGCGGTCAAGGGCGAGGCCGAGAAGATACGCGACAATTGGAAAGAGATCTTCGGTAAGCTACCGGCCAATCCCACCCATGCCGACATGATCGCGCTAAATCGTTCGGTGAATACCCCCCCATCCAAAAGCTGAAGGTAGACTGGCCGTCTGCTTTCCGGTCCGGCTGCCTTGAAGCCGCCCTTCCGCTTTCCACCCCACATAGGAATGCCGTGGGCAAGGAGCCAGCCATACAAAGCGGTCATCCGCCGTAAGCGCGAATGACCGCCCTATGGTCAGATTTCAGTCCGTTTGGCCAGAAGCAAGGCGTCCTCAATGTCCACACCAAGATACCGTACTGTGTTCTCGATCTTGGTATGGCCCAGTAGGATCTGGATAGCGCGAAGGTTACCTGTGGCCTTGTAGATCATGGCCGCTTTGGTTCGGCGCAGCGAGTGGGTGCCGTAGTCCGATGACCGGAGGCCGATCGCTGTGACCCACTCATCGACCAGACGGGCATACTGCCGTGTGCTCAT
The DNA here is from genome assembly GCF_031202855.1 of Pelagibacterium sp. H642. GTDB lineage: Bacteria > Pseudomonadota > Alphaproteobacteria > Rhizobiales > Devosiaceae > Pelagibacterium. Next base: position 1,370,529 of record NZ_CP101829.1, on the reverse strand, counting down.
GTGGTGATCGTGATCGACACGGCTCGGAAAGACATAGTCACTGACTGAGCCTCCTCGCCTCTCCAGCCATGAGAGAAGGCTGGCACGTACATCGCTGGTCAGTTCGAACTGAACTGGGCGTCCGGTCTTTTGCTGAACGACCATCGCCCGTGTCCGATTTTCCGGTCCTGTGACCAACTGGCCAGTTCTGATCTTGACTAGATCGCAACCGCGCAACTTGCTGTCGATCGCAAGATCGAACAGGGTACGGTCTCGCACCCGACCTTGCCGATCCAGGAAGAAACGGATCGCCCAAATCTGCTTCTGCGTCAAAGGGCGCTTGGTCCCTACTGTCTTCCCGGCATTCCAGACAGCTCGACCGCGGGTTGCAGCATCATATTGTGAGTATCCCATCGAAGCTCTCCTTTGGCCGTGATTGGCCAAAGGGAAAACGAAGGAATTGGCAGCCACGGGGCCGATTGCGGTCAGTCCGGTTCGGGCGCGAAACTTCGGCAAACTGACGTTCAGCAACCGATCCATTCCACAGCATCCCGAAGGCCGTCGTCTCTAGCTCGCCCAATCTTTCGCGCGGTCGGGCCGTCAGCGAACCGGCAGCTTTAGTCAGGGAGATCGACGATCGCGACTGTTTCTAGCGCAGCAGGAGCCGCACGAGGTATCAGTAGGCGGGCGTCATCTCGGCAGGTCCATGATCACCGGGGGACACGCCGGCCCGCAGTTTGCCGCGCACGTCCGCAGCCCAACCCGGTAGGCGCTTTTTAAGCGGCACCCTACGACGGCCTATCCTCATTGAGCATGGTCGCCAGTTCCGAAAGCGGTTGCTGCAACGCCGGAAGCGGACGGGTGAGTTCTCCAAGCTTGTCGACGAAAAGCATCAAGGCACGCTGGAGGAAGTCGAAAAGGTCCGCGTCATTGGTCAGCGGACCGCGGCGCGTGCTGTGCAGCAAATAAAGGCGGCGCAACGGGACTGGATCGGTGATGCGCCGGATGTGGAGGATGCCGGCCTCGACCTCGTCGCGAACCGAGGCATACGGCATGACGCTTGCCACCCCGCCATCGGCCACCAAGCGCTTGAGCATGGCGATGGAAGACACCTCATAGCCGATGCGCATCGAAAGTTTGAGCTGATCGGCAAAGGCCTGCATGCGGCTGCGGATCACGTCGCGTTCGTTTGGCAGGACCAGCGGCATGTCGAGAATGCTGGTAAACGAGATCGGCCCAGGCTCGCTATCTTCCGCTGCTGCGCGCACATAGACAACTTCTTCCTCGAGCAGCGCAATGCGCCGGTAGCTGGAGCGCTCGGGGGCGTCGTAGGCCAGCGCCACGTCGACCTCGCCACGGCCCACCGCGTCGATCAGAACGCTCGACATCTCCTCGATGAGGCTGACATGGAGCCGGGGCAGCTCGGTCTGCGCATCGACAAGGACCCGATGGCCCAAAAGCGCCGTCACCCCGTTGGTCAGGCCCAGGACCAAAGGCTCGCGCTCGTTGTCGGCCGCCTGCTTGATCTCCGAGCGCGCCTGGTCCACCAGATCCAGGATTTCGGCAGCGCGCTGGTAGAGTTGACGGCCGGCTGAAGTCGGAGAAACGCCTCTCGCGTGCCGGATGAATAGCGGCACCCCCAAATCCTGCTCGAGCTGGCGGATCTGCAATCCCAGTGCCGGCTGAGCGACCGCCAGCGCCTCGGAAGCCTTTGAAATGCTTCCGGTTTCGAACGTCTTGGCGAAATAGCGCAGTTGGCGAAGGTTAATTATGAGCTCCCGAACAGCTTGATGAGCTGCCCGGTAGGCGGCAGCGCCGGGGAAAATAGAGAGAGTTTCATCCCGGCGCAAGGCGAGCGGCCTGCGCCCTCTCGCCGCCGATCGCCATCAGGCCCTGTAGTTCATCACCTGGTATTCGAGCCTGTAAATCGCCGCGGTCTGCTCGCCCGATCCGCCATGTTCGCGCACCTTGCCTTCCAGCTCGTCCTCGAGCGCTTCAAGCGCTTCAAGCGTGGAGGCCTCGACCATGATCACCCTGTCGGGCAAAGAGATGGTACGGCCCCTTTGCAGCGACCGGTTGCCTGAGCTCAGTTCGCGGTCGCACACGACTAGATGCGCCCCGGTGATCCGGGGCCGGTCAACAAGCGCCGCGACCAATTCGGCCAACGCCGCATCGCCCTTGCCCGCCCCGTCAGCATAGCGCAGGGTGAGCAAATTGCCCCCGTCGCCATAGCCGGCCGATCCCGATATCCGACACACGCCACGCAAATTGTTGCGGAAGTTGGGAAGCACCTTGAGCGACCATTCGGTGGGATTGGCCAGGCGCTGGCGATAGATCTCGCTCACCAGAAGTTCGGGCTCTGCCGCTTCGTAGAGCGTGAAGAACTCCTCGCCCTTGCCCATCGAGATATAGCGCCGGCCGCGCAGAAAGCCGGGCACGCCCATGCGCTCCTGCATGTGCTCGCGCGGATGCCATTCGAAGAACTCGTCGCGCATTTCGGGAAGAATGTCGTTCCAGATCGCGACAATGCCTTTGCCGATCAGGGGCATGGGAACCTTTCCTTTTCTCTCTTAGGAGCGATGGCCCTGGAGCCTGCTCAAAATATCGGGGTTGAGCGCCCCGAACGGAATTTCGCCCCTAAGTACCTGCGCGCACTGGGCCACCGTTTCCGCCGGATGCCGGGCTGCGGCCTCCAGAGTGAGGTTTCCGATATGAGGCGTAGCGCGCACGCGCGGATGGCCGCTGAGCAGGGCGGAGGGCGTCTGGTCCGGCCCCCACCCCACATCAAGCCCTGCACCAGCGATGTGCCCACTCTCGAGCGCGGCAAGCAGCGCTGGCTCGTCGATCACATCCCCGCGCGAGGCGTTGACGAGGAAAGCGCCGCGCTTGACTCTGCCAAGGGCGGTGGCGTCAAGAAGATTGCGCGTCTCGGGCGTCGCCGAAAGAATGGGCACGACGAAATCGGACCGGGCGAGCAAGGTATGGAGTGGGACGGCGACGGCCGGCTCGGTTGGGGTCACGAACGGATCGTGGGCAAGCACCTCCATGCCGATGGCGCTCAATATCCGCGCCAGGTGCTGGGCGATGCGGCCATAGCCGATCAGCCCGGCCGTCGCGCCCGAAAGCTCTCGCCCATGGCTTGGCGCCCGCACGCTGCCGGCCCGATAGGCTGCGACGTATTCGGGAACGTCGCGGGCCACATTGAGCATATGGGCCAGGATCAGCTCGGCCGTCGAGGCGACGTAGCCTGGATTGGTCCGCGTCACCACGATGCCGTGCCGGCTGGCCGCCTCGATGTCGACATGGCGTGTTTCGACCCCGCTGCGCACGATAGCGAACAACTGCGGCAATGCCGCCATCTCGGCTTCCCCCACCGCCGTAGCGCGGTCGAGGACGATAACCCGACACCCTTGCGCCGCCGCGACCAGCGCCTCGCCCTCGAGCTCGGCATCGCCGAGATTGAGCCGCAATTCTCCCAGCGCCCGCAACCCGTCCATCGCCGCTTCGCCATACCACCAGGGGCGCGATCCGGCCGGATGGGTCAGAAGGATCGCCGGCCGCGTCACGATACGCTCTCCACGCTTTCGACCCTTGCGTGCTTGCGCCGCCGCAATGCGCCCCAGATGGTGAGCGCGAGGACCAGCACCGCAACGACCAGAAGCGTTGCGCTGATCGGGCGCTGAACGAAAACCGCCGGATCGCCGCCCGAGATCAGGAGCGCGCGCTTGAGGTACTGCTCCATCAGTGGGCCGAGGATGAAGCCGAGCAGCAATGGCGCCGCCTCGAAGCGGAACGTCGACATGAAATACCCGATGATGCCGAAAAGGATCATGATCCACACATCGAACGCGTTGTTGTTGACGCTGTAGACGCCGATGGCCATGAACATCAGGATGGCCGGCATCAGGATGCGGCGAGGGATGGTGAGGATGCGCACCCAAATGCCGATCAGCGGCAGGTTGAGGATCACCAGCATGATGTTGCCGATCCAAAAGCTCGCGACCAACCCCCAGAACAGCACCGGCTGGCTCTCGATGAGCCGCGGGCCAGGCTGGATGCCGTGGATAATCAACATCCCCAGAAGCAGCGCCATCACCGCATCGCCCGGAATCCCCAGCGTCAGCGTGGGAACGAACGAGGTCTGCGCCGCGGCGTTGTTGGCCGCCTCTGGAGAGGTAACGCCCTCGATGACCCCCGTCCCAAACTTCTCGGGGGTCTTTGAAACGCGCTTTTCCACTACATAGGCCATGAACGAGGCGATGTTGGTGCCCGTGCCTGGCAGGGCGCCGACCACCGAGCCCAGCGCCGTGCCACGTACGATGGGGGCCAGCGAGCGGCGGATGTCGCTCAGCTTGGGCAGCAGCGAGCGCAAACCGACCCGCTGGACGGCGCCCCCTGATTCCTTGCCCGCGATGGTGGCGATCACCTCCGAAACCCCAAACAGCCCCATCGAGAGCGCCACGAGGTTGATGCCATCGCTCAGCCCGAGCATGCCGAAGGTGTAGCGCAGTTCACCGGTCTGAACGTCGCTCCCCACCGATCCCAGCGCGATCCCCACCAACACCATGGCGATGCCCTTGATAGGGGACCCCGCCGCGAGCGTCGATGAGGCAACGAGCCCGAGCAGCATGAGCGAGAAATAATCGGCCGCCGCGAACGACATCCCGAAGCTCGCGAGGCTCTGAGCGAAAAGCGTGAGAACGAAAATGCCCACGGTGGCCCCGGCGAACGAAGCGATCGTGGTCATGGCTAGCGCCACCCCCGCCCGCCCCTGCTGGGACATGGGATAGCCGTCAAGGCAGGCCACCGCCGAGGACGGGGTGCCCGGCAGGTTGAGCAGAATGGCCGCCGTCGAGCCGCCATACTGCGTGCCGTAATAGATGCCTGCGAGCATGATCAGCGCCGTATCGGGCGGAACATAGAAGGTGAGCGGCATGAGCATCGAAATCGCGGCCAGCGACCCGATCCCGGGCAGAACACCCACGAATGTGCCAAGAAACACGCCAACGAAGCAGTAAAACAGGTTCATCGGCGACAGCGCCGCGCCGAACCCGATGGAAAGATTTGCAAGGATGTCCTGCATTTCACAGCCCCCAGCGCAAGGCGGGGATGTTCATCCCCAGGCCTCTCGAAAAAATCAGCCAGGCCAGGACGGCCAGAACGATCGCCGTCACGACCGATGTGACGGGACGGCGCTCGCGTTCGGTAAGGCCGACCAGCAGCACAAGCCCGATAGTGGCCGGAAACATGCCAAAGCCCCGGATGAGTAGGCCAAAGACCAGCAGGGAAACGCTCACCAGACCCAAAACGCCCATCTGCCGGCGAAAGGCCGGGGCGTCGAACGGCTCGGTGTCGTGCGGCGGGCCTGATAGCCCCATAAGCATGACAATCGCCCCCAAAAGAGCGATTGCCACGCCCACGATGAGTGGGAACATCCCCGGCCCCATGTCGATGAAATCGCCGATCTGATACTGCAAGGCACCGATGGCGAATGCGATCCCGAACAGGACAAGGATGGCGCCCCCGCCCGCTTCGATCAGGCGCGAGCGGCTCATTGCCGCGCCTCCGTTTGCCCCGCAAGTGCGCCAACCGGACGCCGCAGCGGCCCGGCGACGCCATAAACATCTTCGAGAAGCCGCAAGGTGTTGATCTGGTCACGCGCTGAGGTCAGGAACGGCTTACCCGTCGCCAGCCCCTCGACGAAATGGGCGATCGCCCCGTCAAAGCAGCCCTGGCGCACCTTGTTTTCGTCGTACTCGATGGTCTCGTCCTCCTCGGGGCCATGCAGGCGCAACCTTGCGCCGTCGAGGGTGACGCTGGCGCGCGTCCCGGCGATTTCCAGCCTATTGGGCGCTCTGAAGGCGTGCCCCGCCGAGGTCATCACGCCTTCGACGACGACCGCGTGGCCGGCATCAGCCTCGAGCAGGATCGCGGCTGCGTCTTCCCCGATAATGCGGTCGCTGTAGCGTCCCAACCGGGCGGCGACCACCCGCAGCTCCCCGAACAGCGAGCGGACCGTGTCGAGTTCGTGGATCAGCGACTCGGCGACCAGCAGCCGCTCTTCCTTGGCCACGAAAGGTTGCCGGCTCAGCGCCGGCACCATCCCGTCGGGCCGCGGCAGCATGTTCGACCGCCAAAGCGCGATCCGCGCCTGGGTGATCGTTCCCAAGCGACCCTCAGCGATCCACATTCGGATCTGCTCGAAATACTCGCGATAACGCCAGTTCTCGTTGACCATCACGCGCACCCGATCGCCAATCTCGGCGACCAGCGCCTCGGCCTGCTCGAGCGTGGGGCAGAGCGGCTTCTCACACAGCGCGTGCAGCCCGTTCTCGGCCGCCAACCGGATCATGCCCGCATGGGTGTGGCGCGGGGTGACGATATCGACAGCGCCAAGGTCGGCCTCGGCCATCATCTTGGCAGGGTCGGTATAGACGGCGGTAATGGAAAACGCCTCGGCCTGAGCGGCTGCCCGGTCCTCGACCGGATCACAGACCGCAACGACATCGGCGCCCGGGCAGTTGGCCCAGGCAATCAGGTGGTCGCGGCTGATATGGCCGCAGCCTAAAAGTCCCACGCGGAGGTTTTTCTCGCTCACGTCAATAAGCCCGGAAGGGCCCTCCTATCGTTCGCCGCCACACCGGACGGTATGATCGTCAATCGGCGACATGCGCCGCGGACAAAAACTGCTCAAGATCGGACATGGCGGCCCGCGCCCGCTCGGCCGGGGGAAGGTGGCGGATGCTGGCGTCGGCCACCTCGTACTCCACCTCGAGGTCACTGGGCAGCACCGCCATCAACCCCGAGAGCGGCAACTCTCCCTGCCCCAGCCGCAGCCGGGCGGTTCGCGCCTCCTGCATCAATTCCTCATTGCCCGGCCGCGGTCCGCGAAGCTTCATCGCATCGCAGATCTGCCAAAATGCGAGCTCTTCGCGCGGCAATGCCGCAAGGTCCTCAAGGCTGTCTCCGGCCCGGTCGAGATGGAGTGCATCGATCAAGAGACGCGCAGTCTTTGCACCGCTATCGGCGATGAAGGCTCGCGCTGCGGCCAGGTCGGTGATGGTGCTGTAGGGCAGATATTCGAGCGCGATCCGCGCCCCTGCCCGCCTCGCCATTTCGTCATAGGCGGAAAACAGCTCGATCGCCTCCTCGCGGTCGGGCATGAAGCAGTTGACCACAAGCGTGTCCGAGCCCAGCTCCTTCACCGTATCGACGACCCGCCGCAGATGCTCTGTGGTCAGACCAGGATAGAACTGGAAAGCGGAGATGTTGGATATGACGACCCCGGCGTCGCGCGAAAGCCGCGCCAGCCGCACCGTCTCGGCTTGGTCGCCAATGATGTCAAGAAAGCTCGTATCGCCCACAAAACGGCCGCAGATGCGGATGCCCACGCCCCAGAACCCGGCGGCGGCCGCCGCTTCGATGTTTTCTGCCGGCGTGGCGCCGAGCGTGAGATGGGCAAGGGATTTGCGCATGATATGGCCTTTGTGTTGCAACGTCAGTCCGAGCTCGCCATGGGCATGACAACGCCCCAGCGCTCCGAGAGCCGGGCGAGATCGGCGGCCACTTCGTCCGGCAGGGGCACCCCTCGGGCATGCGCCGCCGCCTCGCGTTCAGCCGCGCTTTCGCCCGGTAGCACGATGGCCTCGACCCCGGGCCGGCGCGGCGTGCGATGGAGCGTTTCGCGCAACGCGTCCATACGGGCGTTGAATTCCGCCCGCCCGATGAACCGCTCGGGATCGATGGCAAGATGGAAGTGCCCGTTGCCCGTGGGCCTGTCGGTGGCGGTGAACCATTGCGACACCCCGCCCAGCATAGCTGCCCCCGCCAGTGCCCCGCCCAGGATTTCCCCGATCACGGCGAGACCGTACCCCTTGTGACCCAGCGCCAGCAGAGCACCCCCTTGCGGAAAGTCCTCAGGGCGGTTCGTGTCGTTGCCCGCCGCATCCACGATCCAGCCGGTAGGAACCGCCGAACCGGTCTTGGCTGCATGGCGGATCTTGCCGCCCGCCACGACGCTCATGGCGATGTCGAGCACCACCGGCGCGCCCGAACCGCCCGGTACGGCCCAGGCCAACGGATTGTTGCCGATGGCGTTTTTGCGCCCGCCCCAAGGCGCCATCCCGGGATGGCCGTTCGTCCAGGTCATGCCGATATGACCGGCCTCAAGCGCGATCATCGCCGAATGGGCGCAGGTGCCGATAAAGTCGCTGTTGCGCACGGTCACTGCCCCGATCCCGGCCTGGGCCGCTTTGGTGCTGGCCAACCGCATCGCGTATGTCGCCGCCACCGGGCCCAGCGCCGCATCGGCATCGACCACCGCCATCGCGGACGCCTCGGTCACGACCGCGATATCGGGCCTTGGATTGGCGCCGCCATCGACCAGGCGCGCCACCAGGAACGGCAGCCTGATCAGGCCATGGGAGGCCGTGCCCCGGCAATCGGCCTGGACCAGCGCATCGGAAACGGTGCCGGCCGCGGCCGGCTCCATCCCCGCCGCGACGAGAATGGAGCGGCTAAAGCGGTTGAGTGCGGCAACGCCGTAGCGTTGCCAACCGATCGTGTTCATGCCGCGCTACCGTCCGGTCAGGCTCAGCCCGTCGCCATGCCGGACGCCTCGGCGATCTCGCCAAACAGCGCATAATCGGAGCGAATCCGTTCGGCGAACTCATCGGGCGTGCTGCCCACCGGACGCAACCCGCCGGTTTCGATGCGGCTGGCCATTTCCGGCTCATCGAGACTTGCCCGCGTGGCCTGGGCAAGCGTCTCGATGATTTCGGCAGGCGTTCCGGCCGGAGCGTGAAGTCCGAACCAATCCATGCACGAGGCGAGCGAATCCAGTCCCACCTCGGGCCCTGTCGGAACATCGGGAAGCGCTGCATTGCGCTCCTTACCCACGACCAGCAGCGGCTTGAGCTGGCCTTCCTCGATGTAAGGCGCGCTCAGATTGTAGGAATTGAGCGCGAACTGGACCTGGTTGTTCAAAAGATCTGGCATCAGAGCCGATCCGCCCTGGTAATGGACGCCACGTGATTCAATGCCGGCAGCATGGAGGAACGCTTCGGTAAACAGGTGCAGATTGCCCCCCGCCCCGGACGTCCCGTAGAGCACTGTGCCCGACTTGGCGCCTTCGATGAGCTCGTCGACCGTATTGAACCCCGAACCGATGCTGGCGTTAAGAATGAAATCGCCCTCGGCGAGCAGCGAAATGTGGGCGAGATCGCTTACCGGATCGATGGTCAGATTGTCAGAGACGTGCGGAACGACGACAAGCTGGCCCACGGCGGAAAACAGCAGCGTCTGACCGTCAGGCTCGGCTTCGGCAACCGAGGTCATCCCGATCGCACCGGCCGCGCCGGTGCGGTTCTCCACGATAACCGGCTGGCCAAAGCGGGCGCTGAGGCTGTTGGCTAGAATGCGGGCCAGCGTGTCGGTGGTGCCGCCGGGCGAAAAGCCGCACACGATGGTGACGGGACCGGACGGCCAGCTCTGCGCGCGCAACGTTGCGGGGGCGGCAAGTCCGGCGGCAAGCGCCGAGGCGCCCCACATGAACTGGCGGCGATCGAGTTTGAAATCCATAAGCATCCTCCCTTGGCGGCTTTTCCGCCGTTTGTTCATGGTTGCTCTAGGCCGCGCCGGGCAAAAGGCACAACAACCGATTTGATCTGGTGGGGTAAACCGGCACGATCTAGCTCTCTATAAGCTGCTGGGATCACGACGATTATATCGTCCGATGCCCACTCCTGTCCCATTGCGCTTCCCACATCGCGGAAAATCGCTTTCGCAAAGATTCGCATCGGAGGGGGAATGTGCTCAATCAGTCACGACATGTGGCCAAAGGAGCGTAGCGACAATGCAGACCAACACAAATATCGACATCGACGATGCCCGCATCCTGATCGCGGGAGCCGTGGAAAAGGCAAACGAGATCGGCGTTCCCATGTGCATTGCGGTCTGCGATGGCGCGGGCAATCTGGTCGCCTTCGAGCGCATGACGGGCGGCAAGGTCACCAGCATCACTATAGCCATCGACAAGGCCTATACCGCCGCGGCGGCCAAAAAGGCGACCCATGACTACGCCGCGGCCAGCCAGCCCGGCAAGCCCGCCTTCGGCATCAATTCGGCGATCAACGGGCGGTTGATGGTGGTGGCCGGCGGGCTGCCGATCGTGGTGCGCGACGAAGTTGTCGGCAGCATCGGCATCAGTTCGGGCACGCCCGATGAAGACAGGCTGTGCGCCCAGGCGGGCCTGAATGCCTTCCTCAAGGCCATAGCCTGACGTCCTGCGCGCAATAACCGGACGGGCGGTCAGGCCCGCTCGGGTTGCCTGGTCCGCCTCGACGGGCGTCACGGTGAGTCATCGGCGAAAGAGCTGTTGCTGGGCCCAGGACTCTCGACTTCCTATCTAAGCCAAATGGCATGAACGACACCGGACGTTTAGGCCATGAATTGAAGCGGCACCTTGCGATCGCAAGGTCGAAAGGCGCACGATCTTGAATCCTCCCTTGCCGATTCGGGAAAAAGCGGATTGCCCAGACCTGCTTCTGCGTCAGGGGACGCTGGTTTTGGCTGCATTCTGGCACTCCATGCAGCCCGTCCTCGGTCTGCAGCATCATGTCGAGAATACCCCTTTCAGTTCTTTTTGGCCGTGATCGACCACAAGTGAAGCGGTCGAGGCTATTTGCGGTGGGGCCAAAAGCTGTCGGTCAGTTTCCGAGTAAGGATCTTAGAAAGCCGCCCTACAGCAGCCGACCCTCATTGCGGACGTTGACGTCGATTCCGCCTACGCAAAAAAGCGGACATTCGTTGCAGGCCACTTCCGTCATTGCGCCCAATCCGGTCAATCGTTGGCCGAATTCGCATCAACTGGTGGTGCTTTCATTTCACTTTGTGGTTCGATAAAGTTGCGCAAGATTGGGGGGCGCAATGGCAGATAGGCATTTCCAAGTGGTGGTCGAGAAGGACCACATCAACAAACTCGCCAGTGCGAAGCCCATCCCCGCTGTTGCGGAGTTGGTGTGGAACGGTCTCGATGCGGACGCATCCCGCGTAAACGTAACGCTCGAACGCGGCCCGTTAGGGCTTGAGGCAGTCGTCGTCACCGACAATGGGCACGGCATTGCACACCAAGAGGCCGAAGGGCTGTTCGGTAGGCTCGGCGGATCATGGAAGGCAAACGGGAATCGCTCCCGTAAGCGAGGGCGCATCCTTCACGGCAAGGAGGGCAAGGGGCGCTTCAAGGCGCTGGCTCTCGGCCGAGTTGCCGATTGGATCAGCGTCTACCGGGCGGAAGATGGGCGGGTCCTTCGGTTCACCATTACCATCATTCGCGACAACCTGACGGACGTGCGGGTGACGGAACCCGAGGAGGTAGGCAAGGGGGTTTCCACAGGCGTGGAGGTCCGGATCACGGAACTAGATCGGTCGTTCCGCTCATTGGAAGCGGACCAAGCCATCCAGCCGTTCTCCGAACTCTTCGCTCTCTACCTCACCGACTATAAGGACGTAGCCGTTTTCGTCGACGACGCGAAGCTGGACCCAGAGAACCTGATTCAGAGCCGGGCGGAGTTCGCACTGACGGAGGTGGCGCACGAGGGACGCACGTATGGCGTCAAACTGCACTTGATCGAGTGGAAGTCATCGGCAGAGCGATGGGTGTTTCTGTGTGGCGAAGAGGGTTTCCCCTTCCAGCGCCTAACTCCAACCTTCCACACGCCGGGGCATCAGTTCTCCGCCTACCTGAGGTCCGGACTCCTTGACGAGCTTCAAAGCACCGGCCAGATCGACTTAGCCGATTTCACCCCGGCTCTAAAGTCCGCCTATGATGAAGCTGCGGACCTCACCAAAGCCTACTTCAAGGACCGCGACGCGGAGCAGTCTCGCTCGGAAATCGAGAGGTGGAAGGAGCAGAACGTCTATCCTTACCGAGAACCGGCCGAGACAGTCGTTGAGATCGCCGAGCGGCAGGTGTTCGACATTCTCGCTCTCAACCTGAACAAGCAGCTTCCGACCTTCTCGGATCAGGATAGCCGCACCAAGTCATTTCAATTGAGGATGCTACGTCACGCTGTTGAGCGAGGACCTGAGGAACTTCAACACATCTTCACGGAAGTGTTACAGCTGCCTGTGAAAAAGCAACAGGAGTTGTCGCAGTTGCTCCGCGATGCGGATCTCGGCAATATTATCACCGCCTCGCGGTTGGTCGCTGATCGGATGAAGTTCCTCACGGGCCTAGAAGCGCTGATCTTCGACCGGGAGACTAAGCCGCATGTGAAGGAGCGGAGCCAGCTTCACCGAATCCTTGCCGAGGGCAACACATGGATATTTGGGGAAGAATTCAATCTCACGGTGGACGACCAGTCTCTGACTGAAGTCCTCCGCAAACACCAGCAACTGATCGGGGAAGAGGTCGTGATCGACGCCCCGGTGAAACGCGTCGATGGCAAGGTCGGGATTGTTGACCTGATGCTCTCGCGCTCAGTACCGACCAGTCGGTCCGACGAGCGGGAGCATCTGGTAGTCGAACTCAAGCGACCATCGAAAAAGATCGGCGGCCCCGAGATCATGCAGGCCAAAAACTACGCCTACACCGTGGCTAAGGACGAACGGTTCCGCCATATTAAAACCCGCTGGACGTTCTGGGTTGTTTCTAATGACCTCGATGACTTCGCCCAAACAGAGGCACGTCAAAAGAACAAGCCGCGTGGGCAAGTCGCCCAGACTGACGACGGCCTCGTTGAAGTGTGGGTCAAGTCATGGGCCGAACTTTTCGCTGAGAGCAAGGGCCGAATGAGGTTCGTGCAGGACCGATTGCAGGCTAGTGTGGACCGTGAGGATGCGCTCGCCTACCTCCGTAAAACGTACGCGAAGTACCTAAACCCTGACTTTGAGGAAATTGAGGTTGAGAGTGACCGAGCTCCCGAAGTTGAGGAGGCTCCGGCGTAGATTGAGCGAGCCGCCTCCGGTCCGGGCGGACTTCGGTTGGCAGCTTTAACTCCCAACGTCCGCTTTCCCCATAGGCTTTCCAAAAGCCGCTAGTCAGCTTTCCACCCCAATATGGCCTTTGGCGGCGGCCAAAGCGGACTGGCAGGTTTCGGGAAATCAAAAATGCGGTCTGAACGGCGGGAATGAGGGCGCGAAGCCGACAGAGCGGTCGTGAGTGACCCACTCGCTCATATGGCGAAGGAATGATCCTGATAAGAATACGACGTAACCCGGGGAACCGGGTGAGCGCGTGGTGCCGAGCCGCCGCTGGCTTATCCGCTGTACTCTTGACTGGTCGGCGGCTTTGAACGCTCAGACGGTGGAATAGTTGCCATACAGTTCTTGGCACGCCCAGATCAAGATCAGATACGGACGACTAAGAATCCTCTGCGGCAGGCGACTGACACGTCGGCACTGACCGAACGGGTGCCGGAGGCATCCCACGCGCATTCCGCGCCAAGGCGTGAACGGTGGGAGATTACCTGACCTTTTGGTGTGCTCTGTCCTGGGTTCGGACTATCGAATTGAAGAAGCCGACAAGAACCTAGTTGGATAGGGATCATCATGTCGGCACGATTGGAGTCCGACATGATCCTCGATCACTTGGGCCTGACGGCAACGCACCTTATCAATCCTGATGACGTTTGCCTGTACGTCCCTCACCGGGTCCCGGCCCATGGCATCACGCTGGTTGCGGCGGATCGGTCGGTCGCTGTCGTTATCGCCCCGATGTGCGCGATCGAAGACCCGCGCCTTGCCCCATGGCTATCGTTGAACGGCATCTATCGCGTCGAGGACCCGAGCGGTTCCGTTGCCCGCGTCGGGGAAGGCAAGGTCATCGATCGTCTTCGTAGGCACCGAGCGGCGCCTGTCGTGCTCCCGGCTCGCGTCGTTGCAGCCTTCGCCGCCCAAGGGGAATGGACCGCCCAGGAACGGAAGTATCTCGAGGCCGAGTTCGCGCACGCCTGGGTGGCCGAGGGCAATTCTCTGGCCAGTACGACCTTCGATCGTCATCCATACTTCCGAATGGCACATGGCCGACGTCACGAGCTGTCGCTTGTCATGCGCCGTGTGCTGGATTTGATCTTTCTCGGCGAAAGGGTCCTGGACGGCGACGCGGACTTCCGCCCTTTATCTGCCGACGCTACCGAATGGCCAATGGCACCGACCTCCGTTCCGGGTCCGGCGGACGAGGTCGTTGGGCCCGCAGTGGTGATGCACCTGGCACGCGAGGCCGTCAACTTCCGCCATTTCGAGGTCGGCTCCCGTCTTCGGTATGCCGACGGCAAGATCGCCGCACTTGCGACAGTCCGGAACGAAACCGTCGTCTTGCACCCGGGGTCCAGCGTCTACCTGCAAGCCTCGGCCAGTGTCGGCCAACGCTACCGGTCCGCGCATGCCCGTTTCCTGGAAGCGGCCAGGGTGGTGGGCAACAGCGAAGTCGGCTTCACCCGTGTCGCTATCGCCGGCAGGACCGCCGCTTCCCTGATCAAGATGGTCACTGCCGGGCGAACGCATGTGGCTTCACGCTGGAGCATCGGCTGAGCCGACACGGCAAAGGCCCCTTTACATAAAAACGTGCGGGAAATTCGTCATGGCCAGACTGTCCGATGAAGTCGTTGCCGCCGGACTGCGAGAGATGATTAAGCTGAGGAACGGCGGGATGCCGTCCGACGACGAACTCGAACGCGCTCCAGTTCTGACTGCATGGCTGTTCGTCGAAGTCGATGGCGGGTATGTGCGCCTCGGCGGCTTCGTGACAGGACATCCGACTGTTGGGCCGGGCTGGTGCTGGACCAGCATCGTGATCTTCGTGGCGCCAGACAGGACATGGGCCCGTACGATCAGTCGATACTACCGGCTCGCAGATCCATGCCTTTCGATGGTGGTTGATCGGCCAGTCGCTCGGCCAGGTGCTCAGATCCGTCGCCATCGTCACCACCGTGTTCTTCAAGAAACCGGGGAATTTTCGACACTGCCGCCAACATGACCTCCGGCCAGGCCGTGCCGTATGTACGGCCGACCGTCGCCGACGCATGGCCGTCTATCCTGTCGATCACCTGTTCCTGCACTTCCGCTGCCAAGAGCATCGACCGGAAGAGATGCCGCCACGCATGGTTGGGACTGACGTTCTCGTCCGTGATACCGACGACCTTGCGTACCCACTCTGCCACGCGCGATGCGGCCTTCGCATATTGGGGATTTGCGGCCGAACCATCGCGGGCGCGACCCGGATCGTAGAAAAGCGGCCTGCCCTTGCGGCTCCCCACATATTCGAGGAATCCCATCTCCACCAGGTGAGGATGCAAGGCCACTTCGCGCGCCTTTCTAGTTTTCGTGGTACCAGCTTCCGGCGTGATTCGAATTACCCAGACAAACCGGCCGTTTCGCGACTTTTTCGGGAAAACGTCCTCCGATCGTGCCTGGGTGATCTCGTTCACGCGAGCGCCCGTATAGGCGCAGAGCCATGGAACCCAGCGACGGGCTCCGGCTCCTTCGGCGGACATGCGGTTGCTGACGGGATCGAGCGTAGCCTTCAGAATGCGCTCGGATTCCTCGAGAGAAAACTCCCTGTCACGAACCTGCTCTTTGTTGATAGCGGGTGGATCAATGTCGTCGAAGGGGCGGTTGGTGATGAGATCGTTCCTTCGCGCCCAATTCAACAAGGCCCGGGGGTGGGCCATGTCCGCATACCATACGGTTTGCGGCGCGATACCGGCGTCGAGGCGGTGCTTCATCCATGCTTGAGCGTCGGCCCGCGTGACCCGCGACGGATCGTCGTGACCGAGGAAGGTGAAAAAGGCAGCAAGGACGCCCTTCTGGCGTTTGACGGATTTCGCGGCCGGCTTTCGCGCATCCACATAACCCGCATACATTTTGCGCCAGTCGGTCGAGTTTTCCTTGGAACGGGTGACCCGAGCCGGGAACCGATCGGCGAGAGGATCGTCACTGAAATCGCCTTCAGCATGGCGGGCCAGCACGGCATAACCCTGTGCCAAAGCGCTGGCCACCTCCAAGTAGAGGCGCGTCAGACTTTCGTTGTCGGGGACGATGCCTTCGCTGTCGAGCACTTCCCGCACCTGCGCGCCGACCTTTCGCGCAGCGGCCTGCGCGGGCTGGAAGGCCCAACCGGGAATTCGCTTGCGGCCGGGCTTCATCAGCCGATCGGGCAATGCCGATTGGATCTGATCGAGCTTGTCACGCCATATCTTGGCGGGACCCGGATGCTTGCCGTATCGGCGCAGAAGGTCGTGGTAGAATTCGCCCGCCATAGCCACGATCTGTTGCAGGGTGAGGGATTGCTCCCTAACAGGTTCGGGGACCAATGGTTGCCGCTGCAGATCGTCCCATCGTGCTTGAACGTCCGCGGCCGCCTGCGCGAACCGACGTCTGGCAACCGCTAGGTCCTTGGTGTGAAGGGAGAACTTCTCTTCCTTCCTGCCGAGGAGAGGCTGAAGGTGCTCAGGTACAGCCTTGCGGAAATACCAGACGCCTGATTTCGGGTGCAGAAAGGGTGTAGCCATGCGCACAACCATAGAACTCTCCCGTGAACAAGCCGTAAGCACGACGCCGGACAGGGATTTAGCGCGTTTGGGAGGGCGAATTACAGGCTTCGGCTGACGGGCATTCCGATATGACTCCCCGGACGCCACATGTCCTAAACCTTCCGCTGAACTGGCCTGGCGGACCAGTTTGTCCGTCCCCCGAATGAAGATTCAGCGCCAGGACATTGGGGTTGAACAGACGTCCGCTTCTGACCTTGATAGCTGTTGGTACGCCTTCGGCTTTTAGGGGGCTCATCGCCGCCGCATTCCCCCGTGCATCGCGAGCTCCAGAGGGAAAGTCTTCAGATTTCCTTTCTTTACCTGTTCCCGTTCGTGGTGGGGTGCTGCAAGGTAGCGGGGCACGAACTCGTGCGGTCGTTCCTGAACTTGAGGTGGCGACCAAAGGACATCGCGCTAGCGGCGGCGCGTGCCGACGATGCTAGTCTGATCATCGGGAGCGTCGCGAGTCGAGGTAGCGGATCTCGGGTCATCGACTTTGCAAGACTACACTGTGGGTGTATCCTTTCCGGCCAGTATTGGGCTGGGTGTTGTTAAACCATTGGGATGAAGTGGCGAAGCTGCCTTGATTGCTGCGGACTCTGCATAATCCGGCGTTCCATATAGTTCGAAAGTCCATGGGCTGGCTGGCTAGACAGCCCCTCACACCCGCAGGGATTATGCCGATCTCTCTGCGCGGATCACGCGCCGCAGGTGGTGTTCCCCGA
Organism: Pelagibacterium sp. H642; assembly: GCF_031202855.1. Taxonomy (GTDB): domain Bacteria; phylum Pseudomonadota; class Alphaproteobacteria; order Rhizobiales; family Devosiaceae; genus Pelagibacterium. The sequence goes on along the minus strand of NZ_CP101829.1, from coordinate 1,353,296 downwards.
TATCGATATCCATTCGGATCACCGTGTTGATTTCGATCTCGATCATCGAGGCAGCTGGTGAGGTGGGCGCCGGAACGGCAACCTCATCGCGTCTTTCCACTTTGCCCCCCTTGATCGCCTCGGCGCGCCAACCAAACAACTGCTGGGGGAAAATCCCGATCCCACACGCTATGGCCGACACATCCGCTCCAGCCTCAAGACTGCGCGCCACCCTCTCAGCCTCGAAATCGTCCGACCACCGGCGTCGGAGCCGACCGGCGAAACGTTCTTTAGAGATCATTCAAGATCTTGTCTGCCGTAATGGGCAGGTGGCGGACTCGAACGCCGATAGCATCGAAGACGGCGTTTGCGATAGCCGCTGCGACGCCGCAAGCCGCCAGCGTGCCGATGCCGCGCACACCGAGCGGTCCCGCGTTGTCGTCGAACTCGTCGACGAAAGAAACATCAATGGCGGGCGGAATGTCGGCGTTGACGGGAATGGGCACCCCTGCCAAATCCTTAGAATGCCATCGGCCGTAGATGGGATCGAACTGGCTCCTCTCCATCGCTGCCATGCCCCAACCCCAGACGATACCACCAATCATTTGCGATTGAGCAGTTCGCATGTTGAGGATTCGACCGGCGCTATAGACGCCGGTCGCGCGGCGAAGGCGCATGAGGCCCAGCTGTGGATCGACCCCAACCTCGACAAAGACAGCACCGAAGCTGCGAGCCGGAAAGCCCGGCAAGCCGCTGTCGGCGTAGTTGGGAATGTCTAGGGCGCCGTCGCCCGCCAGTTCTGATACGCCAGCTTCGGCCATTACTTCCTCAATGGTGCGGGAACGTTCGCCGTGGACGATCATACCATCGCGCATGGTAACCTCGTGCGCGGCCAAACCGGCAAGCCTCGCCAAGCGCTCACGCACAACGTTAGCTGCCTTGTGCAGGGCGGTGCCGGTGCTGATCGTGGTGGCGGCTCCATAGGTTGGACCGGCATAGGGCAGGTCGGTGTCACCCGATCGCGACACGACTCGGTTCGGGTCGAGACCGAGAATCTCGGCAACGACTTGTGAGAAGACCGTTGCCGGCCCCTGTCCGACATCGGTGAAGCTTGATTCAAGTACCGCAGTACCATCAGAGCGCAGCCGGACCCGCGCAGTCGAGCCAAAGCGGGTCACGCCTTGGCTGGCGTCGGCCATCCCGTAACCGACCAGCCAATTGCCATCCCTCTGTCCACCGGGCGGCCTCGAGCGCCAGCCGAAACGCTCATCGCCGATCTGGTAGGCTTCCCGCAGCTTTTTAGATGACCATGGATTACCGCTCACCGGGTCGACCTCGGCATAGCTGGCAAGGCGCAGGTCGAGGGGATCGATGCCCAGGGCGGTCGCCAATTCATCCATCGCTGCACCCAAGGCCCATGATCCTGGCCCCTCGGCGGGCGCACGCTGATAGGTGGGGAGGGTCATATTGCCACGCCGGACGACCTGGCGATTGAAGATGTTGTCGCAGGCGTAGAAGGATCTGCTCGCTGACGTCCCGAATTCTACATAATCCTCAGTGACGCCGGTCACGTTCGATACAACGTGATCGATTCCGACAAGGCGCCCTTCGCCTGTGGCCCCTAACCGCATCCGTTGATTGATTTGTGGCTGCATCCCGACCATGCCGTACATTTGCTGGCGGGTCAGAACGAGCTTGACCGGGCGACGCACGACATAGGCGGCCTGAGCCGCCAAGACTTCATGGGGCCAGACATATCCCTTGACGCCGAAACCGCCCCCCGTGTGCTGCGAGAGCACCCGCACCTGGTTCTCGGAAATGCCAAATACTGAGGCGAGGGTCCGCTGAACCGCGCCCAGATGCTGAGTACTGTCGTAGATGGTGAGGTGGTCGCCACTCCAGGACGCCAGCACCGCGGACGGCTCCATCGGATTGGCATGACGCGACGATTGCGAGTAGACAGCGTTCGTCGCCGCCGAAGCCAACGCAAAGCCGGCCTCGATATCGCCTTTAACAAATTCGGTCTGATCGAGATAGAGATAGCCTCCGCGCTCCGGCGCCACTTCCAGGACCGATGTTTCCGGGTTCACGAATTCGCCGCGTTCGTATTGGACGCTAACGACTGCAGCGCCTGCTGTGGCCGCTTCGAGGGTCTCGGCCAAAACCATGGCAACGGGCTGTCCCTCATGCACGATCTCATCACTTTGCAGCGGTATGAATTTCGTGGCGAGTGGCGGAACCGTGACCTCCTCAAATGCCGGGCTCGGGCGGGGCATGTCGCGACCGAGAAGCACGCGGACTACGCCCGGCAAGGCGAGGGCGGAGTCGACCTCAATGGAGAGAACGCGACCAGCGGGGATGCTCGCGCTCACAAACATAGCGTGGAGTTGCCCTGGTAGGTTGTGGTCCCCGGTGAAACGTGCGCCGCCGGTGACTTTGCTGTGTCCATCGACGCGCGGGATGGAATATCCAAGGTTGCTCATCATGCCCTCGCTGCCGTTTCGATGGCGCGCAGTGTCGCATTGCGCGCTAGGGTGATTTTATAGGCGTTATGCGACAGGGGCCGTGCATCTGCGAAACCAGCAGCGATCGCCTCCGCTACTTCTGGCGAGCCAACGCGTCGGCCGGCGAGGAGGCGTTCGGCGTTGCGCAACCGCCAGGGACGCATGGCTACCGAACCAAGCGCGATGCGAGCCTCACTGATGGTGTCGCCATCCATCTGCAGCGCGACTGCTGCCGAAACGGTCGCGTACTCATAGCTTTCCCTCTCGCGAATCTTGAGGTAGGCGGAATGGGATGGCGGGCCGCCCAATTCGATGGCCGTGATTAGTTCCCCTCGAAGCAGGACATTATGCCAGGCGGGATTGCGGGTCGGCAGGACATGTAGCTCGTCGGCTGGGATGCGCCGGCTCCCTTCGGACGATTCGACCACATAGGCGGCATCGAGCGCTGCCAGTGCTACGGGCGGGTCGGCCGGATGAACAGCAACACACTCGTCGGTCCAGCCGAAAATGGCATGCCGATCGTTGATCCCGGCAAGCGCAGCGCAACCCGATCCCGGCTCGCGCTTGTTGCAAGCCGTCGGTTCGTCCGCCCTGAAATAGGGGCAGCGGACGCGCTGCAATGGATTGCCGCCGATAGTTGCCAGATTGCGAATCTGGGCCGAAGCGGCCGAAAGGATGGATTGGGAGAAGACCGAGTAGCGCTCCACAATAAGGGGGTGCTGCGCAACGTCGTTGAGCCTGGTCATTGCGCCGATGCGCACGCCGCCGTCCGGCAGTGGTTCAACACCGTCGAGGTCTTCGATGCGGCTGATGTCAACAATACGTGCCGGCTGAAGGATACCCACCCGCGCCCAGTTAAGCAGTTCGGTTCCCCCGGCAAGCGGGGTTGCTCCCTCCTCAAGCAGGGCGATGGCGTCATGGCGCGATTGGGCCTGAACGTAGCCGAAATTGTGCATCACACCATCTCCCTTGCCGCGGCTTCGACGGCGGCGGCGATCTGGGGATAGGCGGAGCAGCGGCAGAGATTTCCGCTCATCCACTCCCGGATTTCAGCGTTGGAGGCTGTGTGGCCCTCGTTGATGCAGCCTACCGCCGACATGATCTGGCCCGGCGTGCAGAAGCCGCACTGGAAGGCGTCATGGTCGATGAAGGCCTGCTGCACCGGGTGCAGCCGATCGCCCTGTGCTAATCCTTCGATGGTGACGATTTCCCGTCCGTGGGCGGAAGCCGCGAGCACCAGGCAGGCATTGACCCTTCGGCCATCGAGAAGAACCGTGCATGCTCCGCACTCGCCGCGATTGCAGCCCTTCTTGGTGCCCGTCAGCAGCAGACGCTCGCGAAGGGCATCGAGCAGAGTGACTCGGGCTTCCGTGGTCAACTGATGGGGAACACCGTTGATGGGAAGGCTGACGGCAACCGTCGATTGGAACCGACTGTCGGCATCGTGCGCCACTGCCTCGCCGACGGGCGCTACGGCCGCGATACCGGCGGCCACGGTGGCGGTGCTTGCCCGCATGAAGTCTCGACGCGATATCTTGAGGCGGTCTTCGGCCATAATCTCTCCGGTACCTAATCTTGGGCACACGCGATGCGCTGGCGCGTACGCGGTCATCGGGTAACCGGAGAAAGCGACGGATCGGGGTGAGAGGCTCGTTCCCAACAGCCCGTCCACGGAGGCATCGCCCTCCATTTGACAGACAGCAGAAGCTCAACGCCTCAAGTGTTCTACCCTTCCGCCGCATTCCCAAGTCTAAATACCGATTGACGAAAAAAGGATAGTCGCTTGTCTGGAGCCCGCCCATGCTGGTTCGTCTGAAACTTCTTCGGCATCGTCCGAATGCTTGAAGATCCCCTTTCCGAGGTCCTGACCTTTCGAGCCATAGAGTTAGCGTATCGTCCAGCTTCGATGCTCGGTTGACCGAGATGCCGCGCCCCGCCAGTTCCTTTGACGGGGCGCTCGCGTCATGGACCTGGGGTCGCCTTGATCTGGGCATAGGCCCCCGTGCCCGGCGGAGGCGAGTTGATGATGCTGGAGGCGAGGCTGTTGATCCGGCCGCCATCTCGCGTGCGCGCCTGGCCTTGCGCAGGCCGTTGAAGCTGCCCTTGAGGTTGGCGGCGATCACGGAGTCGAGCGCCTCGGCGGTTACGTCGGCGAAGGCCGCGACCGCATGGTTAGCCGCGCGCTATCATTTTATGCCGACAACGACCGTCTGGCCGGTCCGTCGAACGAAACCCCCGTCATGCGGATCGCCTCGTCCCAGAGACGCGCGGCGACCTGCGGATTCCTGGCCTGATCGACAACCTTTGCCGGAACGGGATTTCCGCGCGTCTCGCCCATGCGGTCGGGGCCGTAGTAGCCGCCGGGCCGGGCATTCTCCGAGGTGGCCGCGTAGAGGCTTGGCAGTGCGCCTTGTGCCACCGGCTGGAACAGGAACGGCAGGTAGGTCCGCATGAGGCTGCTGAAATGCCAGCGTTCTGCGGAGTTGGTAATGAGATCGCTGCGCGAGACACCGGGATGCGCGCCAATGCTTTCGACCCCCCAGCCACCCGCTTCGCTGCGCCGTTGCAATTCGAAGGCGAACAGGACGCAGGCCAGCTTGGATTGGCCGTAGTTGACCATCGGCTTGTAGGCGCGCTCTGCATTAAGATTGGTAAAGTCGATGGAACTGCTGTTCGCGGCGATGCTTCCCAGGGTGATGACGCGCGGCTTGTGTCCCTGCCGGAGCAGGGGCATCAGATGAGCGGTTAGCGCGAAGTGCCCGAGGAAGTTGGTCCCGAACTGCAATTCGAACCCGTCCTTGGTCAGACGCTTGTCCGGCGGAGCCATGACGCCGGCGTTGTTGATCAGGAGATCGCGGCGGTCATGTTCCAAACGCAACCGCTCGCCGAGCGCCGCGACCGAGGCCAAGTCGGCGAGGTCGACCTGTTCGAAAGAGACATCGGCCGAGAGCGTCGCGGCCCGGATGCGATCAACCGCAGCTCTGCCGGCGGCCGGATTTCGGCCCGACAGCATGACTGTGGCCCCGGCTCTCGCCATCGCGACGGCCGTCTCGTAGCCGATGCCACCCGTCCCGGTGATCACCACCGAGCGGCCTTTCAGGGCGGGAAGGTCTTTAATGGTCCATTTGCTCATTTGCGTGTCCTTGAAATGCAGTTCGGTCCCTGCCGCCATTGGTCTGAACTAGATGGACGCGGTGACGGTGCTGCGCATGCCCGAACCGGGCAAAGACTTGCCTAAAACTACAAAGCTCTTGCGCGGCACGCGTGCTTCCTCCAGATTTTCCGTCTGAGGTTGTGCAAAGGAATTGGCCGTGGAATCCGAACTCGTCAGCGCCTTGTCCGAATACGTCGCGGCCAATGGCGGGGCTGACGCCCTGTCCTTCACCCCGCTGGACGGCGTCGTGGTCCTGTGCAGCACACAGACGAGGCTGCCGTTCCGAAGGATGTATAAGCCGTCGCTCTGCGTTGTTGTGCAAGGGGCGAAACGGATAGAAGTCGCCGATCGGGCCTTGGATTATGCCGCCGGAAGCGCCCTGGCCGTAAGCGTCGAGGTGCCGGCATACGGCGGTGTGACGCAGGCGAGCAAGGAGAAACCGTTCCTCGGACTGACGATCGATTTCGACACCGAACTGATGCGCGCCGTGCTGGAGCGGCTTCCCGAACCGCCGATTGCCCAGTCATCGGGGACCGGCCTCTTCGTCGAAACGCTCAGTGAGGCGCAGCGGGATTGCATAGCGCGGCTGGTCAGGCTGTTCAGCATGCCCAAGGCAGTTCCCGTTCTCTACCCCGCAATCATCAAGGAACTGTACTACTGGCTCCTGACGGGGCCAAACGGTACGGAACTCGGTAAGATGGTGCAATCGGACGGTCACGCCCGCCGAATCGCCGACGCGATCATTCACATGCGCCAGGACTTCAAGCGGCAGTGGCGAATCGCGGAACTGGCCGAGGTCGCATGCATGAGCTCTTCCTCCTTTCACCAGCACTTCAAGACGCTGACCTCAATGACGCCGTTGCAGTACCAGAAGCATCTGCGGCTGATGGAGGCTCGGCGGCTCATGGTGACCGAAGCAGCGAACGTCACCAGGGCCGCCCTTGAGGTCGGGTATGAGAGCCCCTCGCAATTCAGTCGGGAATATTCCCGCCTGTTCGGCTGTTCGCCCAAGCGGGACGTGACGGCATTGCGGCCTTACGGTGCCCAATTGAGCCTCTGACCTACAGGCACAGAAAGAACCGTCGACTGCCGCGGTTCGTCATGGACGCGCTTTGCGTCCCGCTTTCAAGCAGAAGACCAGAAATGCCCGAAATTCCGGTGGTTTGTGCCTGCGGCTCGGGCAATAGAGGTGCCCGCCAGGAGCTGGGCGAGAGCTCGGTCCACCCTGACAACGGGTTGTCGAATAGGGCCTCCTGCACGTAGGCGATGGCAGGCGGGCCGGTCTCGCCCCGCCGATTGCTGCAGTGACGGCATGACGCGCGCTGTTCACCGTGAGGCGGCCTTCGGGTACTCGATGTCTCTTGCCCGCGCAAATCCTCTTTTGGCGCGGATGTCTGCAAGGGCCGGTGTCAGGCGCTTCCTCAGAAGATCGTCCGCTTGAAGAGGGCGCATCTGGAGCACCTCTTCAAGCGGGCGGGCTGTCAAGACTCATCGCCGATCCGGTCACACCCCGCTCGCTGGCGACCCTGAAGCTGCCGCACGGGCAAGGGCGAGAAAGGCCTAAAGGTCGGTATGGCGCATGGTCGGAGCATTCGTGACTGGTCGCCTGCCAGACATCGAAGATCGAAGTATCGGGCAACTTTTTTCCAGCTTCGGGCATGCGGCCCGCAACAGCAGTACGCCACAATAACAGACAGCATCAGAACGGAAGAACGCCGCATGCAAGACCCGTTACCGCCACGCGCGAGCACCTTCCCAAAAAGCGCACTTTGGACACCCCTCTGGGCATCAACGGTGCTTGTCGCGGCGTCTATCGTGCTGGCAGCGCAGACGGCGCGCGCTATTCGCGCGCTCTGGAAGAGGCGAACCCCGTCTGGGACGCGCAACGCTCGACATGTTCCTGGAGGACCCGCGCGGCATCGTTCTGGACACGATGATGGCTGTTCGCATCACCGACGCGGCGCAGCGGGAGGCGATCATCGGCTTTCTCGAAACCTCCGCGGCCGGGGAGGCCGACTGATCGCGAAGCGCACGACAGCAACGAACCACAAGAGGAACCAGGATGGTCAGTCTGAACGTGAACGGTCGAACGGTAGAGGTCGACGCCAGCCCCGGTACGCCGCTGCTCTGGGCGCTTCGGGACGAGCTTAAGCTTACTGGGACGCGCTACGGCTGCGGTGTCGGGATGTGCGGCGCCTGTACCGTGCATCTGGACGGAGAGGCTAGGTTCTCCTGCCAGGTTCGGATCGGGGATGTCGAGGGCAGCGCGATCACGACGATCGAGGGTCTGTCACCCGACGGCGATCATCCGGTACAGAGGGCATGGATCGCCGAACAGGTGCCCCAATGCGGATATTGCCAGTCCGGCCAGATCATGCGCGCCGCCGCGCTGCTGTCCCGTTCCCCCAAACCGAGCCGCCAGGAGATCGTCGACGAGATGTCGGCCAACCTCTGCCGCTGCGGCACCTATTCCCGGATCATTCGCGCGATCGAACGCGCCGCACAGGAAGGTTGAACCATGTCAGCATCGCTCCTCGGCCCGACGCGACGCGGGTTTCTCAAGGGCATGGGCGCCTTGTCTTTCGCGTTCCTGAGCGGCGGCACCGTCGCAGTCTTCGGGCGCTCGGCCGAGGCCCAATCGATGCCCGGCGGGCGGATCAATGCCTGGGTGACGATCACGCCCGATGACCGCATGACGATCTTATACGGCGGCGCCGAGATGGGCCAGGGGGTCAGCACGGCGCTTCCGATGATCATTGCCGAAGAGCTTGATGCGGACTGGAGCACGGTCACCTCCGAGCAGGTCGGCAACGACTTGGCCGGGGTCTACGGAAACCCGGCCACTGGCGGTATTCTCTACACCGCCGGTAGCTACACGGTGGAGGGGTATTTCACCGCGCTGCGCCAGGCCGGCGCGCAGGCCCGGCAGATCCTGAGGCAGATGGCCGCCGCCCATTGGGGCGTACCGGCCGAGGAGGTCACGACACGCCAGGGCGCGGTGCTGCACGACGCAAGCGGGCGGACGATGAGCTATGGCCAAGTCGCCGCTCTGCCCGAGCCCGTCACGACCGTGGGGGAGGTGGCGGAAGACAGCCTGAAACCACGCTCGGACTGGACGATCATCGGCACCGATGTCGAGCGCCTCGACATTCCCGACAAGACCACCGGGGCGACACGGTACTCCATCGATGTCGACGTGCCGGAGATGGTTTACGCCGTGCAGCTTCTGGCACCGGTCGAGGGCGAGACGCCCACCGTCAATTCCGATGCGGCCGCGCGCGCCGTGGATGGGGTCGTCGACGTCATTGCCCTGCCGAATTCTGTCGCTGTCCTGGCCCGGTCCTTCTGGGCCGCCGTCGCTGGGCGCGATGCGCTTGACGTCACCTGGTCGGAAACCTCGCCGTTCCGCAACGCCGACAGCGAGGTGGAGCTCGAAAACCTTGCCTCCGTCGTCGACGACATGACCGCCGACGCTGTGGTATGGGAGAGCCGGGGCGATGAGGCAGCGGACTACGCCGCCGGAAACGTCATCTCGGCGCACTATACCACCGAGCATGTCTACCACGCGCAGCTGGAGCCCTTGAACGCCGTCGCCTCAGTCGACGACGATGGCCTCGGCGCCGAAATCTGGATCGGCACCCAGAGCCAGACTGTTTCCGTCGCCGTGGCGGCCGCCGTGCTGGGAACCACGCCCGACCGTATCCGGCTGCATGCCATGCAGATGGGTGGTGCCTTCGGGCGGCGGACGTGGTTCGCCCGTGAGATGCTGCGCGACGCACTGATCCTCTCCCGTGCCGTTGGACGGCCGGTCAAGCTGGTCTGGACCCGCGAGGACGACGTCAAGCAGGGCTGGCTGCGGGCAGCGACGGTCCATCGGTTCGACGCGATCCTCGACGACGCGGGCACCCTGACCGCCATGCGCCATCGCATCGCCGCGCCCTCGACCTTCCAGTTCGTACAGCCCGACAGGTGGGACCCTGAGGTTCGGATGGACCCGCTGATCATGGAGGGCAGCGAAACCAGGGACTACGACATTCCCGACTTCCGCGCCGAACATCTCTTGGTCCCGCGCGTCTCGCGGCTCTCGGCGTGGCGCGGAATCGGCTGGGGGCCGGTCTGCTTTGCCCGCGAATGCTTCATCGATGAACTGGCCGGGCAGGCGGGATCTGACCCGGTGGATTTCCGCCGCAGGCTGCTGGCAAATTCCCCCCGCGCGCTCAACGTGTTAGAGGCCGCGGTGTCGATGTCCGATTTCGGCAACGCACCCGAGGGCCGGGCGCACGGCATAGCCTTTGCCGGCTACAAGTCGAGCTTTGCCTCGGGTGTGGCGGAGGTCTCCTACGAGGGCGAGCGCCTTCGCGTACACCGCTTCTGGGCGGCTGTTGATCCGGGGCTCGTCATCCATCCGCAATCCTATCGCTCGCAGGTCGAGGGCGGCATATTGTTCGGGCTGTCCTCGGTCCTGGCCGAGCGGTCTTCCTTCACCCAGGGACAGATCGACCAGAACAGCTTCTACGACTACCAGCCGATCCGGATGTATGACGTTCCTGAGGTCGAGGTACGGCTCATCGACTCCGGCAATCCCCCCGGCGGCGGTGGCGAAGTCGGCGTGCCGATGACCGCACCGGCGATCGCCAATGCAGTACGCGCGCTGACGGGTGCCGCACCTGACCGCCTGCCGTTTTCACGTCGAACCTAGCAAGAGGACTGGTGATGAACGAATGGGACATTCCTGAGCCAGTCACCGAGATATTCCCCTAACGTGCTCGCCGCGTCTGCAGGCGCGGCGGGCGCTTGGGCGATCTGGCCCGCTGCCGGTCAAGATCCAGACCCCCGGAAGCGACCCTGGAGCCTACCCGGCGCCCGATGATGGCGGCGCGCCGGGCCGATCCGCGACCTCGCATCTTCGAACCGAAGAGCCCCGAATGCGACGATATTACCGATGGCCGCATGACGGTGAGGACCTTCTGGTCGGGGGCTGCATCCTGGGTCGCTGCCCTCAGGTGCCGGGCGCCCTGATCGAAATCTAGCAAGCCGATCCGGCAGCGATCAACTGCTGCTGACCGCGGACCATGCCTGCACCCTCTCGTCTACATCGAACAACTCTGGTTGCCGGGGCGCCCCGAACCCGATGTCGCCTGAGTAGGCCGGTACAGGTCCGGGGTGCTATGGTCTGCTCAGCCACGCGTGCGCGAAACATCGACCTCGGCGATGAGCTGCCGGCACTATGGCGCTAGCCCACGCGTGCGCATCGGCACCAAACAGGCGCCGTCGCGCGGGTTCGGGGGGCGGGTGGCCTGGGTCGAGGGCGCTACCAGGGGAGCGCTCCGTGCTCGGCGTGGGTAAATGTCCCGGTCGGGGTCCGGTCCTCGAGAAGTGCAAGACGCACCGCCTCCGCCGCCCCCTGTTCGACCGTGTCGGTCCCGGCAAAGCCGGTCAGCCGCGTGCGGGTATAGCCCGGTGAAACCACGTTGACCCTGATGCCCTCGGGTTCCAGCTCGATGGCCATGGCAAGGGTCAGTCCGTTCAACGCCGTCTTTGAGGCGCAATACCCGGCATCGAATCCGGAGCGGAGCGGAAAGTCCGCCTGCGCGTTGAGGGTGAGCGATCCCGCGCCGCTCGATATGTTCACGATCCGGGCACCGGGCGTCATGCGCAGCACAGGCAACATCGCCTGGTAGACCGCCAGGACGCCGAACACGTTGGTCTCCCAGATCCGGCGGATATCCTGCATGGGAATAACCGAGGGGCGGCCCGTTTGCGCCAGCTCTTCGGAGGTGACCTCTCCGGTCAGCGCGGTCGCGATGGCGGCGTTCTGAACAAGCACGTCGAGCCGTCCGAACTCGGTGCGGACACGTTCCGCAGCGGCGGTGATAGAGATATGGTCCGTCACATCAAGCTGCAGCGCGACGGCATTCGGTCCGATCTCGCGCGCGGCGACCTCTCCACGTTCGAGATTGCGGGACCCGACAAGTACTGTGAATCTGTGGGCTGCGAGCTCGGTTGCGATCTGAAAACCGATGCCCTGGTTGGCTCCGGTGACGAGTGCGACGGGCGTTGTTGACATGGATCTGCTCCTAAAGGGCGCTGTTGTAAATTGTTGATGATTGCTGCAAGAGGAGCAATGCTCCGTATCAAATATGTGGAGCGATGCTCCGCTTGACAAGCCCGGAAATCTGGCATGGTAAGGAAAGCGAACGACAGTCACGGCAACCGGCCGCTTCGCGCGGATGCGCAGCGCAGCATCGAGGCGATTGTCGCGGCTGCGGCGCAGCTTTTTGCCGAAAAGGGTGTTGACGCAACGACGCGTGAGATCGCCCAGCGGGCTGGCGTAGGCATGGGCACGCTCTATCGCAGGTTTCCGCGCCGGGCCGACCTGGTCGGCGCGGTCTTCCGCTCCGAGCTTGACACCTGCATCGCGGAGGCCGAACGGCTGCGCCGCGACAGGCCCGGTTTCGAGGCACTTGCGGAATGGATGCAGGTTTATGTTCGGTTCCTCGGCGCGAAACAGGGCCTCGCCAAGGCGGTGAGCACCGACGATCCGGTCTATATTGGGATGTATCCCCTCTTTGAGGCGCGCCTTCAACCAGCCGTCGCCGCTCTTTTTGCCAGTGCCGTGGCGGAGGGGACGGTGACGCCCGATGTTGATGCGGGCGAAATCCTCGCCGCCGTGTCGACCCTGTGCCTCTCAGGCCATGGCAATCGACCAGATCACGCGGCGCGGATGGTGGCACTGCTGATCGAGGGCTTGCGCCGCCGGCGTTGACAGCCAGTTCCTCCATCGGACAGGTCCGCAGCGGCCGCCGGTGGAGCGACTCCGTAACCAGTCAGCACGCCATGTCCTTTGTTTGGGGCGGTCACCGACCGGCGTCCGCCGAAGGTCCGACGATAAGCCTGCGCGAACGCGCTCGGCGGAGCTTAGCCGATTTCGCAGGCAATCCGTCCGATATCGTCGCCGGCCAGCAGCCGCTCCCAGGTGGAGAGATCCTCTGGGATGCCAAGGCCACCGTTGTCCGCACCGCACTTTACCATCCGGAATGCTTCAACCGACAAGTCGCGTAAGCTGGCTCGTCTGCCGTTCAGCACGCTGGCGGACTGGTCCGCTCGACTTCCCCTGGCGGCCATACTGCCGGGGCGAGCACCCCATTATGCGCTTGAAGGCGGTACTGAAGGCGCTCTCCGACTCGTAACCGAGGGATGTGGAGATCACCGACACCGGATCGCTTCCGTTCTTCAGCCGGTCCGCAGCCAACAGCATCCGCCAGCGCGTGAGATACTCCATGGGCGTCTCACCTGCCTTTTCCCGAAATTTCTGCGCAAAGCTGGAGCGCGACATTCCGGCACGCCCCGCAAGGCCCTGCAGGGTCCAGCGGTATGCTGGATCCTGGTGCATGGCGGTCATCGCCGCGCAGATTTGTTTGTCAGCTAAGGCGGCGAACCATCCGGGCTGTTCAGGCAGACCATGGCTCAGGTGGAGCCTTAGTGCCTGCACGAGCATCATATGGGCCAGGTGCTGAGCGATCAGAAAGCCGCCCGGCTGCCCGTCGCGCAATTCTTGCCTCATGCGTTCCACGGACCAGCGCAGAGCCGTCTGTTCGGCTTCTTTGCGGATATGGACAATGGGCGGCAACATCTTCAACAGCAGGCCGGTGGGGCCACCGCTAATCGTGAAGCGGCTTCCCACCAAAAACAAACCCCCGCCGCCATTGTGGGTAACGACGCCACCAGCATTTATCGGCGGAAAGATCGCCTTGGCATCAGTGGGCGGCGCCGCAAGGTCACTGGCAAGTCGGAAGGGACGCCCACTGGGCAGCACAAAACAATCCCCTGCTGTAAGGCGCACGGGTGCGGTTTCGCCTTCCACAACAAGCCAACAGCCCCCCGAGATAACCGCGTAGCATTTTATCACTGCATCCATTTCAGAAAACCGGACGGCCCAGTCCCCGCCAGCATCGAAGCCGGACGATACATAGCTGCGCGGTTTGAGAAGGGACAGAACTTCGGATAGGGGATCCATGGCATTCTGGACGGTTGCAAAGATATTGCGGATTCTACAGCATGGATCGTGCAACCTCAATCCACTAGCGTCCCGGCAGAATGTGCATCAAAGGGTCGTTCAATGGCTAGGTTAGTCGGTCCGCGCGTTTTCTGGGCAATATCGGCGATCTCGCTATTGTCGATAATGGGCTCTGCTTCCGCTCATCATGGCCTGACCGGCCGATATGACGCGAGCCAGCCATTGGGTCTCTCCGGCGTGGTCGTGCAAACCGTCTTCGCGCCGCCCCATCCCGTTTTGACCATCCGCGTGGATACTGACGAGCTTGGCGATTTCGAGGTTGGTCGGCCGGAGGAGTATTTCGGCCCGGTCATTACAAGATCCGTAGATTTGGGGGATGAGCATGCGATAGAGCTTCCACCGGTCGGCATGTTCTACGCCCTGAACGCTCGGTTACAGGTGGGGGACCGGATCACCGTTGTGGCGCTACGGAACTGTCTTGCTCCCCATCAACTCCGCAGTACCTGGCTTCGCCTCGCCGATGGCGAGATCATCTCCTACACGGGCGACTGGGCGCCAAGCGTGGACGGATGCAGCTAGATTCAATGATCGAGTGGGTCGAAGCGTCCGACCTTGCGCGCACTATTATCACTGTTCCGTGGGCCTATCCCGCCATATCGGCTTTGCACATCATTGGCATTGCCGTGCTGTTCGGCTCGATCCTCGCCGTGGATTTGCACCTACTGCGCGTCACCAATGCGCGGCTTGACGGCCCCCCAGGCGGCCTCGTTCGCACCGCATTGATGGGTTTTATGATCGCCGCGTCTACCGGATTGCTGCTCGCCTCGGTGCGTATCGGCCACTATCTGGAGAATCCCGCTTTTCTTGCGAAAATGGCCATTATCGTCCTGGCCGGTGCCAATGCATTCTTGCTGCGTATCCTCTCGGCAAGGGGAGACGCTGCCACGTTTGTCGGCATCCCCAGTGGGCGCGTTGCGGCAACGCTGTCCATTTTCCTTTGGACGAGTGCCATTTTTTTCGGCCGCTGGATCGCCTTCACCTAGACACTGCCTGGAGCGAGAAATGTCCGACTGTTTCCTCCCGATGTCCCGGAGAGCTTTCTTATGCGGCGGCGCAGCCCTGATCGGCATGGGTAGCTTTGCCATACCGACGCTGGGGCAAGACGGGCGGCTCGCAGCCCTTCTCGACGAGGCCTCAAGCTTTCCCTCACTCCAGACGATAATGGTCGCACGCAACGGGACCGTTATCATCGAGCGCGCTTACCGCGGTCATTCGAGTAACGCGCCGACCAACATCAAGTCGGCGTCTAAACCCATTGTTGCCACTCTGGTCGGCATCGCCATCGAGCAAGGAATCCTTGAGGGTATCGATCAGGCCATTGCGCCGATCCTGAGCGCCGATATTGCAGCCAATGCCGATCCGCGCATCGAGACAGTTACCATAGGGCATCTCCTGACCATGCAAGCAGGCTTGCGGCCAACATCGGGAGCCGAATACGGCCGGTGGGTAAGTAGCGAGAACTGGGTTCGTGCCGCTCTCAACCGGCCCTTCGATGCGGCCCCTGGAGGGCATATGCTTTATTCCACCGGATCGACTCATTTGCTTTCAGCTATCCTAACCCGGACGACGGGCCAATCGACCCTGGCACTCGCCCGGGGATGGCTGGCCTCAGTTGAGGGGTTTTCCATCGACAGCTGGGCGCGCGACCCGCAAGGCATTTACCTGGGCGGCAATGAGATGGCTATGAGTCCGCGCTCTCTGCTTGCCTTCGGGGAAGTCTTTCGCCGGGGCGGACTAAACGCAAGCGGTGGCCGCGTCATCTCGGAATACTGGGTTGAACAAGCTTGGATGGCCAGGACCCGCTCCAGGTATTCGGATGACGGCTACGGCTATGGATGGTTCCTGCGTTCTATGGCGGGTGAAGACATCCGCTATGCCTGGGGCTATGGCGGCCAAATGCTCTACATCGTGCCACGTCTAGACCTTTCTGTCGTCATGACCTCGGACGACGCACCGCGCCCCACCACGATAGCGGATCGAGACAATCTTCATGCCCTGAGCGCCAGGATTATCGAAACGGTTCGAGACCTGTAGGCCCGGAGCCTGGTTCAGCCCTGATTTCCAAGAACATTCCCTATTCCAAAACCTTCGACGTCTAAGGCAGAGTCAGGCATGGCGGCGGGGGGCGACCGCGTAATTGCTCACGATCGAACAGGGTGGCGGGGCGGTTAGAGTTGGAAGGATGGCTGTCGCGGTGCAGGTTAAGGTGACACCGCGGTCGGTCATGACGGGCGACAGCACGGCTCCATTGAGCGGACCGATTGCCGCGCGTGCCAGCTTATTGTTCCGATCATCGCTTTTGCTGTCGCGGGCGCTGGCATCAGGCTGGTTCGCAAAGAGGTGCGCAATCTGGAGCGGCCTCACCACCACGGCACGCCGGCAGAATAACGCGCCACCGATACGCTCCTTTTCAATGGCTTTGTCCATTGGCCGTTCATCGCTCTGAACGCTTCATTGAAGTCTTGTATGTTCGTCCCACGTCGGTTGCATTAGCGGCAGGTTGCCCAAGCGCTTGAGCGCGCCATTGTGTGTGGCCTCGCCGAATTCGCGAAGCAGCCACAGAAACGGCGCCACCTTGGGACCGAGCGTAATGTTCCCAAATTGATATGCATGTTCATCTTCATTCCGCCCGCAGAACCGATCGCGTTCGACGCTCTCCAATGGTCTCGGTGACCGCAAGGGGAAGCGTTCGCAGGCGTCGACCTGTAGCAGCAAAGATCGCATTGGCTAGGGCTGCGGCGGTCGGCACCACGCCCGGCTCCCCAACGCCACAAGGCGGCTCGTCGCTTTCAACGATGGCGACCGTGACCTCAGGCGCATTAGCAAGGCGCTGGATCGGGAAATCGTGGAAGTTGGTTTCCCGCACGGCACCATTATGAACAGTAATTTCGCTCATTAGTGCACTGGTCACGCCGAACAGTGCACCGCCTTCCATCTGCGCGACCACCTGATTGGGATTGATGATCAGCCCCGCATCGATGGCGCAGAAGATGTGGTCGACCTGCACCTCTCCATCTTCGGCCACTGTGACCTCAGCGACCTGGGCAACGACGCTGCGATAGCATTCCTCGATCGCGATGCCGCGGCCGCGGCCTGCCGCCATTGGACTTCCCCAGCCAGATAGCTCGGCAACGCGGTTCAGCACGGCAAGGTGACGAGGACTCTCGCCAAGAATGGCGCGACGGTAGTCGAGGGGATCGGTCCCTGCGGCCAACGCGCATTCGTCGATGAAGCTTTCGGTAAAGAAGGTATTGAACGAAAAGCCGTTGGAGCGCCAGAAGTGCATGGGGATGTGGGTGGGCACATGCTGGCTACGCATACGTCGATTGGGTATCGCGTAATGAAGCTTGTCCAATCCCTCGATGCTGAGATAATCCCCGTCCGGACCCGGAGTGAAGGGCATGTTGCGGCTTGCCATGGAATTGAGGACCGATTGCGTGGCGACCAGAGCGTCATAGGCCATCGGCAGCCCGTCGGGTCTCAACGCCGCACGCAGCCGGGCAGCGGCCTGGCTGCGATAGAGGCCTCGGCCGATATCTTCTTGCCGCGACCACATCACTTTGACTGGGCGACCGGGGTGGCGGGCGGCGAGGTAGGACGCCTCGGCGATGACGTCCCCGTCACTGCGTCGACCGAAGGCACCCCCATTCATCGTCAAATGCAAGGTAACCTCGTCAGGCCGCACCCCGGCCCAGCCCATGCCACGGGTCACAGCGGCTTGCATGTTGATACGGTTTTGCGAGGGGGCCCAGACCTCTGCCGCGCCGCTCTCGCGCAGGATCGCGGTAGCGTTCATGGATTCCATGCAGGCGTGGGTAACGAATGGCACTCCGTATTCAGCCTCGACCACAGCCGCGTCGGCCGCCGCAAGAGCTGCCTCGACATCACCCTCATCGATATGGCCATGCGGGGCGTCAGAGGAAAGCCCTGCCTGCAATTTGGCGGCTAAAGTAGCACTATCCTCCCGATCGGCTGCTGTCGGTGTCCACTCAATATCCAGCAGCCATGCAGCCCGTTCGGCCTGCCACCAGGATTCCGCCACGATGGCGACGTGTCGTCCATTGATCACCGCTACGTCGACCACACCCGCGGCGGCGCGCACGGCGGCTTCATTGCCGAGGGAAGCTACCTCGGCGCCGAAGACCGGCGCGTGGCGCATCGTGGCATGCAGCATGTCCGGCAGGACGACGTCCATGCCGAAGACGGGCTCGCCCCGAACCTTGCCGGGGATGTCCACCCGGGGTTGTGACCGGCCGATAAGGCGCCACTCCGATCGTGGTTTGAGCGCCGGAGCATCCGGAGGTGGCAGCAGCGCTGCGGTCTGCGCAAGATCGCCATAGGCGACGCTCTGCCGGGTCGCCTCATGATAAACGGCGCCCTCTCGCGTCGTAAGCTCGACCACCGGCACGCTGAGGCGTATGGCCGCCGCCGCGATCAGCATCTCCCGCGCTGCAGCACCGGCAACTCGCATCGGGTGCCACATTCCCATGGTCGAACCGGACGCCCCAGTGGCGATGAAGCCCATTTGCCCAAGCACCCGGCGGCCAAGCCAAACAACCGGTCCGGACGCTTCTTCGGGGCGTACATCCAAAACGTTGAACCAGGTGGAATAGGAGGGATGGGCCTGAGTCGGATATTCGACGCCAATGCGATCGTCGAAGGGCACGTCAAGCTCTTCGGCCACCACCATTGCGAGGCCAGTATGGATGCCCTGCCCCATCTCCGTCCGGGGCACATTGACGACGACCCTCCCGTCGCTGTGCAGCACGACGAAGGCGTTCAGGATCGCGCGCTCGCCCTCGACCGAGCCGCCATGCAATCCGTCGACATCGACTGTGGAAAGGAAGCCGACACCACCCACGGCAGCAACGAGAGCCGTGCCGCCAAGGGCGGCCCCGGTTAGAAGAAATGCGCGTCGGGATAGCAAGCTCGGCATGGCTGTTCCTCAATCCTGTGTCAGTGTGGCGCGCGGGGAATTGCGCGATAGATCCCGCAGTGGCAAAAATGGTGATCTCGGCGGCGCTGGGATTGGGGTCTTCCCAAAGCCGGTCTGTTGCCGCGATCAGACAGTCAGGCTGGCGGAAACCGCATTGGGGCATTTGCCCCTCGATCCAGGCGCGCTGGACGACAAAATTTCCGTCTGTACCGGCAAGGCTGCAGAATAAGGATACGCTTCTTCCAGCGCGTATCGCCCATACACCTGCCCACCTGGGCCACCCTCTCGGTAAGTCCTATGCGGGCGGAACTATACTTAGAACTCCTCGGCCGCTGGCAGCACGGAGCGCGTCCGCCGCTCGCCCACCGTTTCGGTTATCGCGAGGGGGAGAGAGCGCAGCCGCCGGCCGGTGGCGTCGAAGATCGCGTTGGCGACGGCCGGCGCGACCGGGATCACGCCGGGCTCCCCCGCGCCGCCCGGAAGGTCGTTGCTATCGATGATCTCGACTGTCACCTCGGGAGCGTTAGACAAGCGGTGCACAGGGAAGTCGTGGAAGTTCGACTGAACCATCGCGCCGTCTTCGAGCGTGTTGGCGCTCATCAGCGCGGTGGTCAGTCCCCAGGAAATGCTACCCTCCATCTGGGCGACGACTTGAGCGGGGTTGATCACTGTGCCAACGTCGACGGCGCAGAAGACCCGATCGACCGTCACCTCGCTGTCCTCTGACACAGAGACTTCGGCCACCTGTGCCACGATGCTATAAAAGGCTTCCGCTATAGCTATGCCTCGCCCACCGCCGGCGGGCAGCGGGCTGCCCCAGTCCGCCATCGCCGCAGCGCGCTCAAGCACGGCGAGATGGCGCTGGCTGTCCCGCAGCAGAGCCCGGCGATAGTCGAGCGGGTCGATGTCAGCTGCATGGGCGCATTCGTCGAGGAAGCATTCGGAGAAGAAGGCGTTATGCGAATAGCCATTCGACCGCCAGAGGCCGATAGGCACATGGCTTGGCACATGATGCGAGGCCACGTGCTGGCCGGGGATGGCATAATACGGCCTGTACAGGCCTTCGGAATTGAGGCGATCACCGTCCGGATTGCCACCGCCGGTAAAGGGCAGTAGCCGTCCCATTATTCCTTGGGCGACCGACTGTGCCGCTACGGTCGCCTCGTGGGAGAGGGGGAGGCCGTCTCCCCCCAGGGTCGCGCGCAGCCGTGCAGCGGCATGGCTGCGGTAGATGCCGCGACCTATATCTTCTTCCCGTGACCAGACCAGCTTGACCGGCCGGTCCGGGTGGAGTGCGGCTAGATAGGCCGCCTGGGTCATAACGTCGAGTTCGGTGCGGCGGCCAAAACCTCCGCCGTTCATGGTGACGTGGACAGTAACCTCGCCAAGCGCCGTTCCAGCAAGCTCAGCCCCCCGCGAGACGCCCCAGCGGGCGGAAGTCAGCGATTGGGTTGGTGCCCATGCCTCGGCCGTGCCGTCGCTGCGGACGAGCACGGTGGCGTTCATCGGCTCCATGCAGGCGTGGGTAACGAATGGTGCGTAATACGAAGCCTCGACGTCCGCTCCGCCTTCAGCAATGTTTTCGCCTTCTGAATGCACGGAAACCGGATCCCCGCGATCGAGGGCCGCTTGAAGGCTGGTGGTCAAGTCGGCGCTGGACACTCTGTCCGCGTCGGTTTCAACCCATTCAATCTCCGCAGACCAGAGCGCCTGCTCCGCCGTCCACCAGCTGTCTGCGATCACGGCAACACTGCGATCTTGGACAACTACCACGTCGATCACTCCGCGCAACTGTCGCAGCTCGGCATCGTTTTGCAGTCGGGAGACTGTGGCACCAAAAACCGGCGGCTGCCGAATCGAGGCGTGGAGCATGCCTGGCAAGATCACGTCCATTCCGAAGACCGGCTCGCCGCGCACCTTGGCCGGCAGATCGACGCGCGGCTGATCGCGCCCGATAAGGCGCCAGTCGGCGCGAGACTTTAGGGACAGCCGCTCCGGAGGGCGTACATATGTGGCCGCTAGCGCGAGATCGCCATAAGATATGCTTCGTCCTGTAGCGGCGTGATGGACGCTCCCACCGTCAGTGGAGAGTTCCCCCTCCGACACGCCAAATGCTTCCGCTGCAGCGGACATCAGCATGTAGCGCGCCGCGGCGCCAGCCTGCCGCATGGGCGTCCACAGGCTGTAGGTTGATGAGGAGGCACCCGTCGCGACGAGCCCCACCGCACCAAAGAGGCGCTGACCCAGCCAGACGACGGGTCCCTGCGCCTCATCGGGCCGAGTCTGCAGCTGCGAGGCCCAACTGGCATAAACTGCGAGCTCCTCGCTGGGATGTTCGACCCTGATGCGGCTGTCGAACGGCAGGTCCAGCTCCTCGGCCACGAGCATGGCGAGCCCCGTGTGGATGCCCTGCCCCATTTCGGTCCTCGGCACATAGACCGTGACTTTGCCGTTGGGATCGATCGCCACGAAAGCATTCAGCACAGCGCGATTACCATCGATAAATCCGTCAGGACCGTCCAGGTCGACCGTCGAAAGGTAGCCGACGCCGGCAACGGCTGCAGCGGCGATGGTGCCGCCGATCGCAGCACCGGTGATGAGGAAAGTTCGACGTGACAGCATCGCCATTTCTTTCTGCTCAGCCCTGTGCGCGTGCAGCGGCGCGGTGGATGGCACGGCGAATGCGTGGATAGGTTCCGCAGCGGCAGATATTGGTGATGGCAGCGTCGATCTCATCGTCGCTCGGATCAGGGTTCTGCTCCAAAAGTTCTGTCGCCGCGATCAAAAAGCCGGGCTGGCAGAAACCGCATTGGGGTACTTGCTCGTCGATCCAGGCTTGCTGGACGACAGAAAGTTCGCCGTGTTCGTCGGCGAGTCCTTCAACCGTCACGATAGATGAGCCGGCGATACTTCCCACGGGAACGGTGCAGGAAGGCGTGGAAATGCCGTCAATGAGCACCCGACATGCGCCGCACTGCGCAATGCCGCAGCCATATTTGGGTCCGAGCAATTGGAGATCTTCCCGGAGCACCCAAAGCAGTGGTTTGTCCTCTTGGATCGCCACATCGGCAGGTTTGTTGTTGACGGTGAAAGCGACCATAACAGCTCCAGATCAGCGGTGCGGCCAGGGCAAGGACAAGGCTTGCTGGCAGCCATGATGGGTGACGGAGGCGCGACGACGCGTCCATCGCGCATTTGAACAGGGTAAAGTTCGATCCTTTGGCGGTGCGATTGCCAAGCGTCAAAGGACAGCCACTGTTTCGACGGCCAAGTTAGACGCTGTTCGTCTCACGGCTGTGCCGCCGGTGTCGCCGATTGTACCGTTTTGGAATCAGGTCGAGCGCCTTTGCCCAGGAAAGGCGCTACTGCGGTTACAAACGGATACAGTTTCGTACACGCCTTCGCCTCAGGAAGCGCTATAAGGAGAATTCTTGAAGCCCCCGAAGGCCCACCATGGAGCACGTGCCCCACATTGCCGTCGTTGACGACCATCGCGAGATCCGCGATCTGGTCGCGAAATACCTGCAGCAGCAGGGCTACCGGGTCAGCACAGCCGAAAACGGAACTGCGCTGCGCCGGCTCATCGAACGAGGAGCGCCGGATCTCGTCGTCCTCGACATCATGATGCCCGGGGAAGATGGCCTAACCCTCTGCCGCGAGCTTCGCGAGCGGCCGGGCCCTGCGATCCCTATTATCTTTCTCACCGCCCGAATTGACGAAACCGACCGCGTAATTGGGCTTGAGCTCGGTGCCGACGACTACCTGGTAAAGCCCTTCTCTTCTCGCGAACTGGTGGCGCGGATCAAGGCCGTGTTGCGGCGGGTCAACAGTCTGCCGCCACAGCGCGGTGCGCGGCGGGCAGGGTCCATCCGCTTCGACCGATGGGTGCTCAACATGGGTCGACGTGAATTGCAGAACGATGATGGTGTCGGTGTTCCCTTATCAACCGCAGAGTTCCGTCTCCTGAAGATCTTCGTCGAGCATCCCGGCATAGTTCTCAGCAGGGACCAGCTACTCGACCTCACCGTCGGCCGGGAGGCAGAACCCTTCGACCGATCCATCGACAACCAGATCAGTCGCCTGCGCCGCAAGGTGGAACTCGATCCGAAGAATCCCACGATAATCCAGACCCACCGCGGGGGCGGCTACAGCTTCATGCCAGAGGTCTACACGGTATGAAGCTGCTCTTCGGGTTCTGGCAAAAGAGCCTCACCGCACAGCTTCTTTCGTGGTTGCTCATTGCCCTTTTTGCGTCGCAGATTTTAGGCCTCGCGATCGTTTGGGACTATATGCAGGCTGATCTGAGGGGGTCTGCGCGCGCCGAACTCAGCAGTCGCGCGGCAGCAGTCGCCCGGCTGGTTCGGACGGCACCGCCCACGCTTCGTGAGGACCTGATTCGCATAAGTAGCACGGACACGTCGCGATTTTGGATTTCCGACGGTAGGCCCGTCGCTCTCGAGAGTTGGGTGCAGCAGGCATTTGCCCGCTTCGAAGTGCCGCTCGGCGAACTGTTGGTTGCTTCGGACGGCATTGCTTTTAGCAGCATGGGCGAGGAGAGCCAGTTGCCTGCTGGTGCCGACGCGGAGTACTTCCTGAAGGGGGCGACCTGGACGGTCGTCCCGGCGGCAGACCGGGCGGAACTGCCGGTCATGGTTCGTTATCTTGACTTTGCCGAGCAGAACGGTGCCGGCGTCATCGTACCTTTTGATGACGGACAGGTGCTAAATGCTGCCTTTTACAAGAATCTCGCTCCATCCATCTGGCGAACGCATCTTCCATTGTCTTTGGCACTGACGGCCGTGCTTGTTTCCCTTGTGGCGGTCATTACGGTTCGCCGCATCGCGAGTCCGCTGCGACAACTCACGCAGGCAGCCGAGATGCTGGGGCGTGGCGAGGCCGTGTCGCCACTGCTCGAGCGTGGCCCTGAAGACATCCGGCGGACGGCCGTTGCCTTCAACAGCATGCAGGAACGCCTCCATCGCTTCGTGGTCGACAGAACACGGATGCTCGCTGCCATTGGACACGACCTGCGGACGCCACTGACAACCCTGAAGCTCCGCGCTGAAATGGTCGAGGACATTGAGCTACAGGAACGGATGCTCGATACGATAGATGAGATGCAGGCTATGACGGAAGCAACCCTTTCGCTCGTGCGGGAGGAAACGAGCGTCGATCCGACGCGGACCATCGATCTGGCGGCCCTGGTCGAAAGTGTGTGCGACGACCTCGCCGAACTTGGCCAGTCGGTTCGCTTCGTCTCAAGCGAACGCTTGAACTACCGCTGCCGCCCGGAAGGGTTGAGGCGTGTGATCCGAAATCTCATCGAAAACGCTGTCCGTTACGCGGGGGGCGCAGAAGTTCGGCTGGTCGTCGACCCTTCGGCCGTGAAAATCCTCGTTGAAGACAACGGTCCAGGCATCCCGGTCGACAATGTCGAGGAGGTTTTCGCACCCTTCTTCCGCCTCGAGAAGTCGCGTTCTCGTGAGACGGGTGGGCTCGGCCTCGGCCTATCTATCGCTCGTGCCATCGCCCGCCAGCACGGCGGCGACATCATCCTCGCGCCGCGAGAACCGGGGTTACAAGCCGCCATCGTCCTGCCGGGATGAAGACCGGCCACAATTTGCACGGAGAACTTTCCGAAGACAACCGACGCCGCTGCGGGACCATCTCCAAAGCTCTCCGGCATTGGTCCAACGACCGTTATGTCGCGCAATGACAGTCGAAGAGCGCCGTCACCTGAACGCCGGTGTTACAGATTGGCTACCCAGAACCGTTCCGGCAGCATCCACACCGCATCCAGCGCTTGCGCGAATCTTATGTGCATCATGGGTTGCAGGACCGCGCCGTGGATAAGCATCCGCCGCCTGCGCTTGCTTCCGCGCTTGCCGGTACTGAACAATGCGGCCTTGCAACCCGACGGATATTTCATAGGCACCAGCCCCAGCCAAGCCGCCTTCTTGAACTGCTCTGCGGAACCTGCCGAAGCAAGAAGGGCTGTTGCGCCGAACAACCCAAACCGGGGATCGACATCCAATGGCCCGCCGTGCCTGCAAGATGTCCATCCGGGATGAACTCGGTGTCGTCTCAGCAGGAGATGCGGTCTCGGGCGATCTCGTATGGCCCTCCGTTAGGCCATATGGGTTCGTCTCGACGCCGGTGCGCAGCCGTTTTGACGTGCCTTTGGGGATAGACGTTCGTCAAGCAGCCCGCGGGCTTGCCCGACTCGCCAGCAATCCTTCGACACTCCACGAACCCGGACCAACTGCCGCGATGTAGAGGAACAGGAAGCAGTAGAGCACTGAAGGCTCGCCACCATTCAACACGGGAAAGAAGTTCTGCTGTGCGTGGGCCATGAAATAGGCGAACGCCATAAGGCCCGATAGCACGAAGGCCACCGGGCGCGTCACCAATCCGATCGCGAGCATGAAGCCCCCGACGACCTCCATCAACCCTGCGATGTAGATCAGGCTGGACATCTGGTGTTCGAAGGGCGCCGGCCAAGAGAATATCTTCATCGTTCCATGCGTGAAGAATGAACCGCCGGCCACGATACGCAGCAGGCTGAGAATGTGAGGCGCATAGGACGCGCCGGCTAGCATCTTGTACATGAGCCAAGCCTTGTCTTTATGTGGATTCGGTCGGCTGATTGTACCGCGCTAATCTGCTCAGAGTTTGCCACGCGTGTACCGCAAAGTATTAAGTTGTAATAGGACCATTCGCCGCCGCTTTCCGGCCGGTACGCTGGCAACTTGGACTTTCGGAAAGGACGGCGATGCCTTGGAGATCACGCCGATGGGTCTCACTCTGAGTTCAGCCCACCAGGAGCTGCAGCGGCTCTGGCAGGGCAGGGCATCGCCCATGTTATCGACGAATATGCCCGAACGGCGATCGGGGATGGTAGACTCGTTGATTTGCTGACGGACTGGCGCGTGACCCTGCCCAGTTGGTTCCTCTACTACCCGAACCGGCGGCACGCCAGCGCGGCAATGCGAGCATCTCTTAACTTCGTCCACTGCAGGGCAGGTCGTTTTCTCCTGGTTCGCCCTGATGCCACTGTCCACCGATTCGATTTTTGCGTGAGCATGCGGAGGACCAAAGCCATTTGCTCCGCGCCCGTCGGCAGTCTTCAGAGCGCGTCTGGTCAGGAAACGCGATGGAACGACAGGGGTAAGGTCGGTGTCGAGAAGACCTGCGCCATGTCGTCCCAGTTCGCCTAAACTTTGTTCGGCCCTAAATCCATGAGGGCGCGTCCGCTCATGAAATCGATCGGAACCGAGACGTGGTCATGCACCACGAGCCAATCCCCATTTATGCGGGCAAGCACATTGGTTTCGCGCGCCCACATGTCGATAAACTGGCCGCCGACAACCGTCCCCTGCAGCCGTGTCAAGCCTCTCACCGTGGCGATATTGCCCGCCTGGTAGACTGTCAGGTTTTCGATGGTGACGCGCAGGTCGGCCCCGAACATTTCAAAGAACGAGACCCAGTTGCGGCGCCAGATGTCGTCACCGTCGAAAGCGAGCTTTGGCCCATCCGCTTCGGGTGCGGCCATCAGGTCGTACGAATATATGCCTGGAGCATAGAACGACATCATGCCGTCCACATCCTGCTTTTCAAACATTTCGCGCCAGGCGTTGCGTTTGGCGGCGACTGCGAAAGCCGCTTGGCGATCTTCGGTATGGTCCGGGATGATGACCTCGAAGGGCAGCTGCGGCAGGGCCGAAACGGCGGGGCTAGGCATTGCAAACTCCTGTTGCTTTTGAACCTGCCCAGAATAGGATCGCGCCCGATGCGGACAATTCGTGACGATATAGGGGTATAAGAGCTAACAGGATGCGGTCCGTGGCCAGCGAAAACAGTTCGCAGATTGCAAAGAGCGATTTCCGAGTTCGGGATGGTGAGAACATCCTTGGCCTTTTCCTTAAGGACCGCCGGGCGCGCCTGGATCCCGGAGCGCTTGGATTTCCCACGCAGCGACGCCGGACGCCCGGCCTCAGGCGCGAGGAAGTTGCCCAACGCGCCAATGTCAGCGCCACCTGGTACACCTGGCTGGAACAGGGGCGCGGCGGCGCGCCATCGGTAGATGTGATCGACAGGCTTTCAAATGCGCTCATGCTGACGCCGGCCGAGCGGGAATACCTTCACAAGATTGCCCGGATGCCGGTGACGGGCCGCCCGCCGACGGCCTATGAAATCACCGACCGCCAGCGGCGCATGCTCGATGCGCTCTCGCCCTGCCCGGCCTACATTAAGACCGCCGCTTGGGATCTGGTCGCCTGGAATGCCGCGGCGAATGCGGTTCTGACCGATTATACGAGCCTGGCTCCGCACGAGCGCAACATTTTGCGCATCTTGTTCCTCGATCCCGAGACGCGCCGAGGGCTGGTCCACTGGGAAAGGGACGCGCGCCATGCCGTGGAAACCTTCCGGCTGGAGACGTCGCGTACCCCCATGGCCGAGCCCGTCCAGTCCTTGATACGAGAGCTCAGCGACGGCAGCGAAGACTTCGCACGCATGTGGCGGGAGCACGATGTCAGCTATTACGCGCAGGGCCGAAAAATTGTCGATCATCCCGATGCGGGAACCATTCACCTGGACTATTCGTCTTTTTCCATCGACGAGCAGCCAGGGCTCGGCCTAGTGATCTATGCGCCTGCCACCGCAGCCGATCAAACCAGGATCTTGGAGCTTTGCCGGGACCTGCGCTAGATCGGCATCGGATCGCCATCCGTAGGTTGAACACTGGCCGGCGTGGTCACGATGCCCGTCAGAACGGCGCTGGCTTGCCACAGGAAGGCGTTGGTCATTACCCAGCCGCCCGGCTCTCTAGCTCAAGACGCCCGCACCGCCGGTTTCGAGGCCGCGCTGGCCGAGAACTATCCCGATATTGAGTATCTCGGCGCCCAATATCAATCCAACGACCCCCAGCGCGCCGCCGAGATCGTGACCTTCACGCTGTCGGCCCACCCCGATCTGGCCGGAATTTTCTCGACCAATGATCAGGGGGCGATCGGCGCCATCACCGGGCTGCGGCAGGCCGGGGCGGTGGGCCAAGATAAGATGGTGGCCATGACGCCGCCAGTGCCCCGGGTGGCGGCCTTGAAGAACGGCGAACTCCAGGCCTTGATTGCGCAGAATCCGCGCCAGCAGGGCGAAGCCGCCATGGATATCGCCGCGAGTCTCTTCGCCGGTGAGGAGGTCGAGCCCGTCACCATGACCGAGATCGTCGCCATCACCTCGGACGAGCCGGATCTCGCCGACCGGTACGAGTATATCGCCGACTGCATGTAAGAGAACTGGCAAATCCGGAAACCTATGGACAAGGGCAGGGAAGCATTTCTCAGCCCTCGTCCTCAGTGTTGCAGTGTCGGTTCATCCAGCTAGTGCCGCCCCGATGTCTGGACTTTGGGTCCCGTTGCGGTCGCATCACTGTCGGAAATGAATTCCCCAGGTAGCCGAACAACGCTCGCCCTGAACCTCAAAAGGCGTCCACCTGGACATTTGGGCGAGGAGAATAACCATGAGGACGGAACCGATCGCCTGCGGGACTCGACATCGGCGCCGTGAGCTGGCGGGACTCTTTGTGGAGCGCAGTCTTCCTACACATGCCGGCGTGCGAAATCGGGAGCCACCGTCGCGCCTTTCGCCTGCCGGCAGCGCAGTCGACGCCCCGCTGCAATCGCGTCGCGCTTCGGTCGACCCTGACGAGATTAACTCGATTTCGGTTATCAGGCGGGTCATCGAATTTTATTACAATCGTAACGGTCGTCGCCGTGCAAGGATTACGGAGCGGGTGTCAATCGTTCCGCGGCAGCAGCCGCAACCATCGGGGGGGCGAAAACGCCCGGCCCGCGGTCATTTTAACAGATCATGTCACAAGACAGCGCTGTCATGCGCCGTGTGCTGGATTTGATCTTTCTCGGCGAAAGAGTCCTGGACGAGAGGCTGAAGGTGCTCAGGTACGGCCTTGCGGATCTATTGCGTCGACCGCTTCGATCGGCATCACGGGGTTTCCAGAACTCCGCAAGAGCATCGGTATCCGCAAGCCGCATTCCTGTCCTCGCCCGGACGAAAAAAACAACGCCAACCCTGTCGGGAGGCCGTGGCATCACGGATGCGGTCTCACTTTCGGGAGCGGTCGGCAGGATGCTTCTTCTGTCGAGGCGCCGCTTGCAATCTTTCGGCAATCGCCGCAGCGGGCACAAGCCGCTTTCTTCCGGCGTCGTACTTGTGCTTACGCAAAGTGCCGGATTTCAGAAGGCGGGTGATTTGGGAAGGACCATAACCGAGAACTTCGGCGGTATCCCGAACCGGCAGCAATTCCCGATCCCCAAGCACGATGACCGAAACCCCGTCACCGTCGGCAACGGCAGCGCAGACGTTCTGAAGCAACTTGTTTAGTGTCGGTGGAAGAGTTGTGGTCACATGGCCGGGAAGAGCGGATGTTTCCGGTCGGCTGGTTTCGGCTGCGATCAAGGCCCTCATGATCCGGCGTGCCGCTACCTGATCATCCTCACCGGGCGTGAATCGGATGATGTAAGGGTCAACGGGAATCATAAGCGAGCTCCATGGCATCCGTATCCGGATCGTTGTCGGGGTCGCCGTCGCTTGGCCATGTCTCCCAACCGCTTTTTCTGAGGTTGAAGAGATATCCGTAGATGTCGAGCGTAACGGTGGTCGATCCGTGACCTACGACCGTGGAAATGTCCTCATCCTCCCAGCCGTCGAAAATCAGCAGGGCCACGAAGGCATGTCGGAGGTGCCGCATACCGTAGGTCCCGGGATAGGAGTGTCCGCCCCGGGAGCGGAGTACGCGCCTGCCGATCCCGAGCCGCACCTGCTCCTGACGAATGAGCTCGTCGAGCTCCTCCGACGTTAAGGGTATGCCATCGCGATGGAGTATATACTCGTCGCCGCTACGCCCCGCAGTGATGTCGACCAAGTGCTCCGACAATTCGATGCCCAGGTGGACATAGCGTTCCCCCAGAAAGGTCTTCGTCCCTTTCGGAACGAAGGGATCGCGGTGCTGGCTGCAAAAGGCATCTTCGATGTTGAGCCGGTACCCGGTTCCGTCGGGCTCGTCCGCATGGAACGCGAACTTGGCACACTTGAGCGCCCTAGCTTCGTTGCCCCGCAGGCCCGCGAGGATGAACAGACGCAAAGCGGTGCCGGCCATGCCCTCCGAGCGAGTGACCATGAGGATGAGTTGGGTACGGCTCGGCATCGCCAACCACTGATTCCGACGGTCAGGTGCGGTTGCGAAGCGTTTGCTGACTGCACTCACCCATGGAATCTTGGCCTTGGACGGGTTGTTTTCGGCCGCGATCCAGTTTCTGGTTTCCGCGTAGTCCAGAAACTTTCGAAGCGTCGTCATGACGCTGCCGGCGAGTGCACTGCCCAGCGCCGCCAGGCTCCAACTCAACCGATGCAGATCGATTTCCCTCAAGTCGCATACGGCACGTTCGGCTAGGTGTTTCATGAGGTGGTTGCGGATATGGCCCGCCGAACGACGAGGCTTGATCGTCATGCCTCCGTCCCTTTGTTCAAGGTGACGGATCCACTCTTCCGCCGCTTCCTGAAACGGTTTGACGGTGATCGTCGTCATGCCATCAGCCCCAATGTCGCCGCCGGCGCGGCCTTTCTGCTCAAGACCTTCAGGTGGCGGGAAAAGCGCTGAAGGGACTCCGTACTCGAGCGGTTGACCGCGTCCGCGAGTATCAGGAGGCTTGTAACCGTGGACGCCCGGTCGCGCATGGCCGCTTCGACGAATTCGGCGATCGAGAACCGGCCGCGCGGCATGCCTTGCACCTTTCCACTCCCGTCGGTCCGCCGCGCCGCCGCCACCAGACCGGCCCTTACCTGAGCGCCATGGACGAGGTGCGCGACATCGCCCGGAACCAGGGCCTTTCCTTCCGGGGAAACGATCAGGGGGTCGGAGAGACAGCCGACGAACGAGCGGGCGCGCAGTCGCATGAGTGCCGTCTCCAGTTCGGGTGGCAACTGCCGCAGCCGGCCGGGGCGAGGTTCCGAGCCATTGCCGGACCCGATCGGGAGAAAGACGGTCCCCTTTTCGAAGTCCACGTCCTGCCAGCACATTCGCGAAATGGCGTCCGGTCCGATGAACATCGTCGTCAGCAGCAGAAATGCGACGAGCGCCTGTGGCGAAGCGGCATCGCGCACGGCCCGGAAGTCCGTCTCGCCGGGAATCCGGCGGGCGGAGGGATGACGGTGCACCGCGTTCTGCCGCACGAAAGCTCCCGAAATATTGACGTTGGCGAAGCCGCACTTCATGGCGGCCGCGACCATGCGTCCCACGATGCGGGCATATTCGTCCTTGGTCTTTGGGGACAGCTCCGTACCACGGCGGGGTGCAAGCACGAGATCAAGGTCGCCGGGGAGGACCTGAGAGAAAGGCTTCTCCGCCAGTCCCGGCACCAACAGACGCGCCAGTACGGCCTCGTATTGCTCGACGGTTTTCGGAGCGACCCGGCGATCGTTGCGTTCGAAGAGCAGATACCAGGCCACCACGGTGGCCAAAGTCATCTCTGCCCGCAGGGGAATGGTGGCGCCGTCACCGCGCAGCGCGATCTCCATCTCCGCCTCGTGTTTCGTCATGAAGCCGGGGCGGGTACGCGTCGGCTTCGGATTGTCAGGGGTGGCCGCGGGCGTGAAGTCGGCGATCCAAAGGCATTTACGGCGCGGGTCGGTATTCGGTTTGATGTGTGGCATGCCGGACACTCCAGTACGATCCCCAAGGGCTATCAGGGCCTCCTTGCGTTTCTCAAGAGGGGGAGCCTGGAGGCCCTTTTCGTCGCCGAGTGTGCCAGAGAAGGATTGAGGGACGCAGCTGGAATGACCCTAACCGTTTGATCGGTAACGGAAAATCCGTTACGGGACGAAAGGGACGGTTTGGGCGTCCAAAAGTTCAGCTATTTCAGAAGGTTATGCCGAGTTCGGGACCGGATTCGGGTCGGCGCGAGGAAAGTGCGGCCCATCCTGCAATAGCGCGCATCTCAACGATAGCGGAGCATTTTTGCGCGGAAATCAAAAGCTTACGCGCATCAAGCTGGAGCGCGGCGCGGGAAAAAACGGGCCGGTGTGCCAGGTGTGTTTGGCGGATGGCCGATTCCAAGATTAACCCAAGGTTCCGCAAGGACTCATTTTTCCCCTTGGCTTTCGAGACGGAAGTGCCCATCGCCTGACTGTGCTATCCTTACGGGGAGCGCCGGGGCGGCAGTGTGGACATGTGCCATCGCTATCCTTGTGAGTGCAAGTATTCCGAGCAGGACAGGATAACCACAATTCTTGCTCGGAGCTCTCTGGGGAAGTGCTCCGTTCATTCCAAGAAGAGTTCAGATAATCCTTCAGCGGGGTACCAAATCTGAATACAGAAAACAGTCGCACAAAGCTGTGGAAAACTTCGGTCGTGCGGCGTTGATTGCCGCTTTTCCCTCCTGCGGCCCTTGGG
Source organism: Pelagibacterium sp. H642 (assembly GCF_031202855.1). Lineage (GTDB taxonomy): Bacteria > Pseudomonadota > Alphaproteobacteria > Rhizobiales > Devosiaceae > Pelagibacterium. Next base: position 1,321,178 of record NZ_CP101829.1, on the reverse strand, counting down.
CGGCATTTGACGCCTCCCCGGGGCGAACGATCGCGGGCACGTACCCTGCAGAGATCCGTGATTATTCGTTGGTGAGTTGACCGGCGCAGGGCATTGGCATCCTCCAAGTTCAAAGAAGAAGGGAGGTGGCCGAGTCGACTTGAAATGATGCTAAACCGGCTGATCAGGGAAATGATTTCCGCTCCGAGCCGAAAGTTTTGGAGATTCTATTGGGTGAGATATTATCGGTGGGCAGCGCGTAGGCTTTTGTAGGGACGATTTACTCTCGAAAGCGAGCTTGGTCGGTTCCGCGGGCTTGCTCATACCGATCCGTCCTCCTTCACGCCTCGAGCGACGATCTTGAGCATGCCATCGGGCAGGGGGCGTTGCAGGGCCTTGGCTTCGCTCCACGGCGCGGTCAGCCAGGTCTCCACCTCATCGGGCGTCGTCAGGATCACCGGCATCGCCTTGGGATGGATCGCCTTCACCTCGGCATTGGCATCGGTGGTGAGAAAGGCAAACAGGTCTGTGGTCACCTCGCCCTCCTTAATTTTGCGCACACATGTCCATTGCGGCGCCCAGATGCCGGCGAAGAAGGCGAGGGGACGGGTATCGTCGAAAGCGAACCAGATATCCCCGCCGGCGTCCTTGTTGAATTCGTTGAAAGAGGTAAACGGGACGACGCACCGGAACCGCGGCGTCAGCCATCGGCGCCAGTGTTGGCTATCGGTGTTGCGCACATTGGTCACGCCGCGATCGGGCTCCATCCTCACGAGCCGGTCGAACTCCTCAGGGCTGAGCTCTCGCTTCTCCTTGTCCTGGATCTTCTTGGCGCGTGCGCGCGCGGCTTCATAGAGCACGCGGGACGACGACGGCATGCCCCAGCGCACCATGGCCAGTTCCGGTGTGAGATCGTCCATGTTGCGGATGATCGGAGCCAGATAGTCAGGGTAGATGCCGGGCAGGGGCGGGAAGTTGCCGAGATTGGCGTGAAGGCCCAGTTGCGCCCGGCGGCTCTCGCGAACGAAATCCCGGATCGCCTGCACATTACTGGTCATCGAATAGAGATTGCACATCCTGCCATCCGTGATGATCGTTGTTTCGCTGAAAGGTAGCGGAGTTTCCTTCGGTGTCCACTTCATCCAGTTGTGGCCCCGACCACGCTCCCTGGGGTCAACCCATAGACCGTCGACAATCCGGCCAAACCGCTCCGCCTGCTCCCTGGTCGGAAAGCAGATGACATTCCACCAGTCGTTTTCGTGAACGATGGAGTGGCCGCGATCGCAGGCGCCATGAGCGCGCCGCATAGCAGGCGAAACGATCACGCTGGCGGGAACCGCAATTTGATGCGGAAACTCACGGTCGACCTGCGCCGGCGTCATCTCTCCTTTTCTGCGCGCCATTTGTGATCACGTACCTGCTTGTTCCTATTTTGTTCTCATAATATGAGTCCGATCAAAGGAGAGCAAGATGGCTGAACCAGCAGTGGATCATTCGCCGCAAGGCACCCCAGCGCCGGGGCGCTACACGATCTTCCTCAATGGCCGGGACCGCGAGCAAATGCGCCTCACCTACGACGAGGCCTGGGCGATGCACCTCGCTGGCATCCGCTTCTCGATCTTCGATCCCGTGAATGGCGAGTACAATGTCTCGCGGCCCTACACGAAGATCTATCTTCTCGATCGCGACACGCTGACGTTTGTGCAGGAGCCTCTGGCCTAGCGTCTGCTCGATGGTGGTGGGCGGTCGGCTTGCGGTCTGCGCACACGGCGCGGATGATGCTCCTCAGCATCTGGCTCGGGAAAGTCGATGTAGGGGTCGGGATCGTCGCGCGTCATTTTCAAATCCGAGGAGTGGTCGCGCGATTAGCGCGAGGCTGAGGACGATTCCAAGAACACCGGCGATGAGAAGCACGCGCGCGAGTGGAGACATGCGGGCAAGGTGGTGCATGTCTCCACTCCGCGCAAGGGGAAAAGCCGGTTGCCTCCGGCCTTGTAAACGGCGCATTCGCGAACCATATACCTCTCCGGATGCGCCGATCACGGCAGCTGTCCAGATTCTCCCAAACAGAATCGAATTTAACCAGCGCCTCGCCGAAAACGGCTTGAGGCGCTTTAACGTTGGTCGGGTTATTGCCCGACAAAGGAACTATGACAAACATCGAAATGAACGCCCGCGCGGCCCTGTACCTGGGCAGCGACTGGCATAGCGCAAAACAAGAGGGATCTCGTGAGTTTCCCACAGCCGCGAAAGCTGTTCGGTTCGCCATGGAAGAGGCTGCACCCGTTAGCCTTCGGGGCGCCCGCATGATTGTTGGTGATCGCTCGTTCGCGGGTGAGGATATCGCGGATTTTTATCGCAGCTCTGCTTATCCGTTCGAGCGTAAGGTTACGCGAAAATTCCGCCCGTCCAGGACGGCGCGATGGCTCCAAAAGCTGAATAGCTAGGGCCGGGCGCCCTGCGCCCCACACTTGCCGCATTTATTCACGACACCGTGAAGACCCTGTTGCGGCGGACACTCCCGCTAAGGGTGGAACCGGTCTGCCTTTGAGCCCCCAAAACTCGGCAGACCGGTTTTCGCATCAATCGGCGCACCACCATTCCTCGCCATCCTGCCACCAGCGGGCCAGACGTTCCTCCACAAGCCATTCCCCGACATCGCGGCCGCCGATCCTGATCGTTGCCAGCGTCCGCCCGTTGCGGTCCATGCCGTCCCGCTCGATCGTCCATTCGTTGCCGTTGAGCAGCTCGCGGAGCCTGGCGCTTGCCTGTGCGGCCAGCGCCTTCTCCTGGTCACCGCCGCAAATGTTTGTCTGAGGCTCTGGTGTATCGAAGCCTTCGAGGCGGATGTTCTCGCCATTGAGCCAGAGCGTATCGCCATCGACGATGCAGGTCTTGTCCGGCGTGTTGCGCTGGTTAGGTGCGCACATATCGAGGATGGGCTGGGCGGAGGCCGATATGCTGCTGGCGCCGAGTAGAACTATGGCGATCATCAATACATCGAATTTCCGAACCATAGGCGCTCCAGCAGGTATTCGATCACGGCAACGACCAGCCGCAGCAGCAATTTCCATTCCTTGAGGTGCATATCCGCTCTCCATCAAACTTCAATGGAGGCAGCGTAGCCGCCTGGAGATGAGTGGGGATAAGTTTGGCTCACCCTCAGGGATTGTTTTGATTCTCAAGCAGAATAGCCAGGCCAAGTGAAGTCGGATTTGGCCTTTCCGGCGCAATAGGTATCAGGAACAAACTGCCCATTTGCGCGGCTACGGCATCGCCAAATCAGCCTATAGGAAACGTTGTAAAATTGGTCCCAGGCATAGCCATAACCGCCGCCGCTGTAATACGGAGCCGAATAGCCTCCGCCGCTATTAGCCGCGACGCCTACGGCCAACGCTGTGCCGAGCAATGCTATGCCCACTAAGGCTGCAGTGTGCCCCGCCACCTTGTCTCGGCATTGTTGTTCATTGAGGCCGCGCCGCGATAGCTCTTTTGCGACGTCCGCGCGGTATTGGACGTCATCAGTCTCGAGATACGCCCGGCACAAGAAAGTATCCTGCGGCGCGCTCGGGTCTTCATAGAATTTTGATTGTGTTGTTGAGCAACCGGCCAAAAGTGCTGCGCAGGCGAATAACGCGATTAGCTTTCTCATGATGTCCCCCAATGCCGTCAGGCAACGGGACATTAGCCCAAATATTTTCGTCCACCAGCGCGAAGTTAATGAATGGTTACCGTCCGATACAACGTGGCGACATCAGCGGCTGCGCAATGATCGCTTCCACAGATCGGGCTCCTGCTCGTCGGTCGTAGTCACTGCTCCGCCGATCGTGCCTGTCACGGTGCCGAAAGCACCTGGGCTATTTCACCCTCTTGCCGCGGCGTGATGCGGTTGCTCGGCGTCAACGGGATTCCGATGAACAGCGCGCTCAAGGCCGTGCTTCTGGCTTGGCTGGAGGCGGTGCGGCCCGAGGCACATGCAGTTGATAAGCGACGATGCGGAAAAGGTTTATCGCTGCGACGCCGTGGTGAGCATGCACGTGAAGCCGCAGCGTAAGATCGGCGGAGAAATCCTCGGCTTTCATCGCTACGCGTCATCATTTGGCTGACCGCAGGCATCCGGTTGAACGACCTGATCACATGGATCGGGCATGCTAGCATGAGTACGACGATCAAAACCTACCGCCATTCCATCATTTTGGCGGAGGATCTTTGGCGCCAGAGGCATCCATCCGGAACAGCGCCCGGAGGCTCGGGTCTTTGAGCGCATTCAATCGCTTCCCAGACACTCCGTCCCCGCAGCATGGCTCTTGCACGGTTTGGCCGTCGCTCCGACGCAGAGGCGGCGGGTTTTGCCGACGCAAAGGGTTTGTAGTGACCTGCTATCCAGGCTTTCCGTTCTCTGTGGTAGATGCGCTCTCGCTCTCATCAGCCGCCTGAGCCTACCAGAACAAATCGCCCTGCAGACCTGTTGCCCTCTTGCTTTTCGGCCGGGCCGGATATGGTCTATCAGCCAGCGAAGCGACTTCCTTTTGCCAAATCTCGGCTTCTTTCGCGGGCGGCGTGCCTACCAAAGGACCGCTATATGCTTCGATCCAGAACGGATCGCTCCAGATTGTCGCGCCGTTGGTCTCGCGCCTCGACCGAACGAGGCAATACTCTCCGTCGACGGCAAGAATCACGCCGGGCGTGGGACCGTCGAGCCATACCGCGCCGCCAGCGCGGGCGAATTTTGAAATATTGGGTTGACCGTCTCTGGGCATGACCTTCGTTCCGTTGCGAATCTATCCTTACGGAATGGTCGATCAAATCCCGGAGAGGCGCAACGTCGAAGCGGTCGAAACCCGCCACGCGGCCAAACGGCTCCGTCGAACGAACCGACGTGACCGCAGCGGGCGTCGTCATCGTATCGACTCTGTCATGGCCCGTCAGCGATAGGAGACGTCGTCATCGTCGCGCGTAGTCGGCATGGTAAGGCGCCTTACGAGCGCGTTGTTCTTTTCGCCCCAACCGCCCGGTTGCAAAAGTTGCCCGACGGTTCGAACACCGTGCCAGAGCCCCGAGACGGCCGCTCCGGCAATTGGCGTTGCGGAGCGGCCTGACCCGTTCCGCTTGGAGATCGTCTCGCAGACGGGCTCCAAGGATTACTCCTGCCAAAACCGACACGGTCAAGAATTACTTCGCTTCTGAGGAAGGATAGTGGCGGCCGGGCAAACCCAAGCTCGACCGCTAGGGGGTTGGCTAGGCCCGTGGCAGGCCACGTCGGAAGGAGGCATTCTTTTCCTCCCTCTCGGTAATGAAGGCCATCAGCGTCGACCTTCGGCACGCCAATGTGCTGCCGACCCTGAAAATGGGCAAATGTTCTTGGTAGCAGGCATGGTAGACTTGCCGGCGGGTCATTCCCAAGAACTGGCCAATGGCCTCCGCGCCCCAGATGACGTCAGCACTCAAATCGTAGTCGGTACTCATGAAATGCAAACTCCGGACAATAGACATGGATTAGCCGCGCACCGACGCGGCAGAGCCGCGGATGCATCGAAAACCAGGCAGTCACCTGGCCAAGATCCGGATGTCGTGGTCATTGTTTGCCGCTTAAGAGTGGAGGCGGTAGTGTTCGCCTCGCCCGATTGGAAATTTACGGCAAGGGCAGACCCTCCGATCCGGACCAACGGACCGGAAGAGGAGGTGGGGCGTGGCTATAGACGATGATAGATTTCATTTTCGATCTCCATGTTTTTCGACCCATCCGGACGGGTGCCGCGCCAACGACCATCCGCCCGTTTCGCATTCGCGAGGGTCGCAATCTAGAAGGCGCCCGGATTGCTTAATGAGTGATAAACTCCTGATCTGTCCGGGAGAATTGTAATTCGAGGCCTTTCCTCGACCCAGGTGAACCATACCGGTCACAACGGAAAATCCGTCAATCCTTCCTGTTTGGCCAGGACGGGATATGACGGAAAAATTCATCTAGCTCGTCCTTGCTGAGCGATAGACGCGACATCAGCAAGTCGGCGAACCTGCGGCAGGTGTCGGCGTGCTGCTCTATCAGGCTTTTGGCAGTTTCGGCGTGCTTACGCAGGTCTCCCTCCACCATTTCGAATAAACGCGGATCCCTCGACAGAAGCTGCACTGCGTTCTTGGGCTCCGTGCGCCAGACCATGGCGTCGCCCCAGCCAAAACACGCATGGCCCTGTGCAACCACTTCAGTGGCGAGATGCAGGTCGGATCCTCGGTTTCCGCCCGCGCCCATGGCGTTGTCGCCCAGAATAGTACGCTCCGCTGCCTGACCGCCTAACATCACGACCGCAGCCCGTTCCAGGTCACTGCGCGTCAAGTTGGGCCCGTCGTCGAAACGGGTGTGACCTGAGGAATGCCCCACCATACGGACGGTTACGAAAACCGGCTTCCGGCCGAGAAGATATCCTAGGACGCAATGGCCTGCTTCGTGAACGGCTACCCGCCAGCGCTCGGCAACCGAGCGGCTTTCAGTACCGATGGCGGCATCCCAGAGGTCATCCAGTCGCAGTGCCCGCCCCGCGTTTCGTGCCGCCCGCCGCGCGGCATTTACCCATTCAGCGGCTGCGGCCCCGGTCGCGCCTGTTGTCAGAACAGCCAACGGTCGCAAGTCGTCGGCCGCAAGGTCGTCCTTGAGATAGTGACGAAGGATGCCTTCGAGAGCGTCGGTAGAAGGCGGATCGATCTGCAGCCGCTTTGAGAGCCTGCCCGGCCTCACGAGGGCCGGATCGAGGTCCTGATACCGGTTGGTGGCGCCGACTACGATGACACCGCTGCGATCGTTCAATGACGAATCGAGCTGCAGGAGGAAATCCGTAATGAGAGGTGTCCACCAGCTTCTGCCGTGATTGTCGATCGTGTCTCGGGAGGGGAGGGCGTCCAACTCATCGATGAACAGTAAAGACGGGGCGGAGGCCTTGGCCTCTTCGAACGCCGATCTGAATTTCTTGATCACGCCATCAAGATCACCGTCGGACGTGGCAAACAGCGTAGCTATCGATGTCGGTACGAAAGCCAGGCCGCACGCCTTGGCGATGATCCGCGCCACCATCGTCTTTCCGGTCCCGGGCGGGCCTGTCAGGACTGCGCCGGCCTCGATCGCCGAGAAAGGGATTTCGCCGGCTCTGAAGGCCGCGAGATCGGTCTTGAGATCCATACCCCACAGCTTGGCTTCATCCAGTCCTTGCACCGAATCCAGATCGGGGATGTCGCTGACGGGGGGCGTGGCAGGACCGATTAACTTGCGGAGCCGGCGAATGGCAGTGGCTACGGGCGCTCCCGGCGGAAAACAGGCAGCCAAGGTACCCAAGCTAGCTCGGCTAGGCACGGACTTGATGCGCGCCGCATTTCCAACGAGGGTCCGCCGCGCAACCTCTCGGAGGGCCGACAGGTCGGGCAGTATCAACCTAAATCGGAAATCGGCCATCCTCTCGATTTCTTTGGGAATGTCTCCACTTTCGAGGATGACAATCGCGCCGCCCTCTGTTGCGACCAAGGTGACCAGACGATCAAGATCGGCGCCGGATGCCCTGCGATTGCGCGAACTCGATCGGATAAGCAGAGGATATTTCGGCAGCATCTCTTTGACTGCCGCCCCCACCCAGTCCACCCAATCCGCACCGGGCACTTCGACAAGAACAATGCTGAAAGTGTCGGCCAAAAGTTTCTCGAAGACGGGTGTCGGAATGGTTCTCTTGAGGCAGGCTTCACAGATAGCTAGGCGTGGGTCCGCAAACTCGGACTTCGCTTCAAGCCGCGACTCCATCGTATCCGAGATGTCGTTGTCATCTTCCGCCATTTGCCGTGCCCTTTTCCCGCGATAGAGAGACAGGAATAGGTCGGAAGGGGCCTTTTGCCGAGCTACGCAGATCCGGCAAAAAGCAAGGATTGCGGATATGCCGCGAGAACTACCGAAGGCTTCCCATCATTCCGGAAGCAATCGTAAGAAACCCGGATCGCGACCGCGATATTATACCCTGGCGGATTGATTAGCTGCGCTCCACTTTATTGCAGCCCACGTCGGCCTGGTGCTGGAGCTTCAGGCATCGGGCACCTCCCCACCACCCACGCTCGATGAAAAGGCAAAGCGGAGCCAAGATGGCGACGACGGCCGCGGTAACAAGGACGAGTGAGGACCGCAACCGGGTCGAGCGCATGTTCAACAAGCTCAAGCAGTTTCGGCGCATGAGACGGCTATATCATTCCTGGGATTCCTGGCACTAGCCGTCGCAAAGTTACGGATGCCAACTTATGTCAACAGGGCCGAGTATCGCTGGTGCCGGGGTAACATTGAGGTCGTGCCATTTCGCCGGTTGCCTGATGCGAGAACCCTGTCGAAACGCAGAAGGGGCGGTCACCCGACCGCTCCCGTTATTGTTCAGGCGCAGCGGGACTAGTGCAGCATCTGGGCGAGGAACGTCTTGGCTCGATCGCTCTGAGGATTGTCGAAGAACTCGGCCGGTGAGGCAGTTTCGACAACGCGGCCCTTATCCATGAAGACGACGCGGTCAGCCACACTGCGCGCAAAGCCCATCTCGTGAGTGACGCAGACCATGGTCGTCCCTTCCTTTGCCAGCTCAAGCATGGTGTCGAGCACTTCCTTGACCATTTCGGGGTCGAGAGCAGAGGTAGGTTCGTCATAAAGCATGATGGCAGGCTTCATGCAAAGGGCGCGGGCAATGGCAACGCGCTGCTGCTGGCCGCCCGATAGCTGGCTGGGATACTTGTCTGCCTGTTCGGGAATGCGCACACGCTCGAGGTAGTGGAGCGCCAGTTGGCGAGCCTCACGCTGAGACGTACCTTTCACCTTACGCTGGGCGATCATGCAATTCTCCAGCACGGTCATGTGTGGAAACAGATTGAAGCTCTGGAACACCATACCGGTAGCCTTACGGGCTGCGTCGATCGACGCACGGTCCGTGGTGACCTCACGACCGAGCACCTTGAGCGTACCGGCTTCGTGTTTTTCGAGAGCGTTGATGCACCGGATCATGGTGCTCTTGCCCGAACCGGACGGCCCGCAGACCACAATCTTTTCCCCTTGAGAAATGGATAGCGTGACGCCGGTCAGACTTTGGAACTGACCATAGAACTTGTCCATCTGGACGATTTCGACGGCCGGTATTGTCCCTGAACTTACGGTCGACACGACGGATCTCCTCGCTTGGCGACGTATTTGATGCCGTCAGTCTAGTGAAGAGGCCATGGCGCGTCACGTAGCTTGGTTGCCCTGCCATGATGCTAGTCTCACAAAATGAGACACTTATCCAAGTTGGCTCGCCTGCCACGTTGACCGACCGAGCCGGCGTTAATACCCATAAAGACATTGGAGGAGCCATGAACGGATTGGAATTCAGTGGCACGATCTCGCGGCTCGACCTGCTTGTAGCGGGTGCGTGGACAACGGTGTGGATATCCGGTGCCTCTATGGTGCTGGGACTGTTGATCGGTCTTGTCTGCGCAGTGGCCATGGGTGTCAGCCGTCCCGTGCGCCTGATCGTGCTGATCTATATCGAGATCATCCGCAACACACCATTCCTAGTGCAGCTGTTCGTGGTGTATTTCGGCTTGCCAAGTCTGGGCATCAGGCTTTCGCCAGTCACCTCAGCCATTATTGGCCTGAGTATTTATGGCGGAGCCTATCTGGCCGAAATCATCCGCGCGGGCATCGACAATGTGCCGCCCGGCCCGATCGAGGCGGCCCGGGCGCTTGGGATGCGAGGCCCGACCATTTTCCGCAGTATCGTGCTGAAACCGGCACTGGCTTCGATCTTTCCGGCGCTGTCGGGGCAGTTTGTTTTGCTGTTGCAGTCTTCCAGTCTGCTGTCGGCTATCTCGGTTGCCGAGCTAACCGGAGCGGGCAATGACATTCAGAGCCTAACGGTGCGAAATTTCGAGGCTTTCGTCTTCGTAGCCGGATTCTACATCCTGCTAACAACAGGCTTCCGACTGGTTTTTGCAGCGATAGCCCGAATGTCTTTTCGGTTCAAATATCCGGCGAGATAAGCCATGTTTCAGCAGTTCACGGTCAGTCATGTTCTGTTCCTCGCCCAGGCGACTCTGGTGACGCTGCAACTGGTGGCGATCGCCTTGGCCGGCGGGGTCGTGGGCAGTACGATCGTTACGGCTATGCTGATCTCGCGCTTTGCGCCGATCCGCTGGCTTGCCGAGGTCTTCGTCTTCCTCATCCAAGGCACGCCGATCATCGTGACCCTTTTCATGGCGTATTACGGTTTACCCATGCTGGGGCTGCGCCTCGACCAGACCTGGTCCATGACCTTCGCCTTTGCCATCTTTACCAGCGCCTTCCTCGGCGAAATCTGGCGCAGTTCCCTTGCTGCCGTCCCCAAAGGACAGTGGGAAAGCGCCCACGCGCTCGGCCTGAGTTGGCGGACGACCATGAGCAGCATCATTGTGCCACAGGCTATGCGCATCGCCATTCCACCCAGCATCGGCTTCCTAGTGCAGCTGGTGAAGGGAACCAGTGTGGTTTCCATCATCGGCATATCCGAATTGACCCGTGCGGCGCAGATCGTGAGCAATGCGACCTTCAAGCCGCTGCCGGTCTTCCTCACCGCTGCTGCCTTCTATTTCGCGATTAATTTCCCCTTGACCCTGGTGAGCCGCCACCTCGAGGCGCGTTTCAAGGTCGGCGGAATGATAAAATCTCACTAGGTGGGACAGCTTAAATCCTTTGACAATCATAAGGATGGTTCGGCCTGCCCATCAGTGGTTACATAAAATCACAATCGCAGATGCAAAGTGCAAACCTGAAATACGCGTGACCAAATGGAGGAAAAGCATGTCGTATCTCTCGAATAAACTTTCCGTTTCTGGTGTAATGATTGCTTTGTTCTCGATCCCTCCGGCCATGGCGCAAAGTTCGCCTTCTTCGCTGGACACGATCATTTCCAATGGCAAGCTCGTCGTCTGTACATCCTTTTCGACGCCGCCCTATGGCATAACGGACGAAAACCTGCAGCCTGCCGGGTTCGACATTGCGGTAGCCAACCTTCTAGCGCGGGAACTAGCGGTGGAGCTCGAACTGGTTGATGTGGCGTCTCAGGCCCGCATTCCCAGCCTGACCGCCGGCAATTGCGACATTCTGATTTCCTCGTTTGGCATCACGGCTGAGCGCGCTAAGACAGTTTGGTACTCTGTGCCGATATATATCGACACTCAGACCGTGATTGCGCCGTCGAGTACGACCTTTTCCTCCTACGAAGATCTGGTGGGCAAGAATATCGGCGTGACGCGCGGTTCCACCAATGACACGCTTCTGACCGAAAACGCGTTGCCGGGAACAAATATCATGCGCTTCGAAGATGCCGCTACGGGCAACCAGGCGCTGTTCTCAGGCCAGGTCGACGGCATCGTTTCGGGTACCGCCGCCGCCTTCACGATCACCAAGGAAACCGACGCGTTCAAGCCGCAATTTCCAATGCGCTCCTCGCCGATGGGCGTTGGCGTTCGCAAGGGTGAGAGCGACCTGCTGCAATGGATCAATACGGCGATTATGCTGCTGTGGAACTCCGGCGAGCTTCAGGCTGCGCAGCAGGAATGGATCGGCACTGTCAACGAAGACCTCCCTTCCTACTGGTTCTAGGCTTCCTTCAGGGTGGCGGACTTTCGCGCTCGCCCCCCTGAGACTTAGCGGAGACTGTCATGGTTGCCCCCATCAAGGTTGCAACGCTGGGTAACGCATTTCTCGATCGCATTCTTTATGTGGCCAACCTGCCAGTCGAGCCGAGCAAAATGCGCGTCAAAGGTCAGGTCGAGACAGGCGGCGGTATTGCTGCGACGGCAGCCGTGGCCTGTGCTCGCCTGGGCGCGGTAACAGTCTGCTACAGTCGTATAGGCGCGGATGCTGCCGGCGATGAAATCATCCGCCGCCTACGCGAAGCGGGTGTCCGCACGGATCAGGTCCGCCAGTTTGATGGTGGTCGCAGCCCGCAAGGCACGATCATTGTCGAGGCCAGTGGTGAGCGCATGGGCTTCGGCTTCATGGGCGAAGGCTGGACGGACGATGCGACCTGGCTGGATTTCTCATGCCTCAACGGTACTGCCGCCGTCCTGGCCGACTATAGCTGGTGGCAGGGTGCCGCCGCCATTTTTAGTGCCGCAGCAAATCGTGGTGCAATATCGGTGCTGGATGCTGACATAAATGATCTTGAAGCCGTGCAACGCCTGCTGCCGCTGGCTGACCATGTGGTGTTTTCCCAGCGGTGCCTGGCGCAGTTGAGCGGGCATGACGATCCCCGATCCGGGCTTTCAGCCGTAGCGAAACGCGCCAACGGCCATGTTTCGGTTACAGCCGGGGCAGGCGGGTTTTATTGGCTGGAAAAGGGGCGGGTGCGTCACATGCCAGCCTTTCCCGTCAAGGCACTAGATACCAATGGCGCGGGCGACGTCTTCCATGGCGCCTATACGGTCGCGGTGGGCGAAGGGCGCAGCGTGGAACAGGCTGGGCGCTTTGCCAGCGCGGCGGCCGCACTCAAATGTGCGAAGGGCAGTGGCTGGGAAAGCATTGCCGGTCGTTCGGAAGTCGATCTCTTTTTAAACGGAGTATTATAATGAAAGTTTCGCCCGGTAAGCTATGGGGCCTGCGCCGTCTGTCGGATGACAGCGGGCGCTTCAAGATGTTGGCAATGGACCAGACCGGCCCAATCGTCAATCCAATCAAGCAGAAGCGTGGGGTCGATGCTGCCCCATTTTCTGATATTTCGGCCGTCAAAGGCATGCTGGCAGAATACTTGGCGCCACACACGTCCGCTGTCCTGGTGGATCCGCCGTTCGGGTACGCAAGTGCCGTTCATGCGATCCCGCCGCGCACCGGGCTGATCCTCGCCACGGAATGGGCTACCTGGGTCGTCACCGAAGGCGGCCGCAAGTCGTCCAATATCCCGCAGTGGGATGCTGGCGAGATTCGGAAGATCGGCGCCGACGCGGTCAAGGTAAATCTCTGGTTCCGCTCTGACGTCGATCCGGAAGTGCGTGCGCATCAGCTCGCCTATCTGCAATCGGTCAAGGAAGCCTGTAAAGCCAATGATATTGTCTTCCTGCTCGAATTTCTAATCTACCCATTCCCGCACGAAGATCCCAACCTGGTGGTGCAGAACCGCACCAGAATGGTTCTAGAGGCCTTGTCGGATCCCGACGTAATGGATCCGGATGGAGTGGATGTCTACAAGCTCGAAGCGCCGATCCACGTGCACAACGTGCCCGAACCCGATGGCCCGGAGGCGGCCGACGTGCAGAAGCTGTTCGACAAGATGGCTGGAAACCTTAAGCGGCCGTGGGTGCTGCTGAGCGCCGGCGCCGGTCCGGAAGATTTCCTCAAGAAGCTGGTTTACGCATATCGCGCTGGCGCCAGCGGCTATCTCGCCGGCCGCGCCATCTGGGCACAGGCCTTCGATCAATTCCCAGACATGAAGGCAATGGAAAGCAAGCTAAGGGATGAAGCTGTTCCGTTTATGCACCGCGTCAATGAGCTGACTGAGCGAATGGCTCGCCCTTGGCAGGAGCACTCGTCCTGGCAAGGCAGTATTGAAATGGATCCGTCCGGTCCAGACTTCGCTAAGCTCTACGGAAAGGCAAGATAGTTATAAGAGGCGCCCTCCGTGAGTGGGGCGCCTTTCACATTGGTTCGGTGACGTTCTAAGCTCGGCAAAAAGCGTCGACCAAAGCCCGCCTTCGACATTCGTGCCAAACCTAGCACTCCGAAAACCACCTTTGCAGATCTCTTGGAGATAGGACCAACTGCACAAGCGGTCATCCGTTGAAAACGAATGACCGCTTGTGCAGTTGGTATCGATCCGTTCAGCCAGCAGCAGGCTCCGCCGATGTCCACACCGAGGCGCCGCGCCATCTAACCCCATCCGCGCCAACCATTCACCTCTGCAACTGAGTCATCTTCAACTCTTCCAGCTGACTCGGCGGAACGGCACGATCTCGATGTCGCCCCAAACACGTTGAGTGGCGTAGATCTCCTCGGCGAGATAAGCGTCGAGCGCTGCGCGGTCTGGAAAATGGCATAGCACAATTGACCCGACCATATCGCCGTCATCGTTCAGCATGGCGCCGCCATCGATGATGCTCCCCTCTGCCTTCATGGCGTGGATCTTCTCCAGGTGCGCGTCGCGATTTGCCAAGCGCTTCTCCAGCGTACCGGGCTCGGTATTGTCACGGGCAATAATGGCAAAATACATTGTAATGATCCTCAGGCGTCTGTGGCCTCGGCGATGAACTCGCCCAGTTCCTTGGTCTCGGGGCTGCGCAGGATCTCCGACGTGCCCATTTCGTGGACGCGGCCGTTGCGCATATAGATTACTTTGTCCGCCACCTTGCGGGCAAAGGACATTTCGTGCGTGACCAGCACCATGGTCATACCTTCAGAGGCGAGCTGTTCCATGACGCGCAGCACTTCGCCAGTCAGTTGCGGATCGAGCGCCGACGTCACTTCGTCGAACAGCATCAGCTCGGGCTCCATGGCAAGGCCGCGCGCAATCGCGACACGTTGCTGCTGACCACCGGAGAGCTGTTCGGGATAGACTGTTAGCTTTTCGAGCATCCCCACTTTCTTGAGCACGTCGGCAGCCCGTTCGCGCGCTTCGGCTTTGCCGAGGCGGCGCACCAGGCGCAACGCCAGGGTTACATTCTCCTCAACGGTGAGGTGTGGGTAGAGATTGTAGCTCTGGAACACGATACCAACATCACGGCGCAGCGCCTTTAAGTCAGGATTAGGTGTGTGAAGGCGGTGGCCACAGACCTCCAGCGTCCCTCCCTGAATAGTTTCGAGCCGGTCCATGCAGCGCAGGGCAGTGCTCTTACCCGATCCGCTTTGCCCGATTATGGCTGCGACCTCTCCCTTGTTTACGGAAAAGGTCACACCCTTGAGGACTTCGACCATGCCGTAGCTTTTATGGACATCAATCAGATCAACGATTGGCGACATTGAACTTCCTTTCCAAGATGCGGCTCTGCACCGAAAGGGGGTAGCAGACGGCGAAGTAGAGAATTGCAGCCAGCCCGAAATAGATGAAAGGCTGGAAAGTGGAGTTGTTGATGATCTTGGCGTTGTAGGACAGTTCGGCATAGCCAACGATCAGCGATGCGATCGAGGTATTCTTAACGATCTGCACCAGAAACCCGACAGTGGGCGGAATAGAAATACGCGTAGCTTGGGGCAGGATGACCCACCGCATGCGCTGCCACCTGGTTAGGCCAGCGCACTCGGCGGCCTCCCACTGAGGTTTGGGAACGGCCTGAAAGCAGCCCCGCCAGATTTCGCCAAGATAGGCGCTCGTGTAGATCGACATGCCAGCGGCGGCGGCCCAAAGCGGGGTAGCGGAGGGCAAGCCTAGAATATCGGGGCCGTAGAAGCAAAGGCCCATCAGTACCAGCAACGGAATGCCCTGAATGACCTGTATATATCCCGATGCGGCCCAGCGGAGCCCACTGACCGGGGAAATGCGTGTGAGAGCCACCACAAAGCCCATGGCACCGCCAATCAAGAAGGTCAGCGCGCTCAGGAAAACCGTGTTCCACAGGCCCCAGAGCAGCGATTGGATAAAGATCATGTTCATGGTTGCACGTTCCTCACAGAGGCGTCCCGAGCTTACGCCGGCGGGGGAAAATGAGCTGACCGAAGAGGAAGAAAGCGCCACGCACGAGAACCGATAGGGCCAAATAGATGACCCCGAGCACAACGAAAATTTCGAAATTGCGGAAGGTCTCGCTCTGGATGCGATTGGAGATGCCAAACAATTCTTCCACCCCGACGGCCGAGAGGATGCTCGACGCGAGCATGAGCAACACATATTGACTGGTCAGGGCCGGATAGACGCGTTCAAGCGCCGGACGGATGATAATGTGGAGATAGGTCTGGAGCTTGGTCAGCCCCTGGCATTCGGCCGCTTCAAGCTGACCCTTGTTGATCGATTCAATGCCGGCACGGACGATCTCGGTGGTGTAAGCACCGATATTGACGGTCAGCGCAATGGCCGCGCCAACGAAAATGGGCAGGCGAATGCCCATACTGGCAATGCCGAAGATGAGAAAGTAGGCTTGGATCAGTAGAGGCGTGTTGCGGATGAATTCCACGTAGCCCGTTACAATCCATTGCGCCCATTTGGGCCCACCTGTGCGGATCACGGCGCAGATGGCGCCAATCAAAATACCAAGAACCGTGGTGATCGCGGTCAGTCGTATGGTCACCCAGATGCCTTCGAGCAGCAGGGGCCAGTACGAAAGTACCGCTGCAAAATTGAATGAATAGTTCATTGGCCCCTCCTGCCGAATGGGTGTTATTGAACGCTTTCGAGGATGTCCGCAGGCAGGGCGGTGCCTTGATATTGCTGATAGATCTCGCCGAGCTTGCCATTGCTGAGATTCTCGGCAATCCAGCCGTCTATATATTCTCGCAGGTCCTGGTCTTCTTTGCGGATTCCAACGCCAACGCGGAAATCGCGCAGGATAATTTTGGGTTCGAGTTGCTTGCCCGGATTGCGTTCGTTAATCACATCGATCAGAGTCTGCGCCTGCGCCACAAGGTCGAGTTGGTTGCTGGCGACGGCGGTGATCGTTGTTGCCTCGTCTTCAAATCTTACGATCTCGACATCGTCGGGAACCGCAGCGGTAAGGTCGCTGTCATTGGTGGTGCCACGCGTTACCGCGATCCGCAGGCCGTGCAGGTCTTCCACCGACTCGATGTTCATCGAGCTAGGCGCGGCGATGAAGGTGGTTGCGCCAGAGTAGGGAATGGAGAAGTCGATGGTCTCTTTGCGCTCGTCAGTGATGCTGAGCGCCGACATGATGATGTCTGCCCGGCCCGAGAGCAAAAACGGAATACGGTTGGCACCGTTGGTAGAAACGATTTCAAGCTCCACGCCGAGTGATTCCGCCAACAGTTGTGCGGCCCCCACTTCTGAGCCGACCGGTTGGAGGTCCTCGTCCTGGTAGGACCAGGGCGGCACGCTCAGATCGATGGCAACCCGAATTTTGCCGTCATTGACGATGCGCTCGAGGGTGGTCTGGGCTTGTGCCTGCACCTGGGCGGTGACGGCAAGGCCGATGCCGAGGGCAAAGGCAGATAACGTTTTCAATAGCTTCATTGTCTCCTCCTCGTGAAGCTGACAGAACAATCGTGACTCCTAGCGCGCAATCGCGAAGGCGATGCCGAACTGGTCGAAATAGGACTTGAGTGGCTTAAGGATCTCGTCCGGCAAGAACACGCCATCACGCTCGGCAAGATCGAGCCGGTGGCGGGCCTGATCGCCCGGAATGCGAACGCGCTCAACGCCTGGGCGAGGCGGATTTTCGCGGCAGCGATCGACCAACCAGTCCATTTCCTCGGTAAAGACGCGCTTTCCGCCGAAGGCGGCAGGATCGATGACCTGCAGGAAGGTGTTCATGACCGTTCCGGACAGGTGCTGACGACGGCCAGTGCCACTCAGGCCTTGGGTTAGAGCTTCGACCAGCAGGGCCATGGCATAACCCTTGTGACCGTGATCCATGCCGCCGATCGGCATCAGGGTGCCCTGCCCGTCGATTAGCACCTTAGGATCGCGTGTGGGAACGCCGCGCTCGTCGAGCAGCCATTCATGGTCATACAGACCGTTCGCCTTGGCCAATTGCGTCGAGCGTTTGACTGTGGTGATCGAGCAACTGATGTCGAGCAGGATGGGGTCGGCACCGGTGGGAATGCCGGCAGCCAAGGGGTTAGGTGTAAAGATACCGCGTGTGCCACCGAAAGGTGCCACGCCCTGATGAGCAGGGCCCGAACAGGCCAAGATCACCATGAGTCCGCGCGCGGTAAGGCGCGGCAAATAGGTAGCCAAGGCGCCCGTATGATAGCCGTTGCCGATGGTCAGGGTCACCACACCTTCCCGATCGATGCGCTCAAGCGCAACATCGATTGCCCGGTTGATCAGCCAGGCGCCAGCGAGGCGGCAACCATTCCAGGCGACGCAGGATGGACGGTCGGATACCACCTCGTAAGACCCTTCCAGACGGAGGGAACCCGAGGCGATCTCGTCCAGATACCATGGCGCGATGGCCAGGCCATGCGTGCTGTGCCCGATGGCGTCGGCCATGACTAATGAATTGCCGACGTCCTGGGCCATATCCTGCTGCATACCGGCCGCGGCAAAGAGCGCCACCGAGGCTTCGATAAGTTCGGAGTACGTGAAGCGTTCGCCGCTGGCCTTTCTATCGGGCAGAGCAACCATGTCACTGATCCACCCACGCGGTCACTTCCGGCGGCAGGTCGATGCCGAAAGCGTCTCTATAGATTTCGTTGAGGCTGCCATCGGCAATGCCATCGGCGACCCAGGCATCAAGCTTGTCGCGCAGCGCGTCTTGGCCCTTGGCCACGCCAATGCCCGTCACATTAGTCTCGAGCACGATCAGCGGGCGCACATCCAAGCGGGGATTCTGCGCGTTGACCGTGGTCAGCAGCGCCGGCGCCGTGACATAAAAATCGGCTTGACCGCTGAGCAGCGCGGTGATTGCGGTGGAATCATCTTCGAAGCGGACGATATCGGTGCCATCGAGCGCGTCCGCCGTAATCTGACTGTCATTTGTACTTCCGCGTACCACGGCGACGCGCTTGCCTACTAAATCTTGGAGACTCTCCGCCCCAGAGTCAGCCGGGCCGCCCACGACGATCTGGATCGCGCTATAGGGACGTGAGAAGTCAATGACCTGCCGACGCTCCTCGGTAATCGACAGGGTCGAGATCACCACGTCGGTGCGGTTGGTTTGCAGATAGGGTATGCGATTGGCAGCTGAGGTTGGTACCAATTCGGCTTCGACGCCCCAGTCGGCGGCCAATTTTTCGGCGAAATCAACTTCCGAGCCGACATACTGGCCCGAAGCATCAAGTGATGAATAGGGCGGCGCGGCGGGGTCGATCGAAATTCGGATCTTGCCGGAAGTTTCAATGTCCGACAAAGCGTCGGCATGGGCGATACCTGGTGTCAGCACGGTTGCAGCTAGCGCAAGGCTGAGCAGGGTGCGACGTTTGAAGATAGTCGTCATGATCTGGGCTCCTCCTAAACATCACCGTTGCCGGCGACGTCTCACATTTACGCTATTGTTGACGGAAGGTAATCCGGCTGGCGTCTACCACGCCTAGGTAAGTCCCACTTCGTGAGACTCCGGTGGGCGACCTGTCATAAATTCGAAGAGCAATTGCATTTGCCCTTCGAGCATGTGGGTGCCGTCGCGCGTCGGGCAGCCGAGTTTGGCGGCTTCCCTCAACAATTTCGTGGGAACAGGGTCGGTGATAACGTCGGCCACCACGGTACCGGCCACTAGGCCTGCGGGATCAATTGGCAGAGGATCGGCGGGATTGAAACCGGCGTAACTGGCGTTGATGACGACGTTGAAACCGGTCACATCGCCCGAACCTCCGCTGACCCGCCCCGGATAATGACGCTCCAGCAGATCGAGCAGCGCATTCTCCTTGGCAGTATCGAGGTCGTGCAACATGAGACGCGATGCGCCCGCTTCGAGCATGGACACCGCTATGGACGAACCAGCCCCACCGGCCCCGGCGACATAGACAGCCTTGCCCTCTACGTCATGACCGGCATTGCGTAGCCCTGCCAACATGCCCGCACCGTCGAAATTGTCGCCATGCCAGCGACCGTCTGGCATGCGGCGCATGGCGTTGATGGCGCCTAATATGGTGGCGCGAGGCGAAAGGGCAGCACAATGACGGGAGGCGCGGAATTTGTGCGGCAGGGTTACCAGGATGGAGTCCACATTGGGCATGGCCATAAGTTCCGGCAAAGCCGCATCCAGACGCTCTGGGAGGATCTGTATTGGCACCAGCAGGCCATCATAGCCGACGTTCTGCATCCGCTCGGTCAGCCAGCCGGGGGCGAGTACCTGAGCAATGGGGGAGCCGATAAGAAGATTGATGCGGGTTTTACCGGTGAGTGCAGTCACGTGACGCCTCTCGCTGGGGGTGTTCAATAGAGCTTGGGGGGCTGGGATGGCGGTTTCATCGCAAAGCCGCGCCCGGCATAGTCGAAGCCGTGCAGCTTGTTGACGGGCTGGGACTTGTCGACCGGCGATGCGTAGTAGGCGCGAATTTCGGCGATACGTTCGATGTTATCGTCGAAAATATACCATTCATCCCCCCGGAGGGCTTCGCCAATCGCCGTTTTCCAATGGGTCCACTCGATTACGGCTTCCTTGCCGTCGGGCCCGGCCAGCACCTTTTCAATGGTCCATCGTGAACCAAGCGTCCTGACGCACCAGACCCAACCATCGGCGATGGCATGTGCGCCCCGCCAAGGCGCGTCTGGCAGGCCGGGCGGAAAATAATGCACAGCATCGGGCGTGAAGCAGGAGACCAACCCAGCATGATCGCCGGCATTGCAGGCGGCAAAATAACGGCGGATCAACGCCTCGGCTTTTTGGGCGGCTTCGGTCATGGACTTACTTCCCGTGCTCGGCACGCCAGGAGGCGTATTCCGCTAGGGTTTGCTCATTGGGCGGGTACGTACCCCAGAGCGGCTGACCGGCATCGATCTTGGTGAAGAGGAAACGCTCTCGCATTTCCTGCTCATAGGCAGCATCGGCCAGAACTGGCGCCAGATAACGCGGAATTACCACGACGCCATCGGCATCACCGACGACGATGTCGCCCGGATAGACCGCAACACCGGCACAACCGATCGGGCGCTGCATGTCTATGGCGCGGTGAAAGGCCGGGCGGGTCGAGGCGGTGTTGGCGGCGCAATAGGCAGGGAAGTTCATGCGCGCGATTTCTGTCCCGTCGCGGAAGGCGCCATCGGTGATGGCGGCGACAACGCCCTTGCGCATCAGACGGGTCAATAGCATGTTGCCAGCCGAAGCAGCACGCGGATCACTGCGGCTATCGATAACCAGAACTTTGCCTGGCTCGATCGCCTCGACCGCTTCCCACTGCAGATTATCGTCGCCGCGCTTGGCGAGATCGCCCAGATCCCAGTCCTTGTCCTCGCGGGACGGAATGAAGCGCAAAGTGAAGGCCTCGCCCGCAAAGCTTCCCGCCTCCTTGCTGAGCGCGGTAAGCCCCACGAGGAACTGCTGGCGGAAACCGTGCTTAAACAATTGGGTGGTCAACGTGGCCGTGCTGGCCTGCTTCAGCTTGTCCAGGATGTCCTGGTGGATGTCGATATCGCTCATGTGAGACTCCGCTTGGCGCAGTGCGAGTGTTTGGTTCATTTCGCCTTGGTCCGGCCGACAGCCTCATCGACCATATCGAAAAGCGAGTATTTGGGGTGAAAGCCAAGGATGGAGCGCGCCTTGGCGCTGCTGCCATGGGTGCGCCCGAGCGGCACGGGAATGTGCGCTTCCACGTAGCGACGCCCCGTAGCTTCAGCGAGATAGGGAATGAATTCGGCAAGGCTGACCGGACTGAGGGGCGCGAGATTGAACGTCTCGCCAATCGCCTCGGGCTTGTCGTGGATCAGCAACAGGCCCTGCACGATATCACGCACGTCCACAAGTTCCTGGGTGTGGGGCTTGCCGTTTTCGTCATAGGTGAGCAGCAGTGGCTCGTCGTCGCCCATCAAAGGTTCGAGGACGTCAAGCACCTTGCGCAGTTGATCGTCGCTATTGGCACCGGCATGATGCGTACTGCTCGCCTTCAAACTCTTTACGCGGGCATTCACGAAAAATGCAGCGCCGGAGTATTCCCCGTGGGGATCGATCAACTCGTGAGCCGCTTCGGTATGGGAAAAGACCGCGGTGCTGATGTCGAGATTGGCTTCGGAGCGATTATAGAACTTGGCCATCTCCTCACCCAGCACCTTTGACATGCCGTAAAAAGTGTAGGGTTCATGCGGATGCAACTCGTCGGTGGGACGGTAGCGCGCGAAACGGGTGGGATAGACCTGATCGCTCGAAGCAAAAATCATGCGGATCTTACGGTTCATCGCCTGTTCGGCGGCGGCCCGCAGAACATTATAAGTGCCAACGACATTGACATCCCAAAGCAGATCGCGGGCGGTCGGTTGGAAGGAAATGACGGCAGCCATGTGGAAGATCGAAGATACGCCTTCGACGGCCTGACGCACCGTAGCAAGATCGGCGAGACTACCGGTAATGCATTCTATGCCGCGGGCTTCGGTGGCTTTCCGGTTGGGGTCGTTGGGGACGGCGATGGTCCTGACCTTTAAGCCACGCTGTTGCAGCGCCGTTGCCAGTGTCCCACCGACACGGCCGGTAGCGCCGGAAACGAAAACGTCCATTCTTCTCTCCCCAGGATCGTCTGACGCCGGAAGACCTCGGCCCTCCGACGCTTTCACCTTGAAAGAATTCGAATGCGCAGGAAAGCGCCGACTTCGCGGTCCCGCTATGTGCATCTCACATGTTGGGACTACGCACTAATGGCGAAGCGGTCCATGATGTTGGGGTCGGGTACGAAACCGGTTCCGGCGCCGGCCGGCACCATCATCCTCCCGTCCATGAGGACCGGAGGTGTTTGCAGCCAACCTTGAGGATCGACGAACAAATATTCAAATAATGAATCCTGCGGCAGCAAGGGCGCCATAGCGAGGGTGGCAAAGAAACCCGGGCCAAAATAGGGTGAGTGCGGCATGACCGATTTTCCAAGCGCTCCAGCATCATGCACGATCTGCGCGAATTCGGACACGCCACCCACTTTGGTCATGCTAGGCTGCGGAAACTGCACCGCGCGACTCAATCGGGCAAAATCAAAGGCCGTGCTGGCGTTTTCACCAGCGCCGACCGCCATCCGGGCCGCTTCGATACGCCTATGACTCGCGTAATCGTCTGGCGGAAAAACCGGCTCCTCCACCCAGAGCACATTGCTGGCGCGGAGTGAGGGCATCTGAGCAATGGCTTCATCCAAGGTCCAGGCGCAGTTTGCGTCAACCATCAGAGCAGCATCAGGCCCGATCACTTCACGCGCAGCAGCTATGATGTCCGGCTCAATTTCATGCAGCTTGATATGATGAAAGCCAAGATCTACGGCTCGTTGACAGTGTTGGCGCACCAGGTCGATATCCCCATAACGTACAAGGCTCGCATAAGCTGGAATCGACCGTGGCGTTTGTTCCGATCCCGCCACCATGCTGGCCAGAGATTTGCCGGCGCGCCTGGCCTTTAAATCCCACAAAGCGATATCGACACCCGAAAGCGCGAATGTGGTGATGCCGTAGCGTCCGAACAGATGGAGCTTTTTCTGGACCTCGACATTCCAGGCTGGAATGTCACCTATCACCCTGCCGACAACGCTGGGCGCGATCATATCGGTGATAGCCGCATGCGTGGCGCGGGTGCAAAAGTAAGAAAAGGAGTCGCCCCAACCGACATGGCCATCTTCATCCTCGATACGCACCAGGACCATGTCGAGCGTATGCCAGCGAGATGGCGTGGCGCCGGTGCCCTTGCCGCCGTCGGCAAAGGGAATGGAGATCGGGAAGGTCTTAAGCGATATGATGGGGGCAGTGTGAGACATCAGGCGACCTGGTTTGGCGACAGCGTGATAACGGAAGCCGGGCTGCCGCGCTGATCGGCTTCGAGTTCGAGCACGTGACCCGAAAGCGGTGCGTGCATCAAAGCTTCACGGGTGAGGCCCACTCGGGCACTTGTAACGAACAGGCGGTCATAGTTTTCGCCGCCGAAACAGATGCCAGTCGGCGCGGGGACTGGCACGGCAATGGTGCGATCGAAATCGCCATCCTCGTTGAGACGGATAATGCTCCAGCCATCGGCCATGGCGACCCAGATGCGCTCCTCGCCGTCTATTGCCAGCGCCGTTGGCGAACCGGCGACCTTGGGCAGCTTGGCAAAGATGCGCTTGCGTCTCTCGAGCGGCGCCAACTGATAGATGGCGCCGCGGTCCGGCACGGCAGCATAGAGCGTCAATCCATCGCGGGTGGCAGCAAGCCCCGACACGGCATCCGGCAGCTCGAAAACAGGGTCGATCTCGCCGCTGATTAAGTCCAGCGGTCCCAAAACTGCGCCGTCTGTATCGCGGGATCTGGCCGCTGCCCAAAGTGCACCGTCAGGCATTGCCAAGATCGTGGACAGGTGCAGGTCGATTGCGCAGTCGCGCAAGTCAAACTGGCCATCCCGCGACAGCAGGCCGACCCGGTTAACGCTGGCGATGACAAACCCGTTCTCGTGCTGGGCCGCGCCTACCAGGCTTTCGCCCAAGACATCGAGACTGAACTCGTCCCCTTGCCCTCGTAGCCCGTGCACGGAAGGGGCAAGCCTGTCCACCCAGCACAGATGGCCACGCGCCGCATCCCAGAACGGCGACCCGGTAGCGAAACCTGCCTTTTCGGTGGCCTGGCGGATGTCTGGGTGGCGTGAGCGGGTCTCGAACAGGTATGGGGCCAGCTGGTCGGAGATGCGCCGCGCAGCTTCAGCGATTTCGCGACCAAGCTGCTCGGCGCGCTCCACCGTCATGCGATAGACGGGACCTGCCACGCTGATTGCAGCAATCGGGCGTCCCACCCTGTCGGTCACGGCAGCGCCGACGCAACGCGTCCCCTCGACGATCTCTTCATCATCTGTTGCATACCCTCTGGCGCGGACAATCTGGAGCTGCACCTTGAGTGCGGCGGGATCGACAATGGTGAAGGGCGTGAAGCGCTCCATGCCTTCGCTGAGGATGGCATCCACCTGCGCTTCGCTGAGCAACGAAAGAATCGCCTTACCTTGGCTGGTGCAGTGCATCGGTTTGAGCGCACCGAGGCGTGCATTGGACCGGCGAGAATGGGCACCTTCGAAGCGTCCCAGCGCCAGGACATGACGCTTTTCCTGTACGGCCAGATAGGCTGTTTCGCCAGTCATGTCGCGCAGACGCCGCAGTTCGGCAGAGGCGACCGAGGCCAAATCCGCCGACGACCAGACGTTCTGTGCTAGTTCGAGAAACTGGAAGCCCAGCGTATAGTTCTGTGTTACCGGGTCGGTGCGGATCAAACCGCGTGAGGTCAGCGCAGACAGGATGCGGTAAAGCGTGGCGCGCGCAATGCCGGTGGTGCAGGACAGTTCGGCGAAGCCGACCTTTCCGGGCGCACTTCCGATGCGGGTCAAAACCTCGGTGGCCTTGCCGATCAGGGCAGCGCCCTTGACGCTAGCCTGGGGCGTATCCTCTTCTTGCCAACCAGCCGCATTATCGTGACGCTTTGCCATACCCTGCTCCGATCAGCCTGCGCGTCGTACGGTAACCGATATGGTGCCCGAGAGCTCTTCACCCGGTATCAGAATGCGGGTGCCAGTACCCAGGACACCGCGGTCGTGCATATTAAATCCATTGGCCAGATGAGAGACAGGCTCCACACAGACGTAGTCGCCATCGCCTTTGTGCAGGACCAAGTGGCTCAGCACCGGTGTTGCGGTGATCGAGAGAGCAAGACCCGATCCCGTCTCGATCTCCAGTTGCGACCAGCAGGAATAATAACTGGTGCCAGTGACCAGGTCGGCATGACAATGGCCGACCGCCTGACGCCCCCCGGCGGGCAGATAGTCAAGCCCGATTGGCCAGTTGTACTCGGCATCGTGTTGCACCTGGCGACACTGGGCCACGTAGGGGTGCCAGCCCAGCCCTGCCGGCATGGACTCCCCCGACTGGTTAACCACCGTGAGCGTAAGTTTCAGCCCGTCGGGTAGGAGCGCAAAGTCCTGTTGCGCCCTAAAGGCCCAGGGCCAGTGTTCGTCTGCATCACGGTCAAGTTGCAGAACAATCTGATGTTTCGATTGCGAAATGACCGTCCAAGGATCTCGCTGCGCCGGCCCGTGTAGCGAATGGGGCGCTGCATTCTTGTGCGATGCAATGGTATGCACGTGGCCATTGAGGCACAACCGTCCAGTCTCAATACGATTGTGGTAGGGAATCATGGGGTAAGCACCAGCCTGCGGCCAAGCCACAGGGTCGAAGCTTGTTGCCGTCAAGGGCACAAGCACGTCCAAGCCCTCGAAAGCCAAGCGGCCGATGCGCCCACCAAATGCCGGAATCAGTTCCAGCAGCATAGCGCCATACTGCAAGACTATCCGATCTGACACGCGACAACCTCCCATAGTTGCGGTGAGATAACCGCCCGCGGGAGGCGCCGTCAATGCTGCGCACCAATGCCGTCTCATATGTTGAGATGACTATGTCTGAACGATCTTGGATGTCCTTCGGCGTAATTGTGATCCGTTGGGCTTCCGATCGTGAGACTATCTCTATCAGCCTTCTGCGCTGCAGCCCCGTATAGTCGTACTGCCTTTCGCCGGACCTCCCGCAGCCGTCATTTGCACCCTGCGTCGGTTGCCCTCTGAGACCTCGTTGCGAAGCTGCTTGGGATCGGTGATGCGCCGCATGCCGCGCCCGCCACCGCCCCAGCTTGCCTTGAGCATCAGCGGGTAGCCGATCGCCTCGGCCATCTTCTCAACCTCGTCGAGATCGTCCGGCAAGGGATCGGTCGCCGGCACCACGGGGACGCCGGCCTTGACGGCCATATTGCGCGCCGCGACCTTGTTGCCAAGATCACGCATGGTCTGCGCCTTGGGCCCAATGAAGGTGGTCCCCGCATCGGCACATGCATCGGCAAATTCGGGGCTTTCCGAAAGCAGCCCATAGCCTGGATGGATGGCATCAGCTCCCGAAATCCGGGCCACGCGGAGATATATGTCGATCTGGAGATAGGCTTCGACCGGTCCTTTCCCTTGCCCGATCAGATAGGCCTCGTCCGCCTTGAACCGATGCAGTGCCAGCTTGTCCTCTTCTGCAAACACCGCCACCGTTTTGAGCCCCAGCTCGTTTGCGGCCCGGAACACACGGATCGCGATTTCCGAACGGTTGGCGACGAGGATTTTTTCGATCATGCCGAATTTCCCAGGACCTGATTCAGGTATCGCCGGTCCTTAACTCCTTCCTCCTGATACTGTCTTCAGTTGAACTGAATTCATCCAGCCTTGAGCACATCGCGTTTGAGAGGCGACGACAGCGCCTCATAATGGATGCTGCCCGATCTGGCATAGGAGTTGCGGAACGGGGTTCAATTGTGGAGGAGAATTTATGCTGAAGCACATCGCGCTCGGCAGCCTTGCAGGCTGCGCACTGTTCATCTCGAGCATCGCCTACGGACAGGAATATCCCGTCCACCTGATCTCGGAGGTCATGGAGGCCAATCCGCGTGTAACTACTCTGGCCATCGATTTCGGCCAGCCCCTACCCCTCATGACGAACCTGAAAAATGCCTTCGAGGTATCGGCGGAGCTCGACGCGGTTCAGTCGTATTCGGGTCAGACGCTGGGCAACAGCGGGGTGCCGGCAGCGCCGCGGACGATCCTGCGGGCTTATACCAACGACGAACCTGTCGCTGGCGCGCCGCGTCCGGGCAACTATGTAATACTGGAGCTCGACAGCGCAGACCACAATGCATCGTCCTGGTATCTGGGCTTCAATCCATCGTTCAGGCAGATCCTGCCCTATGACGATACGATGACCTACACCGTCGACCTTCTGCACGATCTTCCGGCCGTGAGCGAGGACTCCTCGCCCACCGAACCGGCATCCCAGTCGGAAACGATTTCCGCCAGTGCGGAATTCGTTGTCGAGGGACATTCGATCGCCGTCGTCGACGAGTTCGTGCAGGGCGTGTTTGAGTTGCCGGAGAACCAGGACATCACGGAAATCTCCTACAATTTCTATTCGCCCGATCTCGAGGACGGCGCGCAGGCACCGCTTGTCATCTTCCTGCACGGATCGGGGCAGAGCCACGACACCAATCACTTCCCTGACGATATCACTGCCGACACCCTCTCTCCGATTCTCGCCAACCAGGGCGGCGTTACCTGGATCGAGAACGCTCCCGAGACGGCGTTCGTGCTGGCTCCGCAGGCGCCCGCGCGCGACTTCCGGGATGAGAACGACCTTGGAGGTTGGAGCTCCGCCGAAACGCAGCAACTTCTCAATGGGTTGATTGATGAGATCATCGCGGACAACCCTGGGATCGACACCGATCGCATTTATCTCACCGGTCTTTCGATGGGAGCGATGGGGAGCTGGACGCTTCTGACCAACGAAGATCCCTCCATCGCCGATCGCTTCGCGGCGGCCGTCCTGATGAACGGGCGGCACTCTCAGCTTGACGAAGATGGATCGAGCGATCTCCTCGCTAATCTTTCGGTTCCTCTTTGGCTGATGCACGCCGACACCGATCCCGTCGTTGATGTCGAAGGTTCGCGTGACCCTTTCGCGCGGCTCACCGGAAGCGAGGTTAGCGAGGACGGCATAACGCCGGACTCGTCGGTGAACGTTGACGATGATGAGTTGGCCATCACCTATATTGGAGAAAGCGAAACGTCGGGTGATGAAGTCCGATATACGGAGTATCGGTTCGGGGACGGGAGCAACATGCTGTCTTTGGGCATGGTGACGCTGAATGGCCATTTCTCTTGGGAAACTTCCTTCAAGGACCAGGAAATGATCGAATGGCTGTTCGATCAGGCCAAAAGCGAATAGCGCTCCAAGCGCCCGGCCTCCCCGCCGGGCGCACATTTTTCCGACCATCCGGCGCGGGTTGCATCTGACGAACGACCCAAGATAGAGCTAGGAGCAACGACGGCTCTCCGGAGACAGCGCGGTGCTCAACAACGTCTCACTATCGGCACTCAAGGCGTTTGAAGCCGCGGGGAGGTTGGGGTCTTTTCGAGACGCGGCAGCCGAACTCAATCTCTCGTCCAGCGCGGTCAGTCATGCCATATACGGTCTGGAAAAGTCTCTAGGAGTAAGCCTTTTCGAGCGGCAGCACCGCTCAGTTCACCTGACCCAAGACGGCCGCATTCTGATGCGGCATGCCACGGCGGCGTTCGCAGAGCTCCGATCGGGCCTTGAGCGTGTAACCTCACTCCGTCAAGGTCTTTTGCGCATCCATTGCGCGCCGAGCTTTGCAACCCAAGTAATATCGCCTCGCCTTCCGAGTTTCCTACAGGATCATCCCGATATCGAGGTCAAGATTGCCGCCAGCACGGATTACACGCGATTTCCCGATGGCGAGTTCGATGCCGACATCGTCTACGGAGCTCCGCGCGGGGAAGGCGTCGCCATCGTGCCTTTGGGCGAGGAGCGCCTGACCCCTCTTTGTCGCCCGGAAATCGCAGCGAGGATCCGTGAGCCCGAAGATTTGCGCAAGCACACTCTGATCCGAAGCGACCTCAAGCGGTTCCAGTGGAGCGATTGGTTCGAGCAGAACAACATTCTGCATCCCCCATCACCGGGTATGAGCTTCGATCGTAGCTTCATGGCCATTGCCGCGGCCGCGAACGGACTTGGTATCGCGCTCGAGTCCACTCGGCTTGCGGATCCGGAGCTCAGGCGCGGCGCACTTGTAACGCCGCTTTTCGCTCGCCACCAATCGATCTCGTATACCGGTCACTTCCTGGTTTACCCGAAAGTAGGAGCGCAGCGGCAGTTGGTGCGACGCTTCTCCGAATGGCTACTGGACCAGCTGCGACAACTTGATAGTTGTTTAGAAAAGCTAACAAGCTTGTAAATTTTTCGAACGATACACTCCCTCCTGGTTGAGCTAGGCTCATCGAAACAGCTCACTAACTTGGGAGGGGACATGGGCGGTCTAGTTGCACAGTCGCGCTCAAATACCAGCCTCAGACGGCATGCCTGGAACATCCGTCGCAACGCCCTGCTGATGGGCGAGGTGCAGGGTCAGGGCTATATCGGCCAAGCGCTTGGTATAGCCGACGTGCTCGCGGTATCGTATTTCCACGCTCTTGAATACAAGGCTTCGGATCCGGAGTGGGAAGGGCGGGATCGCTTCCTTCTGTCCATAGGTCACTACGCCATCGCACTTTATGCGGCGCTGATCGAGGCGGGAATTCTTCCCGAAGACGAACTGCCCACCTACGGCATGGACGACAGTCGTATGCCGATGTCGGGGATGGCTTCCTACACGCCCGGCATGGAGATAACGGGCGGCTCTCTCGGCCATGGTCTCGGGATCGCCGTCGGTATGGCACTTGGGCTCAAAAGGAAGGCCTCGAAAGCCTTCGTCTACAACCTGATGTCCGATGGCGAACTCGGGGAAGGCTCGACCTGGGAAGCCGCCATGGGAGCCGCCCACCACCGGTTGAGCAATCTCATCTGCCTGATCGATTTCAACAACCAACAGGCTGACGGGCGATCCACTGAGATGTTGAGCGCCGAGCCTCTTGTTGAGAAGTGGCAGGCATTCGGCTGGCACTGTCAGAGGGTTGATGGCAACGACATCGATGCCGTAGCGGCAGCTTTCGACGCCGCTCGAGAGCATCAGGGTGCACAGCCCCGGGCAATCATCTTCGACACCAAGATGTGCAAGGGCGTGCCTTTTCTCGAGGAACGGGAAATCACCCATTTCGTGCGCGTAGAAGCAGACGAATGGGCTAGGGCCCTAGCCGTTTTGGAAGAGGAGAAGCCGCAATGACCACGGCATCAATGGCCCGCAAATACGAGCGGCGCAGCCCGGCTGCCGTCGGCGAGCGGGTCGCCACATCGGCGATGATCGCCTCCCTAGCCGCGGAGGGCTACGAAACCGAAGCGGCACCCTTCGGAAACGCTCTGGTCGATCTTGCTCGGCAGCGACCGGAAATCGTCGGACTATCCGCCGACCTCGCGAAGTATACCGACCTCCACGTTTTCGCAAACGCGATGCCCGATCGCTTCTACCAGATGGGCATGGCCGAACAGCTTCTGGTGTCTGCAGCGGCGGGCCTTTCGCGCGAAGGCTTCCTGCCCTTCGCCACCACTTACGCCGTTTTCGCCTCGCGGCGGGCATATGACTTCATAGCGATGGCGATTGCCGAAGAAAATCTGCCCGTAAAACTGTGCTGCGCCCTGCCTGGTCTCACCACCGGCTACGGGCCGAGCCATCAAGCCACCGAGGATCTGGCGATATTCCGCGGCCTCCCAAACATGACCTTAATCGACCCTTGCGACGCCGTCGATGTCCGCCAATCGGTGAAGGCAATCGCCGACCACCCCGGACCGGTCTATTCCCGATTGCTTCGCGGCAAGGTGCCCGTTGTGCTGTCGCGCTACAAGCCCGACTACCAATTCGAGATTGGAAAAGCCCAACTCATTCGTGACGGGCGCGACGTGCTTGTCATTTCGTCGGGCATCATGACCATGAGGGCCCTGGATGCCGCCGAGCAGTTGTCGGCAGACGGCGTCGACGTCGCGGTGCTCCATTCGCCCACAATCAAGCCACTCGATCGCAAGACGATTCTTTCTGAAGTCGCAAGAGGAGGCAGGTTGGTCGTCACGGCGGAAAACCATACCGTCGTCGGCGGATTGGGCGAAGCTGTCGCCAGCACATTGCTCATGGCCGGTCAAAATCCACAGTTCAAGATGATCGGTCTTCCCGACGAATTCCTGGAAGCAGGGGCGCTGCCGACGCTGCACGACATGTATGGCATTTCCACCCGAAAGGTCGTCGAGCAGATCAAGGGCTGGCTCTAGGCGGCCGACAGGAAACCTGACAATCAGAAGGAATAAACAGTGTCACTTCTCAATGGCCGATTTGCCGTAGTTACCGGCGCAGCATCCCCACGTGGTCTGGGTAAAGCGATGGCCGAACTTTTCGTCGAGCATGGAGCTACGGTTGCCATTCTCGATCTTGATCAAGGTGCCGCCGAAAGCGCCGCCGCGGATCTCGGCGAGGGCCATCTCGGGCTGGCATGCGACGTCACGGACAAGGCTGCCTGCCTGGCCGCGGTCGACTATCTCCGCGGCAAATGGGGCCGTTTGGATGTGCTGGTCAACAATGCCGGCATTACTCAACCGCTCAAGACAATGGATATTTCCCCGGAGAATTATGACGCGGTTCTCGACGTTAATCTGCGGGGAACGCTCTACATGAGCCAAGCGGTGATCCCGCTGATGCGCGAGCAGAAGCATGGAAGCATCGTCAATCTCAGCTCCGTATCGGCTCAACGCGGTGGCGGCATCTTCGGCGGCCCGCACTATTCGGCTGCCAAGGCCGGAATTCTCGGCCTTACCAAGGCCATGGCGCGAGAGTTGGCGCCGGACAACGTCCGCGTCAATGCGATATGCCCCGGCTTTATAGCCACCGACATCACTGCGGGCAAACTCACGCAGGAAATGTCGAACGCCATAGTGGACGGCATCCCGATGGGCCGTCCGGGGCAAGCCAGCGACGTCGCTGGCTGCGCCCTCTTCCTGGCGTCCGAACTTTCGGCGTACTGCACGGGAACCGAACTCGACGTCAACGGCGGTTCCTTAATTCACTGACGAACGAGGTCTTAACCAGGGAGGAAAATCCAATGAGACTCTCACTAGTAGCGGCGCTTCTGGCAAGCGTTGCCGTCTCTCAGGTGGCAAACGCCGCCGACATCACGCTCGCTCATGGCGAGAACCCGGGAAATCCGCGTTACCTAGCGGCCGAACGCTTCGCAGAACTCGTTGAGCAATGCACCGAAAGTGGCATAACGGTCACGGTCGCGCCGTCGGCGACCATGGGCGATGACGTCGAAATGCTGACTTCCACGGTGGCGGGCGTCATAAACATCACCGCCAACAGCCAGGGTGCATTCGCCCAGATCGTTCCGGAAGCCGGCGCCATCGGCCTGCCGTTCCTGTTCGACGATGTCCAGACCGCGTGGGAAGTCTTGGACGGACAAGCAGGCGAGCTGCTCGACGCACGGGCCCAAGAAAACGGCCTTAAGCTTCTTGCAATGTGGGACAATGGTATCCGTCATATCAGCCACGTCTCCAAGGCAGTTCCGACACCGGCAGATCTCCAGGGCATGCAAATTCGGACACCGCCCGATGAAATGTCGATCGCGATCTTCGAGGCGCTTGGTGCGTCGCCGGCTCCCCTCGCTTTTTCGGAGCTGCCATCGGCTCTGCAGTCGGGAGTATTCGATGGCCAAGAGAACCCGCTGACCAACATTTATTCCGCCGGTTTGCACAACATCACTCCTTACATCACGCTGACCGGGCACCAGTATCAGAGCACGCCGGTGGTTGCCGGACTTGGCTGGTGGGAGTCACTGGATGCCGCTTCGCAGGAGTGCGTCCAAGGAGCCGCGCAGGACGCGGGCGCGTATCAGCGTGACCTGTCCTTCGAAGCGAACAATTCGCTTCAGGCCACCATGGAAGAAGAAGGGACAACCTTTACGGAAGTCGAAGATCGGCAGGCATTCGTAGATGCAACCGCTTCGGTCTACGACACCTATGCCGAGCGCTTCCCGAACTTCGTACCCGCTCTTCTGGAAGCGGCGGAACGATAAATGAGACCGGCTTGGCCCGACGCCCAAGCATGGCCGACGAAGGGGGATACCCCCTTCGTCGTCATCCTCAAGTCAGCGATAGCGGTGCTTGACTACAGCGGGCGGATCATCGGCATTGCATCTCTGACCACGATGTTCGTTGCGCTACTCGTCAATGTGGTGCTCCGATATGCTTTCGGATCCGGATTGGCGTGGGCCTATGAAATTCACCTCCTGTTGTTACCTTGGCTGGTGGGCGCCGGCGTCGTGGTCGCATCGGCACAAGGCAGCCAAATTGCCATCACGCTGCTCTATGATCTGATCGGACCCCGATTGGGCCGCTGGCTTCTGCTGTTCATTCAAATCGCCATGGTGGCAATCTCCATCTCGATCCTGTGGACGAGTTCACCCATTCTCCGAGCAGCGGGATTTCAACGCCTGTCGACGCTGGGGATCACTCAGGTCTGGGGATATGCGAGTCTGATCTATGCCTTCGCAGGCATGGGTTTGATCGCCTTTCTGGATGCCGTGCGTCTCCTGGTGCAAAGGCCCATCGTTCCATCTGCCTAGACAGGTTCGATCCTCCGCGAGGTTACGACAATGACACCTATCATGATCTGGGTCTTTCTGGGTCTCATGGCGCTTGCTGTTCCGGTCGGTTTCGCCCTCACCGGCGGCGCTGCGGTCGCGCTCCTCTTGGAGGGGCGGCCTCTTTCAGTGATGTTGCAGCGGCTATATGCGCCCACGCAGAGCTTTCCCATGCTGGCTATTCCCTTCTTCATTTGGGCCGGCAGCCTCATGATGTCGGGACGGTTCGGAACTCTTTTGGTGGACATGGCTCGGCTCGCCGTCGGTCGATTCAAGGGCGGGCTTGGCCATGTATCCATTCTTGGATCCGTTATGTTCGGTGGCGTCTCCGGCTCTGCGGTGGCCGATGCAACGGCAATGGGCAACGCTCTGATCCCCGTCCAGGTCAAGCAGGGCTATCCTAAGGGCTTTGCCGCCGCGATAAATGCATCCTCTTCAACGATCTCGGTGCTCATACCGCCTTCGATTCCACTCATCCTGTATGGGCTTGTTGCCAGCGTTTCGATCGTCGATCTTTTCATCGCCGGCATTCTCCCCGGGGTTTTGCTCGGCGTCGGCATGGTGCTGGCGGTCATGTGGGTGTCCTGGCGGAAGGATCTGCCGCGATCCCCCCTTGCGGGTGGATTCAAGGCGTTCCGCAGTCAGGCTCTGATCGCCCTGCCGGCCCTGCTGATGCCAGTCTTTATCGTTGCCACGTTGCGCTTTGGCGTGGCCACGCCGACCGAAGTTAGCGTGATGGCTGTCGCTTATGCGCTTCTGGTAAGCGGTTTTATTTATCGCGACCTGACATGGCGCGGGCTCTGGTTCTCGGCAATCGAGACCGTCGTCATGACGGGTGCCGTCATGCTGATCATCATGGCGTCCTCGATCACGCAATGGATTTTGACCGCCGAGGCGGTTCCCCAGAATCTGGCGCTCTGGATGACATCCGCGTTTTCCGAGCCCTGGATGGTCATTCTGGCGCTCAACGTGGTTATGCTCGTCGTCGGCGCATTCCTGGACCTTCCCGCGGCAGTCTTGCTGCTCGGCCCCATATTTGTCGCGATCGGTCAGGCCATCGGATTGGATCCGGTTCAACTGGGCCTCATGATGGTGGTGAATTTGTCCATCGGGCTCTACACTCCACCCGTTGGCACCACTCTCTTCATATCGGCCGCCATTGCCAAGACCGGGATCTTCGATGTCATGCGTTCATTGATCCCGTTCTATCTGGCAGCGTTGGGTGTCCTGCTCCTGATTTCGTACGTGCCGCAACTAACGATATATTAGGTGCGTTCCGGAAAGAGGTTCGGCGCTTTGATAAAGCTGCATCCGAGCCCCGAGAGCGCCGCCCGAGCTTCATATTCATGAACGCGAGCGGCGCGGGTTACCCAGTCGGAGAATTTTTCAACGATCTCGCGATCGAGGTGACCATCCGGACACACGACGTGATAGGCGGCGAATTCAATGACTGGATAGTCGGGCGCTAGGGGCACAAGTTCGCCGCGCTGGATTTCCGGGAGACACAGCGCCACGCTGTCGAGGGCAACACCGCCCCCCTGTTTGGCAAGCTCAATCGACATGGAGGAGCGGTCGAACCGGAACGGATAAGAGAGCGAAGGGATGTCTATATCGTTTTGGGCAAGCCACAGATCCCATCGATATAGCGCCTTCACACTATCGATGAGCCGAGCCGCCTTGATCTGACCCACGGCGTCCTGGGACGACTGCCGCAATTCCTCCAAATACGCAGGGCTGCAAAGCGGCAACACCATATCGTGCATTACTCGCTTTTCGCTTAATCCGACCCAGCCGCCGAAACCGTATCGCAGGTCTAGGTCGATTTTTTCTGTTTCGAAATCTGTGAAGTCCGGTGTCGCGTCAACCCTGACATTCCACCCGGGATTATCGGCAATGAAACTGCCTATCCTCGAGGCGAGCCAGCGAACACCGAAGCTCGGGCTTACGCGCAGGGACATCGCGCGCACCTCTCTCTGCTGCAGGATAGCGCTCTTCGCGTTCCTAAGCGCGCGGAAAGCTTGAGTGGCCGTTTTGAAGAATCTGTCCCCGTCAAGGGTCAGAACCAGCCGTTTCTTCTCGCGGCGGAAAAGTCTCACCCCAAGCTGTTGTTCTAAAATGGTCAATTGCTGACTGACTGCCGATGCCGAGACGCCCAGTTCGTAAGCAGCTTTGGTAACCGTGCCCAGGCGGGCAACAGCTTCGAAGTACTCGGTGGCCTTGATGTTAATATCGCGCATGCTTGGTCTTCCCTAGTCGAAACCTGCATAACA
This sequence comes from Pelagibacterium sp. H642, assembly GCF_031202855.1. Classification (GTDB taxonomy): domain Bacteria; phylum Pseudomonadota; class Alphaproteobacteria; order Rhizobiales; family Devosiaceae; genus Pelagibacterium. The sequence continues at coordinate 1,285,089 of NZ_CP101829.1, read as the reverse complement.
TGCTGGGGCAGGCAAGGTCCGACTTTCTGGATAATGCACAGTCGGGCCATTCGCCTCATGCGCGGCCTTAGATGCAGGGGCATACTCATCTGGGGCCCGAGATCCGATCTGGAACGTGCCCTGCGTGTCGGCTTTCCTGATCATCGCACAGGTGCGCGGGTCCTCGGCCGGAATGGCCGCAAGGTCGAGCGTGATCCCCTTATAATCGGCAATATCGAGGCACCCATGAGCTGACGGACAAGGTCGAGGGTTAGTGATCGCCGAACTTCAAGATTGAGATTGAGGTCTTTGACATGGCCTCTCAACGCCCTCCTCAAACCATGACCAGATCTGAGCCGAGATGGTCTTGATCAGGTCTTCGGTCAGCCCCAGGGTCTTGCCGACATCGCGCCGCGCCCCCAGGCCACCGAGAACCTCAAGGGTACAGCGCTGGCCATTGAGATCGCCAGAGACATGAGGGCCAAAATCGTTGCCGTCACGAGGCTGACGGCTTCGTATAACTGCGCCGGGGCACCTGTGTCCGTTATGCGCCCCCATATTGGTCATACCGCGCCGGATGGCGTGCTGCCGAAATCTGACATCCATTAGCGTAGCCTATAGGCCGACTCTGGAAAGCAGTAAGCAGCGAACGTGGCAAGAAGCATGTTTGCAAGGGTGCATTTTACTTGATTTCCTTGGCGGGTATAATCCGCTAGGGTAGACGATGGCGTTGGGGGAATGCTCCAGCGCCGAGAGGGGCCAATGGTACAAAGTTCGACTCAGCTTTCGGCGATGACGCGCCTCTTTTCGTCGGCCGTGTTTCGCGAAATGGCAAAGAAAGGCCGGTCGCCACTCTTCGCCCGTCTCTTCGCCTTAACCGATATTGCTGATAGCTGCGCCGACGACGCGACAGTGGGCGACGCGTACGACGCGACCTTCGATGTCCTGAAGACGGCCGGCCGCCGCGACGAATATATCTACCGCTCGGCGCTCACGCACAACGTCCTCATGGGCACGCATTCGCTTAACACCGCCTGCATGCTGACCGAGTTTCGCGCGGGCGCCTGTAAGGCCGACCTCGCCATTCTGAACGGCACCGCGACCGTTTATGAGATCAAGTCTGAACGCGACACGCTCGCACGGCTCGCGAATCAAGTCGATAATTACAAGCAGGTCTTCGCCAAGGTCTATGTGATCGCGAGTGAAGGCCATGTCACAGGCGTGCTCAACACCGTCCCAGCCGATGTCGGCGTAATGATGCTGGCATCGCGCTACCGCATTACGACGGTGCGCGAGGCCGCGGATCGGCCCGACCGTATTTGCCCGACGACGGTATTCGAGTCGCTGCGCTCGGCGGAGGCGGTGGCGATTCTGAAGCGCCTAAAGATCGCGGTGCCCGACGTCCCCAACACGCAGCGCCATGCGGCCATGCGCGCCATCTTCGCGCAGCTCGATCCGACCGCCGTTCACAAAGCAATGGTGACCACCTTGAAGCGCACCCGCGACCTCGCGCCGCTCAGCAAACTTGTCGACCATCTGCCGCGCTCGCTCCACGCCGCAGCGCTCTCGGTCCAAGTCCGGCGCGCCGATCATGTTCGGATCGTCGAAGCAGTCTCCACCCCGCTCAGTGCGGCGATGGCCTGGGCCTGACTGCCGCATGTATTACCCCTATTTCCGAGGCAAGCAGTTCGAGCTGATCACGATCCGAGAGATGGCGCCGCTGATGGCGGAGTCCGGCTTCGTGCCGATCATCGAGCCCGTTCGTGAGGCGCTCAAAGGACTCGAGCGCGCGCTCACTGAGATCTGCAAGGCCGAGGGCAAGGCGATCGTCATCGTCAACCCGTTCCACGGCGACCATGCAGAAGACGGGGTCAGCATTTCGGCGCTGCTTGAAAAAGGCTTTCTCGACAAGGGCGGCATCACGGCCGGCATCCTGCTCCAGAACGACATGGACACCGGCGACGCGCTGGCGTGCTATGAGAAGCACAAGGCACATAGCCCAACCTTCATCCACGCCGGTTTTACGGAGGCGAAGGCACTCGCCGAAATGCTCGGCGAAGGGCTGGCCGATTCTAGCCATGTCTTCTTCGAGAAGCATTGCCACAAGCTCTACCGCAAGCATTTCAAGGGCGCGGCGAAGCGCGTGCTGCTGCGCGACGGCTTCAAGCGGCGCCGTAACGCCGACCACCCGACAGTCGAGCTCTTTTCCGATCTCCATGTCACCTATGAAGAAGAGGATATGAATGGGTTCGGCGACTTCCTGATTGTGGGCGACGAGTATACCGAGGGTGGCGGTCCGGCCTATGCGGTCGCGATACACCTGACCTTCATCGATCCCGAGGAGGACGAGGTGATGTATATCTATCACTTCGTCTCGACGACAAAGGACACGCCCACGGATCCTGCCGGCAAGTTCGCGCAGGCGCTCAATAAGCTGATAAAGAAACTCGACAGTGGCACGTCCAACCTGTTCGAGAGCAGCGCGATCAAGGAGTTTCGTGATCTTCACAAGAAAGGCCATTTTCCTGGACTCGGCTACGTGAAGAAGCTGTCTATGAACCACCATATCGAGACGCTGGCAGACTTTCTGATTTAATCCGATGGCTAAGTTGTGCTGCCACGCCTGTTTCGGGGACCGGGGACTTCGCCGCGATATCATCCCGACGCTCAGCGCCGGCAATGGCGATTGCGGTTATTGCGCGACCGCCGGCGTGCCGCTCGTCGAGCCAGTCGCGCTGCGCGACGTCTTCGAGCTACTCATCAGCGTCTATGAACCCAATCCGGCCGGCCAGACGCTGGTTGACTGGCTCAAAGCCGATTGGAACCTCTTCAGCCATCCGGCAATGGACGTCGCCCATGCCAAGGAATTGCTGGGCGACATCCTCGATGATGGCGATATCGTCCGGAAGAGGTTCTCCCCGTCGGTCGCCTACCACAGCGAGGCGCTCGCGCGCTGGGAGACACTGCGCGACGAGTTGATGTGGAAGAACCGCTACTTTCTCGACGAAGTGCTCGATACTGACCGCCTGCGCGAGTTGCTCGGTCATCTCCCGGCCGACGATATGCCGGCGACCTGGTATCGCGCCCGCATCCTCGACGGCGACGAACCATTTCCGATCGGCGAGATGGGAGCGCCGCCCGCCCGCAAGGCGACCCATGGGCGGGCGAATCCGGCGGGCATCCCCTACCTCTATCTGGGTTCGCTGCCGGCGACGGCCGCTGCCGAGGTCCGGCCGCATACTGGTGAGGTCGCGTGCGTCGCCGACTTCACCGTGGCGCCGCCGATCAACGCAGTCGACCTGCGCAATCCGCGCGGACTGGTCTCGCCGTTCCTACTCGCCGACGCTCTCGCGATCGGACAGCTGCGCGCCGACATCGCCTTTCTGGAGCGGCTCGGCGACGAACTCACCCGGCCCGTCCTGCCGAGTGGGGCCGCGATCGACTATATCCCGAGCCAATATCTGTGCGAGTTCATTAAGAAGGTCGGCTATGATGGCGTCGTCTATCGCAGCTCGGTGAGCGAGGGGATCAACCTCGCCTTGTTCGACGCCGCCAAGGCCATACCGGGCGAGGTCTTGCTCTACAACATCACCAAGGTGAGCGTGGAAGTCGGCGCTGCCTGATCACGGTGTGGATATCGAGGATGCTTTGCTTCTGACTGAACGGACCGAAATATGACCCTGAAGCGGTCATTCGACCATAAAGGATGACCGCTTCGTGTAGCTAGTTCTTCGTTCACGATATCCGCAATGGGGAAAGCGGAAGGGCAGCTTTGAATCAAGACAGGGCATTAGGCAGACACGATCGCTTACATCAAAACAGTGCATTCTGCGCGGACGAGCGAACGGCCTTGGTCAAGAGATCGAGGGATGCTACCGGAAGACCCGCGACGATCCAGTTCAATTCGACATCGATCCGTGTTTGTGGAGCGAGTTCGACTAGCCGCCCGGCAGCAATGTGAGGTTCAGCCAACTGGACCGGCTGCATGCCCCAAGCCAGTCCCGCAATCGCCAGATCAATGAAGGCATGCGTCGATGCGACAGAGTACGACGGGGCGTCCAGCTCGATGTCGAGTACTTCTCTTGCCCATCTCGCTTGAAGTCCGTCCCGCGGATCGAAGCGCAGGCAAGGGGCTTCCGCCAGTTCTGCGGCGGTCATATTGTTTGGGAAGAAGCGGGCGACGAAGCCGGGGCTCGCGCAGGCAGCATAGCGCAGGGAACCGAGCGGGATAGTGCGACATCCCTGTACAGGGCCTGCATCGGCTGTGACGGCGGCCACCACTTCACCCGAGCGAAGGCGATCGGCAGTGTGAGCCTCATCGTCCAGTGTTAGCTCAAGCGGAATGCCGGCCGTATGTCCGAATGTCCTCGCTGCCTCAAGAAACCATGTGGCGAGGCTATCTGCGTTGACTGCAATCTTCAAAGGGGCTCGTGAAGGATCCGGCCCTTTACGGATTGCGAGATCAGTTTCGAGCAGACGCACACGGTCAAAGTGGGCGCAAAGCTTTCGTCCAAGCTCTGTAGGGTGACAGGGTTGCCCCCTGATGATCAGTATCGCTCCCAAGCGTTCTTCGAAGCCGCGAACGCGTTGCGAGACAGCGGATGGCGTAATGCCAAGTGAGAGCGCGGCACGCTCAAACGTGCCTTCCCGGATGACAGCGGCCACGGCCGCGAGGGCGGGATAATCCAGCATGAATGAAGCATTGCTTCATCTAGCGTAGCAAAACAAGTTTTACTTCGTTGCAGCGTTGGGGCATCAGCCGTCGCATGACCATCTCTGTAGCTCCATTCATTTCCGGTTTTGCCCTTTCCGCAGCGCTGATCATGGCGATCGGCGCGCAAAATCTCTTTGTGCTGCGCCAAGGGCTGAAAGGAGAGCATGTCGGGGCAATTGTACTGTTCTTTGGCCTTTCCGACGCTCTGCTGATCGCAGCAGGCGTCAGCGGCGTGGGGGCCATCCTGTCTGCTATCCCCAAGCTGGCAACGATCCTGACGACTGGGGGCGCTCTCTTCCTGGCGTGGTACGGTATAACTGCGCTTCGGCGGGTGACCGCTGTAAACGCTCTGTCGGTGACGGCCACAGCTGGAGGGCTCTCGCTTGGCCGCGTCATGCTCACGGGAGCGGCGTTTACCTTTCTCAATCCCCACGTCTATCTCGATACGGTCCTCCTGATGGGAACGGCGGCCTCGACGCATCCGAGCGTTTCGCGGCCGGTGTTTGCACTCGGCGCAGTGACAGCAAGTTTCGTATGGTTCGCTACGCTAGGCTACGGCGCTCGACTGCTTCAGCCGGTCTTCACCCGCCCATTCGCCTGGCGATTTCTCGATGCCGTTGTCGGCATCGTCATGCTAGGCCTTTCAGCGTCACTTCTGATCCGCGCATTCAATGGCTAACTGACCATGACCGTTCATGACTTGCTGCTAGTCTATGCCGCATACGTTTTCGCCGTTGCGAGCCCTGGCACGAGCAACATGGCGATCATGAACGCAGCGATGCGCCACGGCCGTCACTCCGGTCTGGCCTTGCCGCCGGTGTCGTCACCATGTCAATCATCTGGGGAACGATTGCAGCTACTGGTGTTTCAGCTCTTCTTACCACCTACGCGCATGCGATGACGGTCCTGAAGGTGGCGGGAGCGCTCTACCTGTTGTGGCTCGCCTGGAAGGCGGCACGATCGGCCGCCACCCGGGACGAGGAGTGGGATCAAACGGTGGTGGCCGCGCCGAATGCGTGGATATTCTACCGTCGAGGCGTGCTCATGCATGTCGGAAACCCGAAGGCTGTGCTCGCCTGGCTGGCGATCATGTCCCTTGGGGTTCGCTCCGATGCTACCCCTGGCACTGTTGCTGTCGCCCTTGTCGGCTGCATCATCCTCGGCATCGTTATCTTTTCGGGCTACGCGCTGCTGTTCTCAACGGCTCCGATGGTGAAGGCGTATGCCAGGGCAAGACGTTGGTTCGAAGGCGTGCTTGCCGTGTTCTTCGCAGGGGCAGGCGTCCAGCTGCTCTTCTCCAGATAAACGTTCAAGAGGCCGTTATGCTCAGTTCGTCACCCTTTCACGGGCTTTCCGCTTTCCCGATCACGCCAACAGATAGGGATGGTCGCGTTGATACGGACATCTTGGCGCGATTGCTCGAACGGCTCTGCGAAGCAAAGGTGGATTCAATCGGTTTGCTCGGTTCGACGGGCATCTACGCGTATCTAACGCGCGACGAACGGCGGCGCGCGATCGAGGCGGCCGTGGAAAGTGTGCGAGGTCGAGCACCGCTCGTCGTCGGGGTGGGGGCTCTCCGCACGGACGAGGCGCAACATCTCGCACGGGATGCCGAGGTAGCCGGAGCCGATGCTTTGTTGATGGCCCCGGTCTCCTATACGCCGCTCACGCAGGACGAGGCATATGACCACTACCGGGCGGTCACGGAGGCCTCCGGTCTGCCGCTCTGCATCTACAACAATCCCGGCACCACCCATTTCGAATTCAGCCTAGACCTCTTGGCCCAGCTCTCCCGCCTGCCAAGGATCAAGGCGGTCAAAATGCCTTTGCCGTCCGATGACGACTTCGCGTCTGAGCTCGCAATTCTCCGGGACCGGACCGATCTCGCAATCGGCTATAGCGGGGATTGGGGCATGGCAGACGCCATGTTGGCTGGGGCGGACGCTTTTTATAGTGTTCTTGGCGGCACGCTACCTGGTCCGGTAATGGCGATGGTCAGAGCCGCGCAGGCCGGCGATGCCGACAGTGTGCGGAAGATCGACGCGTCCCTCGAACCACTGTGGGACACCTTCAAGACCTTTGGTAGCCTGCGGGTCATGTACGTGATGGTCGAGTTGATCGGGCTTGGGCGACTGGCGCCACCTCGGCCGATTCTTGCGCTCGAAGGAAAGCCCCGAGAAAAAGTGATGATGGCGGTAGAACCCCTGCTGGCGACCGGTTGACGTCAGTACAATTCTGCACGTTCGGCTCATTGCGGCTTTCGGGGCAGCCAGGAACCCTTTGAATGGCCGGAATGGTGAAGGTTTTCGCGTGCCGTCAGGCGTACGAAAGCCCCTCATGCAGGAACCCGCGCTCGGCAGGCTCTGGCTATGGGGTTTTATGTTTTGGGGCTGCCAGGGATTGAGCAGCTTAAGGAGCGTTTATTGGCCTGATCGGGTCGATGACGCTGCTTGCGGGCTGGACCGCAGAGCTTTTTGAGGCGTTCTGGTATGCGCTTGTCCGACTGGGAGCGATCGCCATTCACCCGTGCCGTTGCATGCACCATGATGCGGGAGACGGGGTCAATATACTCGCTTCATTGGAACCGGTTGCCGAAGACAGTCGCGAGCAAATTGCGATTCATTCTCTGACGCTGGCTGGAATAACCCCGACCACTCTTTACCCATCCGCGGGGAGACGAATGGCGGGATCATTCGCGAAAGAAGCTCTCCGGACGGCCGTAAAGGGAGCGAAGCCGCCGCTGATTGATGGCTGGCAAGTCACGCAGCTGATAGCGTCGAGAGGATAATCGGCCCCCGCCCCAAATTTAGAACGCGGTGTTTCTGTACAACCATTCTGTACAACTCCGGCAGCGGCAAAGGTCCGGATGGTGGCTTCCTAAAGCGTTTCCGCCGGTATCAAGAGGAAGTGGCGGAGAGAGAGGGATTCGAACCCTCGAGACGGTTCCCCGCCTACACACTTTCCAGGCGTGCGCCTTCGACCACTCGGCCATCTCTCCGTGTGCGTGCCCGATTATCCGTCTTTGCCCGCGCTGCCAAGGGGCCAAGTGCAAAAAGCTGCAAAAATCTCTGGTTTGCCGGATCGTTTTCATCGTCGACGCGTTGCGCCTTGGCAATTAAGCAAGACTCGTAAAACCCGTTGTGCGCCGCCGGGCGGGGCATGCTAGAAAGATGGGCCGGTTGAGGCCGAGGATATAAGTGATGCGTGTGGTGATGAGAATTCTGGCGGCTGCGTTTCTGGCCTTGGCGCTGGTGCTGCTGGTGGCCGATGGCACAGCCATGCTCGCGGCGAATGCCTTTATCGCCACCCCACTCGCCACCACCATCTCGAACCTGCTGCCTGGCACGCTCGAAACGTTTCAGTCCGCGATTCAAGAAAATGTGCATCCCTTGCTGTGGGAGCCTACGATCACCACATTGCTAGGGTGGCCCGGCTGGGTCGTAATCGGCGGCATCGGCTTGGTTCTGGCCGTTCTCGGGCGGTCGCGGTCGCGCCGTCGCATGGTCAGTATCGACCAGTTCTAAGCTTTCATGCAGTTGCGCCATCGGCCGGGCGCTCAAGCGTCATGGAGTTCGCGCATGATCTTTTCGCTGTTTTCCAAGCCCACCACCGTTCCCGCTTCCGGCGAAGCCTTGCCCGGGCGGAGTACGGAAATGGATGTGGCTGCCGACCATTTCGTATCGGGCCGTCCGCTCAAGGGCCCTTATCCTGCCGGCAGCGAGACGATCTATTTCGGTCTTGGCTGTTTCTGGGGCGCAGAGCGCCTATTCTGGCAGCTTCCAGGCGTCTATGTCACCGCGGTGGGATATCAGGGCGGGCTCACCCCCAATCCGAGCTATGAGGAAGTCTGCTCGGGCCGTACCGGTCATACCGAGGCGGTGATGGTGATTTACGAACCCGACAAGATCTCCATCGACACCCTGCTCAAGACATTCTGGGAGGAGCACGATCCCACCCAGGGCATGCGGCAGGGCAATGATATCGGAACGCAATATCGCTCGGCGATCTATACGACTACCGATGCCCAGGCCGAGGCGGTCCGGGCCAGCCGGGATCGCTATGCCCAAGGTCTAAAGGCTGCGGGCAGGGGCGAAATCACCACCGAGATCGCGCCAGCCGGACCGTTCTATTTCGCTGAGACCTATCACCAGCAATATCTGGCCAAAAATCCAAACGGCTATTGCGGGCTGCAGGGCACGGGCGTTTCCTGCCCCATGCCGGCGCGATAGCCTTGCCAGACGATGAAGGCCCGCCTTATCCTTCGGGCCTTCATATTTGAGGTGGAGGCACATATGTCTCGTTGGCTGCTTGCCGTGCTTGGACTGGCGATCGGAGGCGTGCTAGCTTCCTGCGCTACGCTGAGCGAAGAGCAGTGCCAGGCGGGCGACTGGCGGGCGATCGGGATGACTGACGGCGCCCAAGGCCGGCCCGCTGGCTATGTCTCCAATCACGTCGATGCGTGCGCCGAATATGGGATCGGGCTGGATCAGGCCCTTTACCAGGCTGGCCACGCCGAGGGGTTGCAGACCTATTGTCGGCTGGACGTCGCGGCGGAGGAAGGCCGGGACGGGGAGCGCTACTATGGCGTGTGCGAGGGCGATATGGGGCTCGCCTTTGCTCGCGTGCATGCGGCCGGCCAGGATATCTATGAGCTCGAAGCCGAACTCAATTCCATCGACAGCGAGATCAGCAGCCTCGTAAGGCGCCTCGGACAGGGCGGGCTCACCGAAGCCGAGGCCGCGCGCATCGCATCTGAAATCCGCTCGCTCGAGCGCGACGAGGATTCGCTGCGGCGCCAGATCCGGCTTGCCGAGAGCCGGCTGCGGGCGATCCAGCGGCAAGAGCAATTGCGCCTCGCCCAGACCGGAGCATGAAAAGGGCCCGATCGGGCCCTTTTTTCTGGAGCCGTCAGGCGCTGGGCTGTTTAACGATGCGCAAATAGGGGCGCACCTCGTCCCACCCTTCGGGGAATTTCTCCTTGGCCTGCTCGTTGGAAACGGCCGGTACGATGATGACGTCCTCGCCATTCTTCCAGTTGACCGGCGTTGCCACCTGGTGCTTGGCGGTCAGTTGCAGGCTATCGATCACGCGCAGGATCTCGTCGAAATTCCGGCCGGTGGAGGCAGGATATTCGAGCTTGAGCTTGACCTTCTTGTCCGGCCCGATGACGAACACCGAGCGTACGGTCAGTGTGTCGTTGGCGTTGGGGTGAATCATGTCATACTGGCGGGCGATGGTGCCATCGTCGGCGATCAGCGGGAAATTGAGGGCCGCGCCCTGGGTTTCCTCGATGTCCTTTGCCCAGCCGTCGTGGTCTTCGATCTTGTCGACCGAAAGGCCCAGCACCTTGACGCCGCGCTTTTCAAATTCGGGCTTGAGCTTGGCAGTGTAGCCGAGTTCGGTCGTGCAGACCGGGGTGAAATTCTTGGGGTGTGAAAAAAGCACGGCCCAATGGCCGTCGATATAGTCGTGGAAGCGGATTTCGCCTTCAGTGGTCTGGGCGGTAAAATCCGGGGCGGTGTCTCCGATGAGGATGGCCATCGCTACGCTTCTCCTTGTTGTCGCGCCGCATCGGGCACGCGCTGCATTGCGGCTATAATATCGGGTAGGACAGACCTTGGGTAAAGCGCTGAACAGAGAAACGTTTTGGGGAAATCGGTTCTCCCGTGGCATGGGGTTTCCGCTGCCGGCCACATGGCGCAATAGTGGGGTTTTATCTGTCGATATGCCCCAGATTCCGCTCGGGATCGATAATATCGCGTACCGCCTGTTTGAGCGTTTTGACATCGGGAAACCCGCCGTCGCGCTTGCGCTCCCAGATCAGGGTTTCTCCGGCGCGGATTTCGAAAATGCCCCCAGTGCCCGGCACCAGTATGACGGCATCGAGTTCGGTTCCAAAAGTCGAGAGTAGTTCCTGGGCCATCCAGGCCGAACGCAGCAGCCAGTTGCACTGGGTGCAGTAGGTGATCGTTATCGTGGGTCGTTCCTGTGTCATCGTCGTTATCCAAGAGCCAATCTGGGCGCGTTTCGTCGTCGGTGCGGCAGTTCTGTGGACAATTACACGAACAAAGCGTTAGCGGATTTCAAATTTGCGGAGCATTTTCAATGGGTTGTGGCGTTACGAGTGGCAAAGCCGTTCCTGTTGAAAACGGTATAACTGTTTATGCACTTGTCAGGACAAGTACGTATAAATTATTGATATTTTTAACTAAAATTTTAACTGCCGATTTCGGGTTCATCAGAGGGCACGCGTCGAAACTGTTTCACTGCGCATCGGGTTAGCCAAGTCCACCACTTGTGCCATATTTGCTCCAGCAGAGGATCTCGCCAAGGGGGCGGAGCGGGGACGATGTTTGAGGACATATTGCGGTTTAAGCCGCGTGCGCGGCAAAGACCGCTTGGCGAAATCCTGGCGGTTGGTGGCGAAGGCAATGGCGCGGCGGCGCACGATCCTTGGCTGCGATTGGCGATTAAACGCGGCATCGATATCGGCTTTGCTCTGCTGGCGCTGCTTGCCCTGTGGCTGCCGATCCTGGCGCTGTGCCTCATCTTTCGGCGAGCCTTGGTACAAATCCCGACGCGGGGACGTCATGGCAAGGTGTTCACCCGCATCAATTTCAGCTTTCCATCGGGCGATTTCGCCCGCTTCATGCGTGACAGCGGACTTTCGCGATTGCCCGAGCTCATCAACCTTCTCAAGGGCGACATGTCGCTTGTCGGACCATTCCCCAATGGCGGGGTCCGGGCCATGATGCGGCCGGGGCTCATCGGCTGTGACGATGCCGATTACGCCAGAAAATTCTCGCTTCGAGGCGACCTTGCAATTGCCTTTTCCGCAGTGCTGGGTCGGCGGCACTAGGGTCGCCATTCTTTTCATCACGCCCGATTGGAGTATATCTCTAGGCTCCAACAGGGGGATAAGATTTGCCGCCGCGCTCCGAAACAACGCGTAACAAGCTCGACGATGCCGCACGGGCCGGTTGGCTCTATTACGTTGCCGGCAACACCCAGGACGAGATCGCGACCAAGCTCGGGGTCTCGCGCCAGAGCGCGCAACGCCTTGTTTCCCTTGCTATTTCCGAGAAGCTCATCAAAGTGCGGCTCGACCATCCGATCGCCAATTGCCTCGAACTGGGCGCCCGGCTCACGGGGCGGTTCGGCTTGCGATTTGTCGAAATCGTTCCCTCCGATCCCGGCCATCCGGACGCTACCCTCGGCGTAGCGGACGCTACGGCGTTGGAGATAGAAAAGATTCTGGCCTCTCCCACCCCTGTGGTCATGGGGATCGGAACCGGGCGAACGCTCAAGGCGGCGGTCGAGATGCTGCCGGCCATGGATTGCCCGCAGCACAAGATCGTTTCGCTCACTGGCAACATCGCGCCGGACGGGTCGGCGGCCTATTACAACGTCATCTTTTCGATTGCCGACAAGGTAAAAGCGCCAAGTTTTCCAATGCCTTTGCCGGTGATCGCGGTCTCGGAACGCGACAAAGACCTGCTGCACAGCCAGGTGGGAATCGAAAAGAACCTGGCGCTCGCGGCCCAGGCCAGCGTGTGGTTCGTCGGCGTCGGCGATCTTGGTCCAAACGCTCCGCTCTATGAGGATGGATTCGTGACCAAGGCCGAGCTCAAGGCGCTGCAAAAGGCTGGAGCGGTGGGCGAGATGATCGGCTGGGTCTTTGATTCCAAAGGGGAATTTATCGCCGGAATGACCAATGACCGCGTCGCCTCGGCGCCACTTCCGTCGCGCGAAACCACCCTCGTGATCGCCGCGGCGCGGGGTGAAAACAAGGTCGAGGCGATGCGGGCGGCCTTGGGACGGGGGCTGGTCAACGGGTTGATCACCGACGAGGATACCGCCGCAAGGCTGTTGGCATAAACCCAATATACGGGTTGAGATCGGCGAATTTGCCGATGATCCGCGGGTCTATACGGCGTCCGCCGCAATGGTCGTGCCAGATCGCATTATTTGCTGAGCAATTTCCCAGGCGGCGAGCAAAAGGGCTTGACTTTTTGTCGCAGGAAGTGAGTTATTGCCCATGCGTATAGCAAATGCTCAAACGAGCATATGGGAGGATTACCATATGAGATTGCGCTCGATCATCATCGGGTCGTGCTCGCTGCTAGCCCTTGCGGCCGGCGCGCAGGCCCGGTCCCTGACCATCGCCACCGTCAACAATGGCGACATGATCCGCATGCAGGGTTTGTCGGACCGGTTTACCGAACAAACCGGCATCGCGCTCGAATGGGTGACGCTCGAGGAGAACGTCCTGCGCCAGCGCGTCACCACCGACATCGCCACCGGCGGCGGGCAATATGACGTCATGACCATCGGCGCCTATGAAACCCCGATCTGGGCGGCGCAGGGCTGGCTGGCCCCGCTCGACGATCTGGGTGCGGACTACAATGCCGACGATCTGATTCCGGCCGTGCGCGAGGCGCTTTCGGTGGATGGGGTGCAGTATGCGTCCCCGTTCTATGCGGAAAGCGCCATGATCATGTACCGCACCGATCTCTTTGAAGAGGCGGGGCTGGAAATGCCGCAGGAGCCTACCTGGGAATTCATCGGCGAAGCGGCGCGGGCCATCCACGACCCGGAAAACGAAGTCTATGGCATTTGCCTGCGCGGCAAGGCCGGCTGGGGCGAGAACATGGCGTTCATCACCGCCCTTGCCAATTCCATGGGCGCGCGCTGGTTCGACGAGAACTGGGAGCCCCAGTTTGACAGCCCCGAATGGGGTGAGGCGCTCAACTATTATGTGAGCCTGATGACCGAGGCTGGCCCTCCGGGCGCGTCCTCGAACGGGTTCAATGAAAACCTCGCGCTGTTCCAGCAGGGCCGGTGCGGCATGTGGATGGACGCGACGGTCGCGGCCTCATTCGTCTCCAATCCAGAGGAAAGCCAGGTGGCCGACAGCGTCGGTTATGCGCTGTTCCCCACTAATGGCGAGTTCGACAATCACGGCAATTGGCTGTGGGTCTGGTCGCTGGCGGTGCCGTCCTCGAGCCAGAATGTCGAGGCAGCCAAAGAGTTTATCGCCTGGGCGACCTCGGAGAGCTATCTCGAGATGGTGGCCGAGGAAGAAGGCTGGGCCAACGTGCCGCCGGGAACCCGCACCTCGCTCTACGAAAACCCGCAATACACCGAAGCGGCTCCCTTCGCCGAAATGACGCTGGGCGCCATCGAAGCAGCCAACACCACCAACTCCTCGGTGCAGGAAGTGCCCTATGCCGGCGGCCAGTTCGTGGCTATCCCCGAATTCCAGGGCATCGGCACGGCTGTGGGCCAGCTCTTTTCGGCGGCTCTTGCCGGGCAGACGCCGGTGGACCAGGCTCTGCAGCAGGCCCAGCAGGTGACCCGCATGGAGATGGAACGCTCGGGGTATTACAACCAGTAAGGCTCCTCCCGGGCCGGCGCGGGCGGGGGCCCTCGCGCCGGCTTGAGGTGCTTCCTCTCTGTCTCCGCGTTCCTGGCATGGATCCTCGGGTCAAGCCCGAGGATGACGAGGGGTGGTGGGGAGCGTGTGTGCTCTCCATCCGGCGCTGCAGGTTACTGGGTCCCGGATCAAGTCCGGGACGACGAGGTGGAGAAGTTGAAGCGCCCTCACGGGTGTGAGTGGCGGCGGATGCGAAAGGTCGCTGAAACGATCCTGAGGGGAGATGCAATGGCAACGCTACAGACCCAGACCGCGGCGCGGTTCATGATGGCGCCGGCTGTGCTGCTGCTATTGGCCTGGATGATCGTGCCCCTGGCCATGACGCTGTGGTTCTCGTTCCAGCGCTATAATCTTCTGATGCCGGGGATGGAGTATTTCACCGGCTTCGACAATTACCGCTATTTCTTCTCTAACCCCAATTTCCTGGCCGCGCTGACCAACACGCTGATCCTGGTGGGCGGGGTGCTGGCCATCACGCTTGTCGGCGGCACATTGCTGGCGCTGCTGCTCGATCAGCCGATCTTCGGGCATGGAATCGTGCGGCTCCTGGTGATCGCGCCGTTTTTCGTGATGCCCACGGTTTCGGCCCTGGTCTGGAAAAACATGCTCATGCACCCGGTCAACGGGTTCTTCGCCTTTCTGGCGCGGGCCTCCGGATTGCAGCCGGTGGATTGGTTCGCGCAGGTGCCGCTCCTGAGCGTCATCATCATCGTCGCCTGGCAATGGCTGCCCTTTGCCACGCTGATCATTCTGACCGCGCTGCAATCGCTCGACGAGGAACAGCGCGAGGCCGCCGAAATGGATGGGGCCAAGCCGCTTGCGATGTTCTTTTACATCATCCTGCCGCACCTGGCGCGCGCCATCACCGTGGTGATGCTGATCGAGACCATCTTCCTATTATCGATCTTCGCGGAAATCCTGGTGACCACCAATGGCGGACCGGGGACGGCCACCACCAACCT
This sequence comes from Pelagibacterium sp. H642, assembly GCF_031202855.1. Lineage (GTDB taxonomy): Bacteria > Pseudomonadota > Alphaproteobacteria > Rhizobiales > Devosiaceae > Pelagibacterium. The sequence goes on along the minus strand of NZ_CP101829.1, from coordinate 1,269,998 downwards.
CACCTTCCTCATCTACATGCAATCGCTGTTGCAATTCGATGTGGGACTGGCCTCGGCCGGCGGCATCGTGGCGGTGATCCTTGCCAATATCGTCGCGATCTTCCTTCTGCGGATCGTCGGCCGGAACTTGGAGGCTTAGATGGCGCGTGCTGTTTCCACCCGCCGCAAGATCGTCGTCTCGATAATCGCCTGGGCGATCGGGCTGGTGATCTTCTTTCCCATCCTCTGGACGATCTTGACCAGCTTCAAGACCGAGGGCGAGGCGATCTCCATTCCGCCCAGCTTCGTGTTCTTCGACTGGACGCTGGAAAATTACGAGACCGTGCAATCGCGCTCGAACTATTTCCGTCATTTCACCAATTCGGTGATCTCGGCGGTGGGTTCGACCCTGTTGGGGTTGTTGATTGCCATTCCGGCGGCCTGGGCGATGGCGTTTTCGCCCACCAGGCGCACCAAGGATGTGCTGATGTGGATGCTCTCCACCAAGATGCTGCCGGCGGTGGGCGTTCTGGTGCCGATCTACCTGATCTTCCGCGATCTGCGGCTGCTCGACAGCCATATCGGGCTGATCGTGGTTCTGACCATGATCAACCTGCCCATCATCGTGTGGATGCTGTTCACCTATTTCAAGGAAATCCCGGTCGATATCCTGGAGGCGGCGCGCATGGACGGGGCCAATCTGCGCCAGGAGGTGATCCACGTGCTCACCCCCATGGCGGTGCCGGGCATCGCCTCGACGCTCCTGTTGAACATCATCCTCGCCTGGAACGAGGCGTTCTGGACGCTGAATCTGACGACCACCAACGCGGCTCCGCTGACCACGTTCATCGCGTCCTATTCCTCGCCCGAGGGGCTGTTTTGGGCCAAGCTTTCCGCCGCCTCGACGCTGGCGATCGCCCCGATCCTCATCATGGGCTGGTTCAGCCAGAAACAATTGGTCCGCGGCCTGACGTTCGGCGCGGTGAAATAGAAAAAGGGGAGAAACATCATGGGTTCGATCAGGCTCGAACATGTGAAAAAGAGCTTTGGCGGAGTGACCGTCATCCCCGACATTTCTCTCGATATCGAGGACGGGCAGTTCGTCGTCTTCGTGGGGCCTTCGGGTTGCGGAAAGTCGACGCTGCTGCGGCTGATCGCAGGGCTCGAGGATGTGAGCGAGGGCACAATCGAGATCGATGGGAGCGACGTCACCCGCGCCGCGCCGGCCCAGCGCAAGCTGTCCATGGTGTTCCAGTCCTATGCGCTCTACCCGCATATGAGCGTGCGCGGCAACATCGCTTTCCCCTTGAAGATGGAGGGAGCGAGCAAGGAAGCGATCGACAGGGCCGTGGGCAATGCGGCCTCGATCCTGAACCTCACCGATTATCTCGACCGCAAGCCTCGCCAGCTATCGGGCGGGCAGCGCCAGCGCGTGGCGATCGGGCGGGCCATCGTGCGCCAGCCCAAGGCGTTCCTGTTCGACGAGCCGCTTTCCAACCTCGATGCGGCGTTGCGGGTGGCCATGCGGCTCGAGATTTCCGAGCTGCACAATAAACTCAAGACCACGATGATCTATGTGACCCACGATCAGGTCGAGGCCATGACCATGGCCGACAAGATCGTGGTGCTCAATGCCGGGCGCATCGAGCAATACGGCTCGCCCCTGGAGCTTTACGCCAAGCCCGCCAATAAATTCGTCGCCGGGTTCATCGGGAGCCCGAAGATGAATTTCATCGACGGGGCGGAAGCGGAAAAACATGGCGCGGCGACGATCGGGGTGCGGCCCGAGCATTTGAATGTTTCGGCCGAGGGCGGGACATGGCGCGGGGTGGTTGGCGTTTCCGAGCATCTGGGGTCGGACACGTTTTTGCATGTCAATGTCGAGGGTGTGGGGACGCTCACGGCGCGCGCTTCGGGCGATGTGCCGTTCCGGCATGGGGAGACCGTGGGGCTGAGTCCGGCCGAGGGGCGGATTTATCGGTTCGATGCCGAGGGGCGGGCGGTGTGATGGCGGTGTTGGGGATCGGTACGGGCACTGGCGGCTGTGGAAACGCTGCGCCCCCCTCATCCGCCCCTTCGGGGCACCTTCTCCCACCAAGGGAGAAGGGCAGACCGCGGCAGATGCTGCTGCCAGATACAGCGACCCAGTTTCCGGGATATCCTAGATGAGTATCAAGCTTTCGGCTTCCGCTCTGCATGCCCTATCCGCGCAGGTTGCGGTGCCGGGCTATCGCCATGAGGACCTTGGCCCCGGGATCGTCCATTTCGGGGTGGGCAATTTTCATCGGGCGCATCAGGCGATCTATCTCGACGATCTGTTCAATCTCGGGCGCGACCAGGATTGGGCCATCGTGGGGGCGGGGGTGCGCGAGAGCGATGGGCAGATGCGGCAGATTCTGGCGGGGCAGGATTATCTCTCAACCGTGGTCGAGCAGGAGGCGGGGGGAACGAGCGCCAGGATCACGGCGCCGATGATCGATTTCCTCGATCCCGGCGAGGGCGCGGCGATCATTGCCAAACTTGCCGATCCGGCGATCAGGATCGTGTCGCTCACCATCACCGAGGGCGGGTATTATCTCGATGCCAAGGGGCATTTTAATCCCACCCATCCCGAGATCGTCGCCGATGCCGCCAATTTCGAGACGCCCAGGACCGTGTTCGGGCTGATCCTGGCCGGGCTCAAGGCGCGGCGGGAAAAGGGCGTGGTGCCCTTTACAGTGATGAGCTGCGACAACATTCCCCACAACGGGGTGGTGACCATGAACGCGGTGGCGGGGTTGGCCGATCTGATCGATCCCGCACTGGCCGGCTGGGTGCGGCAAGAGGTGGCGTTCCCCAATGGCATGGTGGACCGCATCACCCCGGCTACGTCCGACCGCGAGCGGGAGTTCGTGGCTTCCCAATATGGCATCGCCGATGGCTGGCCGGTGTTTTGCGAGACGTTCAAGCAATGGGTGCTCGAGGACAATTTCCCCGCCGGGCGGCCGGCGCTGGAAAAGGTCGGGGTGACGTTCGTGGACGACGTTTCACCCTGGGAGCTGATGAAGATCAGGATCCTCAATGGCGGGCACGCGGCGATCGCCTATCCTTCGGCGCTGATGGATATCCATTTCGTCCATGAGGCGATGGAGCATCGGCTGGTCGCCGCCTATCTGGAAAAACTGACGGTCGAGGAGATCATCCCCGTGGTGCCGCCGGTGCCCGATACCGACCTTGACCAATATCGCCGGTTGATCGCCGAGCGCTTCGCCAACCCCAAGATCGGCGACACCATTCAGCGGCTCTGTCTCGACGGTTCGAACCGGCAGCCCAAGTTCATATTGCCCTCGGTGGAGGACCGGCTGGCGGCGGGGGCGTCGGTCACCGGGCTGGCGCTGGTTTCGGCCTTCTGGTGCCGCTACTGCTATGGAGTGAGCGATTCCGGGGCGCCGATTGCGCCCAACGATCCGAGCTGGGATAGGCTGCAGACCGCGGCGATTGCCGCCAAGGACGATCCGAGGGCGTTTCTGGCCATGAAGGACATCTTCGGCAGCGTGGCCGACAATGCCGATTATGTGGCGGCGTTCTCCCATGCGCTCGGGACGATCTGGGAGGTCGGCGCGCGCGAGACGCTGACCCGCTATATCGAGAACCGGTTGTGATCACGGCGGCGCGCAAGGGAGAGGCGGCGGGGACGGGGCTCGTGATCTTCGATTGCGACGGGGTGCTTGTGGATTCCGAGCCCATCGCCATCGACGTTCTGATCGAAACCGTGGCGGCGCGGGGCGTGCGGATCGGGCGCGACGCGGCCTATCGCGATTTTCTCGGGCGGACGCTCAAGACCGTTTCGGCGGCGCTTTGGGCCGACTATGGCGTTGAAATGGACGAAACCGCGCTCGAGGTGATGCGGCACAGGCTCTATGCGCGCTACCGGGACGCGCTGAAACCGATGGCGGGCGTTTTCGATATGCTCGACCGGCTCGATGCGGCGTCCTGCGTGGCGTCGTCGAGCGTTTATGAGCGGATCGAAGTGAGTCTGAAGCTCACCGGGCTGCACGATCGCTTCGCGCCCCACATCTATTCGGCGACCGCCGTGCCGCGCGGCAAGCCGGCGCCCGATCTCTTTCTCCATGTTGCCGAGCGTATGGGCGTTTCGCCGCGCGATTGCGTGGTGATCGAGGACAGCCCGGCCGGGGTGATGGCCGCCAAGGCGGCGGGGATGGCGGTGATCGCCTTTACCGGGGGCGGGCATGTGGGACCGGCCCGGCTGGAGGCGCAATTGGCGGCGCTTAAGCCCGATGCGATTTTGGGCGATATGCAGACGCTGCCCGATCTTTTAAGCTCTCTCCGGGAATGCCAACAGCGCGCCTGAGCGCGCTGCAGAAATCTCGGGGGAATTCATGTCAGCCCTTCTGGTTGCCGTCGATGTCGGCACGACCAGCGCCCGTGCCGGCGTGGTGACGGCGGCCGGCGCGCTGCTGGCTCGCGCCCAGGCACCGATCGCCATGCGCAGAGAGGGGGCGGAGCGGGGCGAGCACGATTCCGAGGATATCTGGCGCTCCGTGTGCGCGGCGGTGCGAGAGGCAGTGGCTCAAGCAGGGTGCGACCCGGCAGAAATCGCGGCGATCGGCTTTGCCGCCACCTGCTCGCTGGTGGTGCGCGACGGCGAGGGACGGCCCCTGCCGCTGGGAGGCGAGGGGTGGGACACCATCGCCTGGTTCGACCATCGGGCGCTTGGCGAAGCCGAGGAGATCAACGCCACCGGCCATTCCGTGCTCGGCTATTCGGGCGGGGCGCTGTCGCCGGAGATGGAAATTCCCAAGCTTCTCTGGCTCAAGCGCAACCGGCCCGAGATATGGGCGCGGGCCGGGATGATGTTCGATCTCGCCGATTTTCTGACCTGGAAAGCATGCGGGTCGGGCGCGCGCAGCCAATCGACGCTGACGGGGAAATGGTGCTTTCTCGCCCATGAGGAGCAGGGCTGGCGGAGCGACTTTCTCCGTGCGGTGGGGCTCGATGACCTGCTCGAGCGCGCGGGATTGCCGCAAGGGGCGGCGCCGGTGGGCGCGCGGCTGGGCACGCTCACCCCTCACGCGGCCCAAACGCTGGGGCTTGCGGCCGGTACGGTCGTGGCAACCGGCATGGTGGATGCGCATGCCGGTGCGCTGGGACTGCTGGGCGGGGAGGCTGAGACCGACAGGCATCTGGGGCTGATCGCGGGGACCTCGAGCGCCGTGGTGGCGCTTGCCAGCCAACCGCGCCCGATGCGGGGCATCTGGGGGCCCTATTACGGGGCGGTGTTGCCCGGCTTGTGGTTTTCCGAGGGCGGGCAATCGGCGTCGGGGGCGGCGCTCGACTATGTGCTGGGGCTTTATGGGCTCAGGGGGGCAGAGGCGCATGAGGAGATGATCGCGCGCATCGAGCGGCTGCGGCAGGACGAGCCCGAGCTTGCGCCCCGGCTGCATGTGCTGCCCGATTTCCACGGCAACCGCTCGCCTCTCGCCGATCCCCACGCGCTGGGGGTGATTTCGGGGCTCACGCTGGATGGCTCGCTGGACGGGCTGGCGCGGCTTTATTGGCGCACAATGGTGGGGCTGGCGCTGGGCGTGCGGCAGATTCTGCAAACCCTCAACGCCAAGGGCTATGCCATCGATACGCTGCATGTGGCGGGCGGGCATACGCGCAATCGACTGCTGATCGGGCTTTACGCCGATGCGACCGGTTGCGCGGTGCGCCGGCTTTCGGGGGGCGACGCCATGCTGCTGGGCGCGGCCATGGCGGCGGCGAGCGCGGCCGGGATTTATCCCGGCCCCGCGCAAGCGGCGCGGGCAATGCGGAACGGGACGGATGCGCGCGCGCCCGGCCCCTCGGTCAAGGCGCTCTATGACCGCGATTATGCGGTGTTCCTGCGCATGCAGGAGCATCGGGCCGAGCTCGAGGCGATCACCAAAGGCGGCTGATCCTTGGAACGCGATGGGCGTCCCATGCCTTGAGAGGGAGACCTGAGAAAAGGGAGCGTTTCGGCAATGGTCCATATCGTCCTGTTTCATTCGGTGCTCGGCCTGCGGCCGATCGAGGGAGAAATCGCCGCCGTGTTCGAGGCGGATGGGCACAGTGTGACGCTGCCCGACCTCTATGGCGGGCAGGCTTCGGACGATTACGATGCGGGGTTTGCGCTGCACCGCGAAATCGGGGAGGAGGCAATTGCTGCGCGTGCCGAGGCGGCGATGAAGGACGTGCCCGAGGACGCGGTGCTGGCCGGCGTCTCGTTCGGCACGATGCTCGCGAGCCGCTATTGCGCGCGGCGGTCCCGGACCAAGGGGGTGTTGTTTTTTGCCGGGGTCGCGCCCTGGGAGGCGGCGCCGCGCCCCGGATTGCCGGTTTCGGCGCATGTGGCCGAACCCGATCCGTTCGACGATGAGGACTATTTCGCCGATTGGGAGGAAAAGGCCGGGGAGGCGGAGCTGGAACTCTACCGCTACCCGGAGGTGGGGCACTATTTTCTCGATCCTGCGCTGGAGGATTACGACGAGGCGGCGGCGCGGCTGTGCCTCGATCGGTCGCGGGCGTTTTTGAAGGCGGTGTAGGGGGCGCTGCGACACACAAATCTTCCGAACTGCGCGGATGTCTTGCGGGTCTCCGGGTCAAGCCCGAAGACGACGAAGGGGAGGTGCTGGGGAAGGGGCCGATAGCGGCGCGCATACCTGCCCCCGGGGGGTGACACGGTGGACGAGGAGGCGAGGTGGGGCGAAACTGCAGCCAGAGGAGCTGGTTTCGTCGCCGTTACCGTATCAACTCGTCATTGTCGGGCGTGATCGACAATCCGCAGGGCTGCCGCGGAGGGTAGTAGCTGCGGGCCTCCGCTTACGCTTCGGACGTGGGCTCGCTGCCTCTACCGGATGGCCCTCCCGTCGGCGTCGAAGAGGTGCTGTTTGGCTTTGTCGAAGGTGACGAAGACGTTCGAGCCGGGGGCGAAATGGTGTTCGCCGAAAAGGCGGGCGGTGAGGAGGCCGACCTTTTCGTTGGAAAGGTAGAGATTGGTGTCGGCGCCGAGCTGTTCGATGTGGACGACTTCGCAGGAAAGATCGCCAGAGGTTTCCGAGACACCGATGTGCTCGGGGCGGATGCCGAGGGTTTTGGCGGATTTTTCGCCCAGGGCGGCGGCGTCGATAAAGTTCATCTGCGGCGAGCCGATGAAACCGGCGACGAAGGTGTTGGCGGGGCTGTTGTAGAGCTCCATGGGGGTGCCGACCTGCTCGATGCGGCCCGCGTTCATCACGACGATCTTGTCGGCGAGCGTCATGGCCTCGACCTGGTCGTGGGTGACATAGACCATGGTGGCGGCAAGTTCGCGATGCAGGCGGGCGATTTCGAGCCGCGTGTTGACGCGCAGCGCCGCGTCGAGATTGGAGAGGGGCTCGTCGAACAGGAAGAGCTTGGGCTTGCGCACCACGGCACGGCCGATGGCGACGCGCTGGCGCTGGCCGCCCGAAAGCTCGGCGGGGCGGCGCTCAAGGAGCGGATCGAGGCCGAGCATTTTGCTCGCTACATCCACCCGATCATCGATTTCGGACTTGGCGGCGCCTTCCTGCTTCATGGCCAGGGACATGTTGCCCTTGACGGTCAGGTGCGGATAGAGCGCGTAGCTCTGGAACACCATGGCGATGCCGCGCTTGGCGGGCGGGGTGCCGTTGACGACGGCGCCGGCGATTTCGACGGTGCCTGAGGTCGCGTCCTCAAGCCCGGCGATGATGCGCAAGAGAGTCGATTTTCCGCAGCCCGAAGGACCGACGAAGATCACGAATTCGCCGTCCTCGACGGACAGATCGATGCCGTGGAGGACGTCGGTGGAGCCAAAGGTTTTCTTGATCGATTTGAGTTCGAGGGCGGTCATTTAGTGTGTCCTCTTATAAAAGCTGTCGCCCTTGGCGCCCCCTTCATCCGCCCCTTCGGGGCACTTTCTCCCACCAGGGGGGGAAGGGGATATGGGGGTGGGGCAGCCTCGATAGCGCCCCTTATCGCGCGTGGATATCGGATGGGTGCGGCGACAAAGGATACCCCTCTCCCCTGGTGGGAGAGGGGGAGGGTGAGGGGGGCGCCAAGGGCGCAAACGCCAATCGGTTTCGCCATCACAGATCCACCGGCTTGCCGGTGCGCACGGACTCGTCGGCGGCGAGGCAGATGCGCAGGGATTGGATGGCGTCCTGCATGTGGCGGGAAAGGTCGACGTCCTCGGTGATGGCGCGGTGGACGTAAGCCTGTTCGGCGGCGCAAAGAGCGTCGTGGCCGGGCTCGCCTTCCATGGAGAGCATCTCGTCCTCGTGGATGAATTCGCCGGCGCCGGAAAGGTCGGCGCGGTGAATGCGGATGCGATCGGTCTTGGTGTGGGTTTCGTGGTCCGACGATTTCGCGCCCTCGTCCATGACGATCGAAACCGAGCCTTTCGGCGTCATGATGTCTTTGACGAAGAACGCGGTTTCCGAGATCATCGGGCCCCAGGCGGCCTCGTACCAGCCCACCGACCCGTCATCGAACAGCACCTGCAGATGGCCGTAATTATACATCTCTGGGGCGATATCGTCGGTGAGCCGCACGCCCATGCCGCGCACCTGGACGGGTTTGGCGTCGGTGATCTGGCACATGACGTCGACATAATGGACGCCGCAATCGACGATGGGGGAGGTGGTCTCCATCAGCGTCTTGTGGGTCTGCCAGAAGCGGCCGGCCGATTGCTGGTTGAGGTTCATGCGGAAGACGTAGGGGCCGCCGAGTTTTCGCGCCTCCGCGATCAGGCGCATCCATGAGGGGTGGTGGCGGAGAATGTAGCCGACGACGAGCTTTTTATTGAGGCGCTTGGCCGTTTCGACGACCCGTTCGGCATCGGCGACGGTGGTGGCCAGGGGCTTTTCGATGAACACATGCGCGCCCTGTTCCATCGCCGCGACGGCGTAGTCGGCGTGGGTATCCGAATAGGTGTTGATCGAAGCCAGGTCAGGGCTGGTAGCGGCGAGCGCCTCGGCGAAATCGGTGAAGTGGGGATAGGATTCCAGGCCCGCGGGCACTGGCGCGATGCCGCGGGTCACCAGCCCCACGATCTCGTAGCCGGGGCGGTTGTGATAGGCCATGGCGTGGGCTCGGCCCATATTGCCGAGGCCCGCGACGAGGACGCGGATGGTCATTTGACGGCTCCCGAGGTGATGCCGCGGATCAGCTGCCGCGAGAAGATGAGATAGAGGATCAGCACCGGCACTATGGCGAGGGTCAGCGCGGCCAGCACCGCGTTCCAATTGGTGACGAACTGGCCGATGAAGACCTGCGCGCCCAGGGTCACGGTCTTGGTGGCTTCGGCGGGGGCGAGGATCAGCGGGAACCAGAGATCGTTCCAGATGGGGATCATCGTAAAGACCGCGACCGTCGCCATGGCCGGGCGGACCAGGGGCAGGACCAGGGTGAAAAAGATGCGGTATTCGGAGAGCCCATCGACGCGGCCGGCGTTTTTGAGATCGCTCGAAACCGTGCGCATGAATTCCGAAAGGATGAAGATGGCGAGCGGAAGCCCTTGCGCGGTGTAGACCAGGATCAGCGCGGTCAATGTGTTGACCAGCCCGGAAGCCACCATCATCTGCAGGATGGCGACGGTGCCCAGGCGGATGGGGATCATGATGCCGAGCGCGAGATAGAGTCCCATCAAGGGATTGCCCTTGAAACGGTATTCGGAAAGCGCGAAGGCGGCCATGGCTCCGAACAGCAGGACGCAGGCGAGCGACACGATGGTGACGATCAGCGAGTTCTGGAAATAGAGCAGGAAATCGCCCTGGCTGGTGACGGTTTCAAAGCCGACCAGCGAGAAGCTTTCGGCATTGGGGAGGGCCAGGGGGTCGTTGAAGATGTCGCGGCGCGCCTTGAAGGCGTTGATGACGATCACGAACACCGGGAACAGCGCGATCACCGTATAGGCGAGCAGTACGGCGTGGGCGGCGATGGTGCGCGGCAGCGAGGTGCGGGCGGTAGAAGCCATCAGAACTGATACCTCCGCATGCGGGTCTGGATGCCGAAGAGATAGATGCAGACCCCGACCAGGATGATCAGGAACATCATGGTGGCGATGGTCGAGCCCATATTGACGTCGCCCTGCTGGAGCTGGAAGCCGAAGAAGGTGCGGTAGAGCAGCGTCCCCAATATGTCGGTGGAGAAATTGGGGCCGGCCTGGGCGCCTTGCGTCACGTAGATGAGGTCAAAGGCGTTGAAATTGCCCACGAAGGTGAGGATCGAGATGATGCCAATGGTGGGCAGGATCAGCGGAAGCTGAATCTTGAAGAACTGTTTGGCGCCGGTGACGCCATCGATCTCGGCCGCTTCGATCACCTCGTCGGGGATCGAGAGCAGGGCGGCGTAAATGAGCATCATGGGGATGCCCACGAACTGCCAGACCGAGACCAGCGCGAGAGTGGTCAATGCGGCGCCTTCCTGTCCGAGCCAGGGGGCGAAAAGGAAGCGCAGGCCGATGGCGTCGAGCATGTTGGGCGCGATGCCCCAGAGCGGGGAGAGGATCAACTGCCAGGCAAAGCCCACGATCACGAAGGAGAGGATGGTGGGGATGAAGATGGCGGTGCGGTAGAAACCCCTGAGGCGCAGGTTGGGGTTGGAGAGGATGGCGGCCAGAAGGACGCCGATGGGGTTCTGGACCACCATATGGATGAAGAAGAACCAGAAATTGTTGTAGAGCGCGTTCCAGAACGAAGCGGCCCAGCGCGGATCGAAGAACAGGGTCTGGAAATTTCTGAGGCCCACGAAGGCGCGCTCGCCGTCGACCGGGCCGAAGAGCGATTGGAAAAGGGTCGAGAACAGCGGAATGATCATGATGGCGGTGTAGACGAGCACCGCGGGCGCGAGGAATACCGCGATATGCCAGCGGCGCGGGGGCTTGTGCTCGGTGGTTGCCGCCATGTCGGTTGGTTTCCCTCGTGGTAAGGACGGGCGGCTGGCGCCGCCCGGAGTTTTTTGAACGATCCCCTCACCCTGGCCTTCTCCCCAGCGGGGAGAGGGAACTGTGGGTGTGGCAGTTCAGGTTCTTTTCCGCGCGCTGGGATAGGAGCAACCCTCGCCCCTTTGGGGAGAGGGTGGCCGGCAGGCCGGAGAGGGGGGCGCCGGAGGCGCGCCTACTCCTCGTACATGCCGGGCGTGTACCAGCTATCGAGACCTTCCTGGATCGCCGCGGCGGCGTCGGCAGGGGTTTCGGTGCCGGCGAGCACGTTGGAGGCGTGCAGCCAGTTGTCGTTCTCAAGGTTCGGCGTGCCGCGCGAAAGGATTTGGTAGGTCGGCCGGATGGTCGATTCACAGTTTTCGCGCCAGGAGACGAATTCGTTGGCGAGTTCGTTTTCCAGCGTCACCGGTTCGTTCGACAGCGCGAAGAAGCCGGGTAGGGCGTTGGAATAGAGCTCGGCGAATTCGGCCGAAGCCACCCAGTTGAGGAAGGTGCGGCCCGCTTCGGCGTTGGGGCTGGCGGCGTTCAGGCCGATGCCGATATCGGTGTGGTCCGAGATGTAGCAGGTGTCACCCTCGGCCGGGACCGGCGGGGGGAAGGCGCCCATGGCGAAATCGGCCTGTTCCTCAAACAGCGCGATCTCCCACGAGCCGGCCGGGAAGATGGCGGCGCGGCCGAGGGTGAAGAGGTTCTGGCTGTCGGGATAGGTTTGGGCCTGGTAACCCTCGCCGGCATATTCGCCCCAGCGGGCGAGAACTTCGAGGGGCTTGACCCATTCCTCATCGGTGAACTTGGCCTCGCCGGCGATCAGCGCCTGACGGCCTTCCTCGCCCGCCCAATAGGCCGGGCCGATATTGTGATAGCCCATGGAGGCCGCTTCCCACTGATCGACGGCGCCGATGGCGAGCGGGATATAGGTGCCGTCCTCCTGGATGGCGTCGAGCACGGCGAAGAATTCTTCCTCCGTCGTCGGCTCTTCGAGGCCCAGTTCGGCGAAGGCATCGGCGTTGTAGATAAAGCCATGGATCACCGAGGCCATGGGAACGCAGAAGGTCTGGCTGCCATCGTCGGTCGACCAAGCCGATTTGGCGACGTCGGAGAAATTTGCCATGCCTTCAAGATCGGTGAGATCGGCCAGGTGCCCGTCCTGGAAGAGGGCCAGCGAGGCATCGAACGGGCGGCAGGTGATGATGTCGCCGGCCGAGCCCGCTTCGAGCTTGGCGTTGAGCGCCGCGTTGTATTCGGTCGGCGCGGTGGGCTGGAATTCGACGTTGATCTCGGGATGGGCGGCCTCGAAGGCCGGGATCAGGGTTTGCTGCCAGATGGTCAGATCGTCATTGCGCCAGCTTTCGATGACGAGGGTGGTTTCCTGCGCCAGGAGCGGGGTGGCCGCGAGCGCAAGAACGACCCCGGCACTGCCGCTGAGCAGTTTCGATTTCGAAATCATGATGCTTCCTCTCTTTGTTGTCCCATCCGGCGCACCGGATGGGGGACTTCCTTTTGTTGCCGGGCTAGGCCTGGCCCATAAGGGCCAGCGCCGCGCGCACGACACCGCCCGATCGCAAGAGCAGGTCTCGCGCCTCGGCCGGATTCTTGGCGCCCGCGGCCAGAAGGATCGCGGGTTTGACTTCATTGCCGGCGACGCGCAGCGCGTCTGCGGCGACATCTGGGTCGACGCCGGTGACGCGCGCGACGATGCCAGTGGCGCGCAGGACGAGCTTGGCGTTGTCGGCGGTGACGTTGACCATGAGATTGTCGTGGACATGCCCCATGCGCACCCCGATCAGGGTGGAGATCATGTTGAGGGTGGCTTTTTGCGCCGTGCCCGCCGCCATGCGCGTGGAGCCAGAAATCACTTCCGCGCCGGTGGAAAGAAGGATCGCGACATCGGCCTGGTCGAGGAGCGGCGTATTGGGGTTGCCGGCGATGCCGGCGGTTCTGGCACCGGCGGCCTTGGCGGCGAGAAGGCCGGCAACGGTATAGCGGGTGGTGCCGCTGGCCGACAGGCAGATGACGAAATCGTTGGGGCCGACGCCGGCGCGGGCGATATCGGCTGCGCCCGCTTCGGCGTCGTCTTCGGGCCCGCCGAGCAGTTCTTCGGTCATCGCCTGGCCGCCAGCCATGAGGATCACGATACGATCGCGCGCGATGCCATAGGTCTGGGGGATTTCGAGCGCGTCCGATAGGGCGATGAGGCCGGGGCTGCCGGCGCCGAGATAGACGAGGCGCCCGCCGGCCCTGAGCGCGGCGACGGCGAGTTCGGCCGCCCTGGCGATGTCGGGAATGACGGTGGTGACGGCGTCGAGGCCACGCTTCTGGCCGTCGAGCAGGGCCGAGAGGATTACTTCATCCTCCCAGGCATCGAGCCCGGCATAGCGCGGATCGGCGGCTTCCGTGGACGCAAGCGCGCTCATGGCCGGATGTCCCGCGCCGCTGTTCCGATCTGCATGTCACCCCTACGCTTCATGCAATTCCTCCTGACACCTCGATAATGCCAAAAAAATACCACTTGTCCAGTGGTGTGTTACGATTTTGTGATGATCGCAGACGGGGAGGGTCCGATAGTTCTAGGATTTCAGCCGCTTTTTCCGTCTTTTGCGAATTTTCCGTTCTCATGGCTTTTCCAATGGCCTGATATTGGTATTATGTAGATCACAGGAGCGCTTCGTCATGACGCGGGGCGGGGAGCGGGCGATGACTCTGAGCATCGAGGACATTTTCCGGCAGACCGCCGCAGCGCCGGGCGGCGGGCCGCTCTATCTCAAATTGCGCCGCTCGATCGAGGATGCGGTCAGATCCGGGCTCATCAATCCCGGCGACGCGCTGCCTTCGGAGCGCGATATCGCCGCGACCGCCGACGTTTCCCGGGTGACGGTGCGCAAGGCGGTGCAGAACCTGGTGGCCGACGGGATTCTGATCCAGCGCCATGGCTCGGGGACCTTCGTTGCCCCGCGCATCGAACGCGTCGAGCAGCCGCTTTCCAGCCTCACCTCATTCACCGAGGACATGGCGCGGCGGGGCCGGACGATGACCAATCAATGGCTCGACCGCGGGCTTTACGATCCCTCCCCGCAGGAAGCTGTGGTGCTGGGCCTGGGGGCCGAGGAGAAGGTGGCGCGGGTCAACCGGCTGCGCATGGCCGACGGCAATCCGCTGGCCATCGAGCGCGCTTCGCTCGCCGCCTCGATCCTGCCCGACCCCGACAGGATCGAGGCCTCGCTTTACGCGCATCTGGAAAAGACCGGCAATCGCCCGGTGCGCGCCATCCAGCGCATCGCCGCGGTCAATCTCGGACGCCAGGACGCCGATCTGCTCGACGTGGCGGCAGGGGCGGCCAGCCTCAAGATCGAGCGCACCTCCTATCTGGCGTCGGGGAGAATCGTGGAATTCACCCGCTCCATCTATCGCGGCGACGCCTACGACTTCGTTGCCGAACTGCGCATCTAATGAAGGACTGATCGCCCGCATGACCCAGACCACCCACATGAAGCGCGAAGTGGCCGAGATCCCCAAGGCCGTCGAACGGCTCCTGACCGACGGACGCGGTGCGCTCGATGCGGCGGCCAAGGCGCTCAAATCCGCCGATCCCAATGTGATCGTGACCGTGGCGCGCGGGTCCTCGGATCATGCAGCGACCTATTTCAAATATGCGTGCGAACTGGCGACCGGGGTGCCGGTGGCTTCGGTCGGGCCCTCGGTCGCCTCGATCTACAGGGTCGATCTCAAGCTGGACCGGGCCGGGGCGATCGGGATTTCCCAATCGGGGAAAAGCCCTGATATCGTCGCCATGCTCTCGAGCGCGCGGCGCTCGGGGGCGACGGCGATCGCCATCACCAATTCGGTGGACTCGCCCCTGGCCAAAGCGGCCAATCATGTGGTGGACATCTGCGCGGGAGCGGAACACTCGGTGGCCGCCACCAAGACCTTCGTGACATCGACGGTGGCCGGGCTGGCGATCGTTGCCGGCTGGAGCGGGGACGAGCGGCTGATCCGGGTGCTCGATGCCTTGCCCGAGGCGCTGGACAATGCGCTCGCATGCGATTGGTCGGCGCTGGTGGAGGCGACGGCGGACGTCAGCTCCCTCTATGTGCTCGGGCGCGGGCCGGGGGCGGCGATCGCCAGCGAAGCGGCTTTGAAGTTCAAGGAAACCTCGGGGCTTCATGCCGAAGCCTATTCGACAGCCGAAGTGCTGCACGGGCCGGCGGCGATCGTCGAGCGCGGCTTTCCGGTGCTGGCGCTTTCGGTGGCCGACAAGGCGCGGCCTTCGATCCTCGAAACCTGTTCGCGGCTGGCGCAGCAGGGGGGCACGGTGTTTGTCACCGATCCCGAACCGGGGGCCGGAACGGCCCTGCCGGTGGCGCGCACTGGGCATCCGCTGACCGATCCGATCGCGCTGGTGGTTTCGTTCTATGGCTTCATCGAAGCGCTCGCCCGGCGGCGCGGGTTCAACCCCGACGAGCCTCCCCATCTGCGCAAAGTGACGGCAACGCTATGACGCAATCGATTTCCGGCGCGCCGATCTTTGATGGAGAAGCCTGGCACGAGGGGCGGGCGCTGCTCGTCGCCGATGGCGTCGTAAAGGGCATCGCGCCCTTGGCCGATGTTCCGGCTGACGCCGATCGGATCGAATTGTCCGGCGGCATGCTGGTGCCCGGCTTTATCGACCTGCAGGTCAACGGCGCGGGCGGGGTGCTGTTCAACGAGGACCGCACCGTCGAGGGGCTGGAAACGCTTTGCGCCGCCAATTTCCAGTTCGGCACCACGGCGCTGTTGCCGACGCTGGTGACCGATACGCGGGAAGTGACGCGCGAGGCGCTCGATGCGGGTATCGCGGCCCATGCGGCGGGCGTCAAAGGTTTTGCCGGGCTCCATATCGAGGGGCCGCATCTTTCCGTGGCGCGCAAGGGTGCGCACAATCCCGATTATATCCGGCCCATGGAGGAGGCCGATCTCGCGGCCCTGCTCGACGCGCGGGCGAAAATGCCGGCGCTGCTCACCACCGTGGCGGTGGAATCGGTTGCGCCCGATCAGATCGCCCGGCTTGCTGCGGGCGGGGTGACGGTCTCGCTGGGCCATTCCGATACCGGACACGCGGGCGCGGTGGCCGCTTTTGAAGCGGGCGCTTCGATGGTGACGCATCTGTTCAACGCCATGAGCCAATTGGGAAATCGCGAGCCGGGGCTGGTGGGCGCGGCGCTCAGCCAGGGAGTCTGGGCGGGACTGATCGCCGACGGTATCCATGTCGATCCGACCAGCATCGGAGTGGCGCTGCGGGCCAAGACCGAGCCGGGCAGGATTTTCCTCGTGACCGACGCCATGTCGCCCATGGGGACCGATATGGACGGATTTACTCTTAACGGCCGCTGGATCGCGCGGGCCGATGGGGCCTTGCGGCTGGCCGATGGGACATTGGCGGGTGCCGATCTCACCATGATCGAGGCGGTGCGGTACATGTACCGCACCCTGGGATTGCCGCTCGACGAAGTGCTCAGGATGGCATCGCTTTATCCGGCGCAGGCGATAGGCGCCGGCGCGATGGGGCATCTGGGCGCCGGCGCAGCGGCGTCGATGGTGCACCTGTCCGATGGGGTCGAGGTGGCAGGTGTTTGGGTGAAGGGCGAGAGGGTGGTGGGGTAGGCCGCTGACGGTGGGGATCGTGCTGGCTCAGCGCCCCCTCATCCCCGGCCCTTCTCCCACCAGGGGAGAAGGGGCTCTCCTTGCGGTGCCAGTGCTCCTGCTTAAGCGCTGCCCGAGTTGTCCTCTCAACGGCATTTCACGCGCTCACTGCCCGGTCCAGCACGTCCATTTCGCTGACGGCGTCGGCGAGGGTCGTGCGGTCGAGGACGGCGCGGGTGGCGTCGGTGACCTTGGAGAAGACGTGGCGGATTTCGCAATCGGCCTCGCTCTTGCAATCGATGCAGCGGCGATAGGCGATTTTCGACAGGCACGGCAGCGGAGCGATGGGGCCGTCGATGATGCGCAAGACCTCCCCGAAGCTGGTCTGGCCGGGGGCCTTGAGCAGCAGATAGCCGCCCGACTTGCCGCGCTTGGACATGACGATGCCGTTGCGCTTGAGTTCGAGCAGGATCTGTTCGAGGAATTTTTTCGGGATGTCCTGGTCGGCGGCGATTTCCGAGATCATCAGGCTTTCGCCCTCGCCGGCGCGGGTGAGCGCCACGAGCGCACGCAACGCGTAGCGGGCTTTCTGCGAGATCATCGACACGGAAACGCGCGCTCCTTTCGAAAGAGGTGAGGCAACCACGGCAGTCCTGTCATAATTGCCGCGGCAAATGGGCGCAAGGACTATACTACTTGACCTTTCGTCGAGGTTTCGCGTTGGGTGCGATCAGGCGGGAGTTCGAAAGGAGGGCGCCATGGCGCGGGCGACGGGAATGGGAGGCGTGTTCTTTCGCGCCGGCGACACCGAGGCGCTGGCCAGATGGTATGAAACCCATCTGGGTGTCACGGGCTTTTGGGAGCAGGAGGCGGGAATGACCGTTTTTGCCCCGTTCCGGCGGGATACCGATTATTTCCCGCCGGACAAGCAGTGGATGATCAATTTCCGCGTTGACGATCTTACAGCGCTCATGGACGAGCTTGCCGCGGCCGGGATCGCCATCGAGACGCGGGCCGAGTGGGATACGCCCGAGACCGGCCGCTTTGCGCGCATCCATGATCCGGAGGGCAATCCGATCGAGCTTTGGGAACCGGCGGCGGGTTGATATCGGTGCCTGGACGCTTGGCTGGTGCCGCGTTGGATTTCGGGAGCAAGTCCCGGAATGACAGCCTAGGATTGTGGGCGGCTGGGCCGAACGACCGCCGCGCGTTGCCGGAAACCGGATGCTCTAGCGGCCGGCAGCGGAGAGCGCTTGGATCTGGTCGGCGGTGAGCTCGAGCCGGGCGCCGCGGGCGAGGCTTTCCACCTGCTCGACCGAAGTCGCCGAGGCAATGGGTGCGGTAACCCCGGGCTGGGCGGCGAGCCAGGCGAGTGCGATTTCCGCATGGCTGGCGCCGGTCTCCCCTGCCACCTTGTCCATGGCGGCAAGGATGGCAAAGCCCTTGTCGTTGAGATATTTGCCCATCGCACCGCCGCGCTGGGATTTGTCGAAATCGGCCTCGCTGCGGTATTTGCCGGTGAGGAACCCCGAGGCGAGGCCGTAATAGACGATCACCCCGATCTTTTCGGCCAGCACCAGTTCCTGCACCTCACCCTCGAAGCTCTCGCGCGAATAGAGATTGTATTCGTTTTCCAGCACCCGATAGCGCGGCAGGCTTTCGCTGGCCGAGACCTCGAGCGCTGCCGAGAGCAGGGGCGCATCGTAGTTCGAGCAGCCGATATGGCCGACCTTGCCACTCTCGATCAGCTTTTCGAAGGCGCGCAACGTTTCTTCATGGGTGACCTCGGGGTCGGGCCAATGGGCGAAATAGAGATCGATGTGATCGACGCCGAGCCGGCGCAGCGAGGCTTCGCAGGCCTGTTCGACATAGGCGGCCGAAAGATCCTTCTCGTCCCGGTCGAGACGTGTGCCGACCTTGGTGGCGATGGCCATCTTGTGGCGGTTGCCGCGTGATTTGAGCCAGTTGCCGATGATGGTTTCCGAAACGCCGCCCGGATTGCCCGGCACCCATTTGGAATAGGAATCGGCGGTGTCGATCATCGTGAAACCCTCCCCGGCATAGGCGTCGAGCACCGCAAAGCTCTGCGCTTCATCCAGCGTCCAGCCGAAGACATTGCCGCCCAGAACCAGCGGTTCGATGGAAATGGACGTTTGGCCGAGGCGGCGGAGGGGCATGGGAAGCTCCTTTTTACACTGGAGGGGCAGGAGGAGGGGCGGGCCGGTCAATCCCGGCGCGGCGGAAAGGTGGAATGGAAATGTTCGAGCCCCTCGGGGGTAAAGAGCACGGCGCGGCTTTTGGCGTCGCGCCGGGCCCAGCCCAGGGCTTCGATGCGGGAAAACAGGGCGCGGCCAAGGCTGCCGGCCAGATGCGAGCGGCGCTCGCTCCAGTCGAGGCATTCGCGGCAAAGCGCGCCGCGCGCGCGACCGAGCGCGACAAGATCGATGCCGAAGGATTCAAGGAACGAAACCCCTTGTGGCGAGACGCCCAAACCACCAGCGGAGAGTTCGAGCACCTGCCGGGCGCGAAGGCTTTCGAACATCTGCACGCCCAGATCGCCGGCCAGATGGTTGTAGCAGACCCGCGCGGTGCGCAGGGCGGTGTCGGCAGGGCCGGTGCGGGTGCGCAGATGGCCGGAGCGGGCGGCAAGGCCCATGAGCGTTTCGAGCGCGCTCGCCACATCGGAACTGGCCAGGGCGAAATAGCGATGCCGCCCCTGTCGGCGCATGACCAGCATACCGCCTTCGCGCAGCTTGCCCAGATGGGCGCTGGCGGTTTGCAGCGTGATGCCCGCTTCCGAGGCGAGCTCGGTTGCGGTCAGCGCTTTGCCGCTCATCAGGGCGACAAGCATGTTGGCGCGGGCCGGTTCCCCGATGAGCGCTGCGGCATGGGTGATGTCGGGACCTTCCTTCATAGTTCGATGCTAGCCGAAGCATGGGCGCTGTGCAAGGTGATAGAAGGGGACGCAACCAGAGGAGCCAAAACTATGCTGACCTGCGTGATCCGCTATGAGATCGAGCCGACCAAAACGGAGATGTTTGCCGCCTATGCCCGCAATTGGGGCCAGGCCATTCCGCGCTGTGGTGCGGAGCTGACCGGTTATTTCGCGCCCCATGAGGGGTCGGCGACGCTCGCTTATGGCATCTACGATATCGAGAGCCTTGCCGCATACGAAGCCTATCGCGCCCGGCTGGCGCAGGACCCGTTGGGGCGGGAGAACTACGCCTTCGCCATGCGCGAGGGGTTCATCCGGCGCGAAGACCGGACGTTTTTGCGGCGAGTCGACCAATGATCGCCGTCATCTTTGAAATGGAGCCTCAGGCCGGACGCCGGGACCAATATCTCGATATCGCCGCAACGCTGCGGCCGCGACTCGAAACCATAGAGGGGTTCATCTCGGTCGAGCGATTCGAGAGCCTTTCGACGCCGGGCAAGGTGCTGTCGCTGTCGTTCTTCGAAAGCGAGGCGGCGGTGGCGGCCTGGCGCAACACCGAGGAGCACCGGCAGGCCCAGAAGGCGGGACGGGAACGGGTTTTTGCCGGCTATCGGCTCCGGGTGGCGCATGTGCTGCGCGATTATGGCAAGACCGAACGGGACGAGGCGCCCGCCGACAGCCGCGCCATCCATGGCGATTAGCCTCTGATTCACCCTCAGGTCGGGGTTTTCGCCGCCCGGACGGCTTGCGCAACAGGAGGGCACAAAAAATTTTTGCCAACAATTTCCGCGCATCGTACCGGTAAGTACGCTCAAACGCCCCGGAATTTGGCCATTTTTTGACCAAGCGGTCAAGAAAGGTCAATAAAGTTGACGCAAACGTTCCGGACTTACCCATTGCGCGATCAAACAAAAGACGCTTTGTTGCCGTCTCGGCGCGCAGCGCGCTTAGCGTTGCTGGCCCCAAGTCGCAGGGAGGGATCATCATGCAAAACGATAATCCCTGCACAAGAAGATCAACAGAGAGTGTTCATTCGTCCGGCCGTGCAGTTTCGACATATTAGACCCGAGCGTCAGTATTTCGTGCCTGCTCAGCGGGGGTGGGCGCGTTCTGTTTGATGGCATTCACCACCGGTGGCCGGCAACGCCACCGGTGGTGATTTCATTTTCAAGGGGAATTCAATATGCGAAATAAGCTTACCGGCATCGCGGCGGCCCTTCTGGCCTCCTCCATGCTCGTGGGGGCAGCCAGCGCGGAAACGCTCCGCTGGGCCCGCAATTCGGACGCGCTCACGCTCGACCCGCACTCCCAGAACCAGGGCACGACCCACACCTTCAATCACCATATCTACGAAACGCTGCTCGACCGCGACGTGGAAGGCAACCTCCAGCCTCGCCTGGCGACCGACTGGTACGTCAAGGAAGGCGACGAGACCGTATGGGTGTTCGAGCTGCGCGAAGGGGTGACTTTCCACGAAGGCCAGGAGTTCACCGCCGAGGACGTGGTGTTCTCAATCGAGCGCGCCAAGAGCGAGAATTCCAACATGCGTCAGCTCCATGCTGACGTCGAGAGCGTCACCGCCGTGGACGACTACACAGTCGAATTCCAGATGGCCGGTCCCTCCCCGCTCTATCCCAACAACGTCACCAACACCTTCATCATGGATGCCGGCTGGTCGGAAGAACACGACCTGCAGGAAGTCCAGGATTTTGGCGCTGGTGAAGACAATTATGCCGTGCGCAACACCAACGGCACCGGCCCCTACGTGCTCGCCGAGCGCGATCCGGACGTGCGTTCGGTCCTGACGCTCAACGAGAACTGGTGGGGCGAAGCCCCGGCGGTGACCGAGATTATCTATACCCCGATCGCCGACGATGCGACCCGGGTTGCCGCGCTGCTGTCGGGCGAAGTCGATCTCGTCCAGGACGTGCCGGTGCAGGATATCGAGCGCCTGGCGGGCACTCAGGGCATCAAGGTCGAGACCGGCCCGGAGAACCGCACCATCTATTTCGGCTACGCCATGGACGACGAGCCGCTGCTTTCCTCGGACCTTGAGGAAAACCCCTTCGCCAACCCGCAGGTGCGCGAAGCGATCCAACTCGCCGTCGACCGTCAGGCCATCCAGCAGATCGTGATGCGCGGCCAGTCGATCCCCACCTGTGTCAACATGCCTCCGTTCGTCAACGGCTGGACCGAAGAGCTCGATGCCTGCCCTGAGCCCGATCTGGAGCGCGCCCGCGAACTGATGGCCGAGGCCGGCTATCCCGATGGCTTCTCGGTGACGCTGGACACGCCCAATGACCGCTACGTCAATGACGAGGCGATCTCCCAGGCCGTGGTTGGCATGCTCGGCCAGATCGGCATCGACGTGACGCTCGCGTCCCGCCCGATCGCCCAGCACTCGCCGCTGATCCTCAATAACGAGACCGACTTCTATCTTCTGGGCTGGGGCGTGCCGACCTTTGACTCGGCTTATATCTTCAACGACCTGGTCCACACCAAGACCGACGAATATGGCACCTACAATATCGGGCTCTATTCGAACCCCGAGGTCGACGAGATGATCCAGTCGCTGGGCACGATGACCGACATCGACGCCCGCAACCAGGTGATCGCCGATATATGGGAGCAGGTGCAGGAAGATAATCTGTTCCTCACCATCCACGTCCAGGTGCTGGCCTATGCGATGCGCGACGACATGACCCTCGCGGTGCATCCGGAAAACCAGCCCAACATGACCACGGTCACCTTCGAATAGACCGGCGGTTCCCGAACGCGCCGCGCCACGGCTCTCTCGTTGTGGCGCGGCGTTTCGTTTGATGCGCCGGCCTGGCGTTTGTTCCAGCGGCGAATTCCTATACACTTTGATCGCGACTGATCAGGCCGCCCGTCCGGGGCCGGCCCACGATTCCGCGAAAGCGCTTTACGGAGACCACCATGCTGGCCTTCATACTCAAACGGCTCGGACAAGCCATATTGGTGATGCTCGCCGTTTCGCTCATCGCCTTCATCATGTTCCGCTATGTGGGCGATCCGGTCGCTTCGCTGGTCAGTCAGGAAGCCTCTATCGCCGACCAGGAGCAGCTCCGCGAGCGGCTGGGGCTTAACGATCCGGCTTATGAGCAGTATTTCCGGTTCCTCGGCAACGCCATCCAGGGCCAGTTCGGCATTTCCTATCGCCTGCAGACGCCGGTGGCCGACCTGATCCTTTCGCGTCTGCCCGCCACCATCGAATTGGCGCTGGTTTCCGCCACGATCGCCCTGACGCTGGGGATCGTCTTGGGGGTGTTTACCGCCCTCAACCCCAAGAACTGGGCGGCCGCCGGGGTCATGGCATTCTCGCTGATCGGGGTGTCGCTGCCCACTTTCCTCATCGGTATCGGGCTCATCTACGTCTTTGCCGTCGAGCTGCAATGGCTGCCCAGCTTCGGGCGCGGCGAGGTGGTGGATCTGGGCTGGTGGCACACCGGCTTTTTGACCGAGAGCGGGCTGCGCTCGATCATCCTGCCGGCCATCACGCTGTCGCTGTTTCAGATGACGCTGATCATGCGCTTGGTGCGCGCCGAGATGATGGAGGTGCTGCGCCAGGATTACATCAAGTTCGCGCGGGCCCGCGGGCTCTCCAAGCGCGCCATCAATTTCGGGCATGCGCTCAAGAACACCTTGGTGCCGGTGATCACCATTACCGGGCTGCAACTGGGGTCGGTCATCGCCTTCGCGATCGTCACCGAAACGGTATTCCAGTGGCCGGGCGTGGGCTCGCTGTTCGTCAATTCGGTGGCCGTCGTCGACGTGCCGGTGATGGCGGCATACCTGATGTTCATCGCCTTCGTGTTCGTCGCGATCAACCTGATCGTGGATATTCTTTATTACGTCGTCGACCCGCGCCTGCGGATCGGTGGCCCGGCTCGGGGGAACTGACCCATGAGTGAAATTTCAGCCCAGGCACCCAGAGGGCGCCTCGCCAAGATCATCGATTCCGACATCTTTTATTCCTACCGCACCTCGCCGGTGGCCATTGTCGCCTCGATCGTTGCGGTGGTGCTGATCCTAGCCGCCATCCTGGCGCCCTGGATCGCCCCCTACGATCCATTCAATCCGCGCACGCTCAATCTCATGGATGGGTTCACCCCGCCCATGAGCGAAAGTTTTGCGGGCAATTACTTCCTTCTGGGCGCCGACCATCAGGGCCGCGACGTGCTCTCGACCATCCTGCACGGCTCCCGCGTATCGCTGTTCGTCGGCCTTTCGGCCACCATTTTCGCCATGGTGCTGGGGGTTGGGCTGGGGCTCGTCGCCGGCTATCGCGGCGGGCTGGTCGATGCCATCATCATGCGCATCGCCGATATCCAGCTTTCGTTTCCGGCCATCCTTATCGCGCTTTTGATCTTTGGCGTGGCGCGCGGGCTGATCCCGCCCAGCCAGCAGGAAAACACTGCGCTCGTGGTGCTGATCCTTGCCATCGGGCTTTCCAACTGGGCTCAGTTCGCCCGCACGGTGCGCGGCGCGACCATGGTCGAGCGGCAGAAGGATTATGTGTCCGCCGCCCGGATCATGGGGGTCAATCCCATTGTGATCCTGGTGCGTCACATCCTGCCCAATGTGGTGGGGCCGGTGCTGGTCATCGCCACCATCGGGCTGGCCCTCGCCATCATTGAGGAGGCGACATTGTCCTTCCTCGGTGTCGGCGTGCCCCCGACCCAGCCTTCGCTCGGAACGCTGATCCGCATCGGGCAGCAATTCCTGTTTTCCGGCGAATGGTGGATCCTGTTCTTCCCCGCCGTGACGCTTGTCCTGCTTGCCCTGTCGGTCAACCTGCTCGGTGACTGGTTGCGCGACGCGCTCAACCCGAGGCTGCGCTGATGACTGAACCGCTTCTGTCCGTAAAGGACCTCAAGGTCGTCTTCCACCTGCGGCGTGGCGACTTCACCGCGGTCGACGGGATTTCCTTCGATATCATGCCCGGCGAAGTGCTGGGCGTGGTTGGGGAATCCGGGGCTGGCAAATCGATGACCGGCACCGCCATCATGGGGCTGGTCGACCGGCCCGGCGAGGTGAGCGCCGCCGAAATCAAGTTGAAGGGCGAGCGCATCGACGGGCTCGACGAGGAAGGCTACCGCAAGATTCGCGGGCGCCGGATCGGCATGGTGTTCCAGGATCCGCTGACCTCGCTCAACCCGCTTTATACGGTGGGCGAGCAATTGATCGAGACCATCCGCCGTCACCTGCCGATGTCGCAGGACCAGGCAAGAAAGCGCGCCATCGAGCTTTTGACCGATGCGGGCATCCCCAATCCCGAAGAGCGCATCAACGCCTATCCGCACCAGTTTTCGGGCGGCATGCGCCAGCGCGTGGTGATCTCGCTGGCGCTGGCCGCCGAGCCCGAACTGGTGATCGCCGACGAACCCACATCGGCGCTCGACGTTTCGGTGCAGGCACAGATCATCAAGGTTTTGAAGCGCCTGTGCGCCGAACGCGGCGTGGCGGTGATGCTGATTACCCACGATATGGGGGTGATCGCCGAGGCCGCCGACCGCATGATCGTGATGAACAAGGGCAAGATCGTCGAAACGGGAACGGTGGGCGACATCATCCACCGGCCCAAGGAGCCCTATACCCAAAAGCTGATCGAGGCGATTCCCTCGATCAAGGCGCAGAATCCGCGCTTTGCCGCCGCCGCCGCGCAAGGGGGCGGTTTCGCTTCGGAAAAGACCGATGCTCCACTGGTGGTTGTCGAGGGACTGTCCAAGGAATTCGACCTCTCGCCCTCGATGCTGAGTCGGGTGTTCGGCGGCAGCCGTAAGATCGTCAAGGCGGTCAACGATGTGTCGTTCTCGATCCAGAAGGGCCAGACCTATGGCCTTGTCGGGGAATCGGGATCGGGAAAATCGACCTGCGCGCGCATGCTGGTGGGACTGCTCGAGCCCACGGCAGGCTCGGTCAAGCTCGAGGGCACCGACATCTGGCGCGACAGGGACGCCCTGGCCAAGCGGCGTTCGAAAATCCAGATGATCTTCCAGGACCCTTATGCCAGCCTCAATCCGCGTTGGCGGGTGGGCGAGATCATCGCCGAGCCGATGCGGGCGCTGGGGATTTCGCGCAATGGAAGCGAGATCGGCGATCGGGTGGCAGACCTTCTGCGCCGCGTGCGGCTGGACCCCGAGGCGATGCGGAAATATCCGCACGAGTTCTCGGGCGGGCAGCGCCAGCGCATTGCCATCGCCCGGGCGCTTTCGAGCCAGCCCGAATTCATCATCTGCGATGAGCCGACCTCGGCTCTGGACGTTTCCGTCCAGGCCCAGGTGCTCGAACTGATGAGCCAGCTCCAGGAGGAGTTCGGGCTGACCTATCTGCTGATCAGCCACAACCTGGCGGTGGTGCGTCAGATGGCCGACGCGGTGGGCGTGCTCCACAATGGCGTACTGGTCGAAAACGGGCCGGTCGAGGATATCTTCGGAGCGCCCAAGGCCGACTACACCAAGATGCTGCTCGACGCGGTGCCCGATATCGCCAAGGTGGCGTAGGCGCCGCCCAAAACCCGCCACGATTGAAGCGCCCCATCGGCTTCGCGCCGGGGGGCGTTTTTTTGTTTG
This sequence comes from Pelagibacterium sp. H642, assembly GCF_031202855.1. GTDB lineage: Bacteria > Pseudomonadota > Alphaproteobacteria > Rhizobiales > Devosiaceae > Pelagibacterium. The sequence continues at coordinate 1,243,912 of NZ_CP101829.1, read as the reverse complement.
GGGACCGAACCATGCTCACATTTTCGCGTACCGTCGCCGCGCTTCTTATCGCCATCGGCATCGCGCTGGCCGGCTGGCTGGGCGGACAGGCGCTGATCGAATCGCGCCAGCCGATCCGGACGGTAACGGTCAAAGGGCTGTCCGAGCGCAATGTGATGGCCAATATCGCCCATTGGCCGATCAAGTTCGTGGCCACCGGCCCCACGCTCGAGGATGCGCGGGCGCAACTGGAAGCCTCCGACGCTGCGGTGCGCGAGTTCCTGACCGGCGCGGGTTTTCCCGAGGATGCGATGAATGTCCAGAACATCCTCGTCGAGGACCGGCTGGCCGGCTACAACGCCTCGGGCACGCCCGACGAGGCGCGGTTCGTTCTGACCGAGGAGTTCATCGTCACATCTGAGGATGTGGAGGCGATCGCGACGGCCTCGCGCAATATCGGCGATCTGCTGCGCGCCGGGGTGGTGTTTTCCTCCGACAGCTACAATGCAGGTCCGAGCTACATCTTTACCGCGCTCAACGATCTAAAGACCGACATGCTGGCCGAGGCCACTCAAAGAGCGCGCGAGGCGGCCGAACAGTTCGCGGCCGAAGCCGGGGCCGAGGTGGGGACGATCCAGACGGCGAACCAGGGCGTGTTCGAGATATTGGCGGCGGTGGAAATCCCCGATCAGCGGCCGGAAAAGCAAATGGAAAAGAAGGTGCGGGTGGTGACGACGATTACCTATTTCCTAGAATAGGTGGCGGTCTCGGCTGCGGCAGGTGCTGTGATCTGCATCCCCCCGGGTTGGTGTCACGGGGGGCGGCATCGCGCGGGCTTAGTGTGTCTGGAAAAACGCGTGTGACCAGCGCGGCAGAGTTAAGCCGCGCAGGCGCGGCATTCGCCGCGGATTTCCATTGTGGTGCGCTTCATGACGAACCCTTCGCGGTCGGCCCAGGCATTGAGGCGGTCGCGGACGACATCGTCGGAGAATTCGGAGACCTGACCGCATTTTTCGCAGATGGCGAAGGCGATGAGTCCAGAGGCGTGGCAATGGGGCTGGGCACAGGCGACGAAGGCGTTCATCGATTCCAGGCGGTGGGCGAGACCCATGTCCAGGAGCTTGTCGAGAGCGCGATAGACTTGGAGCGGGGCGCGCAGGCCTTCATCGCGCAACTGGTCGAGCAGGGCGTAGGCGCTCATAGGCGCTTCGGCCTTTTCCAGCCGGTCGAGAACCAGCGATTGATTGCGGGTGAGATCGGTATGGGCGGTCATTGCGAGACGGCTCCTTTGGATCCGGCAGCGGAATTGGAGTCGGCATTAGCCGGAAACGCTTCGATGGGCAGAATCGAGGTTATGGCGAAAACGCCGAGCGCCGCAACCACGATCGAGGGGCCCGAGGGCGTATCGAAATGAAGCGAGGCCCACAGGCCGGCGAGCACGGCGGCAACGCCGCCCAGGGCAGCATAAAGCGCCATTTGCTCGGGGGTCCGGGCCAGCCGGCGAGCGGCGGTGGCGGGGATGATAAGCATGGCGGTGATGAGCAGCACGCCAAGAATCTTCATGGCGATGGCGATCAGCCCGGCCAACAGCACCATGAAGATCAGCCGTGTGCGCTCGGGGTTGAGCCCTTCGGCCTGGGCGATTTCCTCGGAAACCGTGCCGGCGAGCATGGGCCGCCAGAGGCAGCCCAGAACGGCCAGGACGGCGATGCCGCCGCCATAGACCAGCGCCAGATCGGTGACCGAGACGGCGAGAATGTCGCCGAACAAAAGCCCCATCAGATCGATGCGCACATGCGGCATCAGCGACACCAGCACCAGGCCCAGCGCCAGGGTGGAGTGGCTCAAAAGCCCGAGAAGGGAGTCGGCTGAAAGCGTGCCGCGGCGCTGCAGGAAACCGAGCAGCAGGGCGATTAGCACGGAGATGGCAAAGACGCCCGCGATGGGGGAAAAGGAAAAGAACAGGGCCAGGGCAACCCCGAGAATGGCCGAATGGGCCATGGTGTCACCGAAATAGGCCATGCGCCGCCAGACGATGAAACTGCCCAGCGGCCCGGTGACCGCCGCCAGCCCCACGCCGGCGAGAAGCGCGCGGGTGAAAAAGCTCTCAAGCATGCTTATGGCCCTCATGGTCGCAATGGGGCCCATGGGCGTGGTGGTCGAAATGAAGCTGGCCGGTGGCATCGCGCACCGATCCGTCGGGAAGGTGGGCGTGGTCGTGCTCATGGCGATAGAAGGCCAGCGTCTGGGCGGCGCGCGGGCCGAACAGGGCCGCATATTCGCCGCTGGCCGCCACGGTCTCGGGCGAACCCTGGCAGCAGACATGTCCGTTGAGACAAATCACCGTATCGGTGCGGGCCATCACCACATGCAGATCGTGGGAGATGAGCAGGACGCCGCAGCCGGTCTGGTCCCGGATGGTGCCGATGAGGTCGTAAAGGGCCACTTCGCCGGAGAAATCGACGCCCTGGACGGGCTCGTCGAGAACAAGCAGATCGGGCTTGCCGATGATGGCGCGGGCGATGAGCGCGCGCTGGAATTCCCCGCCCGAGAGGGAATGGACCTGGGCGCGGGCGAGATGGGGGATGCCGACGATGGCAAGCGCCTCGGCGATCTCGGACTTGCCGTGCCGACCGGTCAATCCCATCAGCCGCTCGACCGTCATGGGAAGAGAGCGGTCCATGGCGATTTTTTGCGGCACATAGCCGATTTTGAGTCTTGGCGCGCGCCAGACGGTGCCTTCGTCGGGTTTCAAGATACCCAGCGCGGTCTTCACCGTGGTCGACTTGCCCGAGCCATTGGGGCCGATCAGGGTCACGATCTCGCCGCGGGCGATGGCCATATCGACCCCGCGCACCAGCCAGCGGCCGTCGCGGGCAACGCCGATGCCCTGGACCTTGACGATATCGTCGCGTTGGGGCGCCACGAAGTTTTTCATGCCTTGTTCAGCCCTTGTTGGCTGCGGAGTCCGGGCAGCAGGCGGGCAACCAGTTGGCTCGGACGCGCGTTTAGCGGATTGACAGCGATAGCAACGTTATAGCATTACATCGCAGTGTAATGTCATAACATAGTTGCCCGGAGCCGTTCCGACAATGCCCAATAAAGTCCTTTGTGCTCTTGCGCCTGCCATCGCGGCGCTTCTTTCAGCCACGCCGGCTCTGGCCGCGCCTCAGGTGGTCACCACCATCAAGCCGCTCCATTCGCTGGTTTCCGGTGTCATGGAGGGCGTGGGCGAGCCGCAATTGCTGATCGAGGGCGCAGCCAGCCCGCACGGGTTTTCCATGCGCCCGTCAGACGCCGCCAAGCTCGAAAGCGCCGAGATCGTCTTCTGGATCGGGGAGGGCATGGAAACCTTTCTCGCCGGGCCGCTGGACACGTTGGCCTCGGACGCAACGCAAGTCGAGATGATGGCGGTGGAAGGGATTTCCATTCTTCCGTTGCGCGAAGGCGGGCTGTTCGAACCCCATAGCCACGGGGACGAGGATCACGCCCATGGCGAAGGCGAGGCGCACGATCACGACCATCACCATGAGCATGGGGACGCCCATATCTGGCTCGATCCGCAGAATGCACGGCTGATGGTGGCGGCGATCGCCGATGCGTTGATCGCGGCCGACCCGGACAACGCCGAGACCTATAATGCCAATGGCCAGGAGTTGGCAGCTCGTCTCGACCAGCTCCAGCAGGAGATCGATGCACAGATCGCGCCGGCGCGGGGCAAGCCGTTCTTCGTCTTCCATGATGCCTATCATGCCTTCGAGAACCGCTTCGATATCGAAGCAACCGGCAGCTTTACGGTCAATCCCGAAGTCTCGCCCGGTGCCGGCCGGCTGACGGAAATCCAGGGCGTCGTGGCCGAGACGGGCGCTGCTTGCCTGTTCGCCGAACCGCAATTTTCTCCGCAGGTGATCGAAACGGTAGCCGAGGGAACCGGTGCCCGGATCGGAACGCTCGATCCGCTCGGCGCCGAGATCGCGGACGGACCGGATCTCTATTTCACGCTGATCGAAACCATGGCGACCAGCCTTACAGATTGCCTCGCCGACTGATCCGGTTTGCCTGCCGGATCGGCTTGGCCGGGGCATCAGGGACGGGAGCTTGCGGTGAGCTCCCGTCCCGCCCTCCTTCTCCAAAGATACTGCGCTGCCGGGACCCCTCTGGCCTTGGCTTTGCAAAATTTTGTTATGTTATACCATTTAGAAAGGAAGACGAAATGCGTTCAATCTCCTTGCACGCCGCGCTGTTGGCCGGCCTGGCCCTGCCCGGTTCGGTTCTGGCCGATGAGGTGACCCTTTATCGCGCCTTCGTCGCCGATCAGGCCGAGAACACGGTCAGCGTCGTCGATCTCGAGGCCGGCGAAGTGATCGAGGCCTTCACGCTCGAAGGGCCGGCGCGGCTCTATGGGACCTCGAGCGGGCAGACCGTCTTTGCCGTCCAGGGCGACAACGATATCGTGCAGGCGATCTCGACCGGGGTCGTGATCGACGATCACGGGGACCACGGCGATATCGAGATCAGCGACCCCAGCCTCATCGACGGTTCGGTCGAGGGTGACTATCCGGTCCACTTCGTTGAGCATCACGGACAGATCGCGCTGTTTTTCGACAATGAAGGAGTGGCCAAGATCATCGATGAATCCGGTTTCGGGACCGATGAACCGCGGGTTGTCTCTTCGAGCGCGCCCCATCACGGGGTCGCGGCGGCCTATGGCGACCATGTGCTGATCACCGAGCCGCATCCGGAAGACCCGTCCAATCTGCCCGTGGGGATCAATGTCCTTGACGGTGACGACAACCCGATCGGGGAAACCCATGCATGTCCCGGTTTGCATGGGGAGGCAAGCTCGGGCAATCTGCTCGCCATCGCTTGCGAAACCGGGCTGCTGCTGGTCACCGACAGCGCCGAAGGGCCGCAGGTTAGCCATCTCCCCTATGCCGACGATCTGCCCGAGGGCAAGGTTTCCACGCTCCTGGGCGGGGTCGGCATTCAGTACTTCCTGGGCAATTTCGGTGCCGACCGGGTGGTGGTGATCGACCCGGCGGAAGAAAGCTTCAACCTCATCGACTTGCCCACGCGCCGGGTTCACTTCGCTGTCGATAACGTGCGGCCGCAATATGCCTATATCTTCACCGAGGACGGCGATTTGCACCGGCTCAATACGCTTTCGGGGCAATTCGAGGGCAAGCTGACGCTGACCGAACCCTATTCCATGGACGGCCATTGGGCCGATCCGCGGCCGCGCATCGCGGTGGCGGGCGATGAAATCCTGGTGACCGACCCGAGGGAGAGCACCATTCACCGCGTCGACGCGCAAGCGTTCGAGCCGGCGGGCGAGATCGCCGTGCCCGGATTGCCCTATGAAATCGTCGTCGCCGGCGGTTCGGGCGCTGTCCACTGACGACTTCGGGGGCCGCTTCGGCGGCCCTAACCACACAAGGTCTCACACCATGGATACCCGTCTTCCCGTGACCGTGCTGTCGGGATTTCTCGGCGCCGGCAAGACGACCCTGCTCAACCACGTGCTCGCCAATCGCGCCGGCATCAAGGTAGCGGTGATCGTCAACGACATGAGCGAAATCAATATCGATGCCGAACTGATCCGCGAGGGCGGCGCCAATCTCTCGCGCACCGACGAGCAGCTCGTTGAAATGACCAATGGGTGCATCTGCTGCACCCTGCGCGACGATCTTCTGAACGAAGTGCGGCGGTTGGCGCTCGAGGGGCGGTTCGACTATCTGCTGATCGAATCCACCGGCATTTCCGAACCGCTTCCTGTGGCAGCGACCTTTGCGTTTCGCGATGAAGACGCCCGCAGCCTATCCGACCATGCCCGGCTCGACACGATGGTGACGGTGGTCGATGCCGCCAACCTCCTTTCCCATTATGGCTCGCACGACCAGTTGGTCGATCACGGCGAAAGCCTGGGGGACGGCGACGAACGCACGCTGGTCGATCTCCTGGTCGAGCAGATCGAATTTGCCGATGTGGTCGTGCTCAACAAGGTGTCGACGGCGACCTCCGAGCAGCGGGACGCCGCGCTCAAGATCATCCGCTCGCTCAACGCCGAGGCGCGGATCGTCGAGGCCGACTATGGCAGGGTTGAGCTCGGCGACATCGTGGGCACCGGCCGGTTCGATTTCGAGCGCGCGCAAACCCACCCGCTCTGGTTCAGGGAGCTCAACGGGTTTGCCGACCATGTGCCCGAAACCGAGGAGTACGGCATCCGATCCTTTGTCTACCGTGCGCGAAGACCGTTCGTGCCGCAGCTTTTCGACAGGTTTTTGAATTCGGCCTGGCCGGGCGTGGTGCGCGCCAAGGGGTTCTTCTGGCTGGCCACGCGTCCCGATTTCGTGGGCGAGGTGAGCCAGGCCGGAGCGCTGGTGCGCAACCAAAAGCGGGGGCGATGGTGGTCCTCGGTACCACAGGCCCGATGGCCTGACGATCCGGATTGGCAAATGGCCATGAAGGGCTATTTCGATCCGGTCTGGGGCGACCGTCGCCAGGAGATCGTTTTCATCGGCTGCGACCCCATGGACGAGGCCGCGCTGCGCAAGGCGCTCGATGCCTGCCTCGTGCCGGCCCGAAATTTCACGCCGGAAAACTGGGCAGGCCTGCCCGATCCTTTCCCGAGCTGGAGCTAACGGATCGGCCCCTTGAAGATGAAGAAGGCACCTAGGGCGATAAAGCCGAAGCCCAGGACGTGGTTGAGGGTGAATTTTTCGCCCAGATAGAAGATGGCAAAGAGCGCGAAGACCGAAAGCGAGATCACTTCCTGAATGGTCTTGAGTTCGGCGGCTGAGTAGACGCCATAGCCGATCCGGTTGGCAGGCACGGCGAGCCAGTATTCAAAAAAGGCGATGCCCCAGCTCACCAGCACGACCGTCCAAAGCGCTGTGGCGGGGAATTTCAGATGCCCGTACCAGGCGAAGGTCATAAAGACGTTCGAGGCGATGAGCAGGAGGATGGGAGCGAAAAGGGAAGCGAGCGAAGGGGCTGCAGCAAGGGTGGCGGGCATCGATGGGGCTCACGCAAAAGCCCGCCACGATGGCGGGCTGGCATGGGCCTATCCAGTGCGCCTGAGCGGGGGAAAATCAAGCGCAATGTTAAGAAAAAGTGCAACCGTCGAGACGTTGGCAAGCGCTGCTGCTGGATTCCGGGAATAAATCCCGGAATGACATGGTGGTGGGGAGGTGAGCGGTGCCTGAAACGACCGCCTGCATTGGATCATTTCTAAACTTCGCCCCTGATGTGCGGGCGCACCTTGCCGCGGTAGAACTCGGCGAGCTGGGCGTGCACCTCGCTTGAAAGCTCGGGCAGGTCGCTCGCTTCCGCATTGACGCCGATCTGCTCGGGGTTGGAGACGCCGGTGATGATGGTGGATACCGCGTCATGATCCAAGATCCAGCGCAGGGCGAAAAGGCTCATGCGCTGACCTTCGGGCACGAAGCCGCGCAATTGGTCGGCAAGGTCGACCCCGGTTTCGAACGGGATGCCGCCGAAGGTTTCCCCGACCGAAAAGGCCTGCCCGTCGCGATTGTAGCTGCGGTGGTCGGTGGGGGAGAATTCGGTCTCGCGCGTGTATTTGCCAGAGAGCAGGCCCGACGCGAGGGGGAGGCGCACGATGATACCGACATCGCGCTGCTTGGCCTTTTCCAGCAGCCCGTCGGCGGCGTCCTGGCGGAAGACGTTGAAGATGATCTGCAGGGTGGAGAGCCCATCCTGCTCAAGGCAGATCTCGGCCTCTTCGATGGTTTCGACGCTGGCGCCCCAGTTTTTAACGAGGCCCTCGGCCTGAAGCTCGTCCATCCAGGAAAAGATCTCGCCCGCTTCGAGCACGTCGCGCGGCACGCAATGGAGCTGGGCAAGGTCGATGGTATCGACGAGCAGCCGGCGCGCCGATTCCTCGAGGCTGTCCTTGATGCCGCCCTTTGTGTACTTGTCCGGGTAGAGCGCGGACGAGCGGCCCACCTTGGTGGCGACCACCAGATCTTCGGGCTTGCCGTAAAAGGTGCCGATGCGGTGTTCGGAGAGCCCATTGCCATAGACGTCGGCGGTGTCCCAGAAATTGACGCCCAGCCGGGCGGCGTTGGCGAGAATGGTCGAGGCCTCGGTGTCTTCGATCGGTCCGAAATCGCCCCCCAATTGCCAGCAGCCCAGCCCGATTTCCGAAACCCAAAGGCCCGTCTTGCCCAACCGCCGCATCTTCATGGTCGTCGTCTCTCCCGTTGCCGTTTTTGTGATAGGCGAGCCCGCCCCCCGATGCAATTGACTCGAACTTAGTGGGCGTGTCAGAGGTTAAACCGTGTTGGTTCCCCTTTCGTTGCAAGAGTCGGGAGGGGAAGCAAAAGGGAACACGGTGCGGACGACCCTGACGGGGCCAATGCCGTGGCTGCCCCCGCAACTGTAAGTCGCGATGGATCATCTCCGAAACGCCACTGGCCGACATGGCCGGGAAGGGGAGGCGATCCGGCCGAGCGGCGAGCCAGGAGACCTGCCAGCACGTCCGGACGCGGCTTTCAAACGGGAGCCTCGTGCATCACTCAATTCCCGCGTCGGGTGGACGCGCAAGAGGCTTAAACTATGACAGAGACTAAGATTCCGACCACAGTGGTCACGGGGTTCCTGGGCGCCGGCAAGACGACGCTGGTGCGCCACCTGCTCGGCCACGCCAAGGGCAAGCGCATCGCGCTCATCATCAACGAATTCGGCGATATCGGGGTGGACAAGGATATCCTTGCCGGGTGCGGTGACGAAACGTGCCGCGAAGAGGACATGATCGAGCTGGCGAACGGCTGCATCTGCTGCACGGTGGCCGACGACTTCATTCCCACCATGAAAGCGATTCTCGCCCGGCCCGATCGGCCCGACCATATTGTCATCGAAACCTCGGGGCTCGCCCTGCCCCAGCCGCTTATCCGCGCCTTCAACTGGCCCGAGATCAAGGCGGAAGTGACGATCGACGGCGTTGTGACTGTCGCCGACGCGGCAGCGCTCGCCGAGGGGCGGTTCGCCGCCAATGAAGCGGCTGTGGATGCCCAGCGCCGGCTCGATGAGATGCTCGACCACGATACCCCGCTCGGTGAATTGTTCGAGGATCAGTTGGTGGCCGCCGACATGATCGTGCTCAATAAGACCGACCTTGTGGACGGCGCGGCGCTCGAGGCGGTGGAAGCCGAATTGCGCGAGCATATGCGCAAGGGCACCTCCATCGTACGGGCGGCCAACGGGCATGTGGATGCCATGGCGCTTCTGGGTCTGGGGATGGGGTCGGAAGACGACCTTTCCGGCCGCGAAAGCCATCATGAGATGGATCACGGCGGAGAAGGCCATGAGCACGACGATTTCGATTCCTTTTCGGTGACGCTGCCGTCCGGGCCTGGACGCGACCAGTTGCTGGCGGCGATCGCCGACACCATCGCCACCCATGACGTGCTGCGCCTCAAAGGCTTTGCCGCCATCCCCGGCGCCAAGGCGCGGCTGGCCATCCAGGCGGTGGGGCCGCGGGTCAACGCCTATTTCGACCGCGAATGGAATGCCGATGAAGAACGACTCACCCGCCTCGTCGTGATCGGGGAAAGCCCGCTGGCGCGCGAAGAGATTGAAGCGAGCCTCCAGAAGGTGATGCAGGCAGCCTGATTGGGGCGTCACGCTAACCGCCTCGATTCCGGTTTATCCTCGCTTTCGGGCGGATCGGTACAATCCGTCTGCAAGCGCAACCGGTAGGAGCATGACCCATGGCTCGCGAACAGATCAGCTTTACCACCTGCAATCTCTATAACCTCAACAGGCCCGGCCTTCCCATCTATCAGGGCGAGGGCTGGACCCAGGCCCAGTATGACGAAAAGATCTCATGGCTGGGCATCGCGCTCGAGGTGATGGCGGCAGACGTGATCGGCTTTCAGGAACTCTGGCATGCTGGGGCGCTCGACGATGCGCTGATGGCGGCGGGGTTGGAGACCAGTCACAGAGCGCTGGTGCCCCAGGGACACGAGGGGCAGGGCATCGTCTGCGCGGCGGCGGTACGTTCCGAATGGCTGGTGGGCGAGCCCGAATGGATCGCCGATTTCCCCGAAAATTTCCGGCTGCAAAGCCAGGGAGACGACCCGCAGACGCCCGAAATCGATGTTTCGATCGACAGGTTCTCGCGTCCGGTGCTCCATTTCACAATCCAGCCGGTGGAAACCCAGCAGCCGATCGCGGTCTATGTCTGTCATCTCAAATCGAAATCCCCGACCCAGATCTACCGCGAAAGCTGGTATGAGCGCGAAATCCATTCGCGCTATTCCACCGCGCTTGGCTATGCGATTTCGACCATCCGCCGCACGGCGGAGGCTGCGGCGCTGCGCATGATGCTGATCGAGCGGATGCGCGGCAACGACATGCCGGTGATCGTGCTCGGCGACATCAACGACGAGACACTGTCCAACACCGCCAATGTCTTGACCGGCCAGCCGCGTTACCTGCTGGGGCTCTCGGCGGGCGGCGGGGACGCCTCGCTCTATACAGCCCAGACGCTGCAGCAATATCGCTCGACGCGCGATGTCTATTACACCCACATCTTCCAGAACGAACGTACCTCGCTCGACCATATTCTGGTGAGCCAGGAGTTCTACGACAATTCGCGGCGGCGCATCTGGTCGTTCCAGGGGCTCGATATTCTCAATGACCATCTGAACCGCGACGATCACCGGGAAACCGGCACCACCGATCACGGCATCGTCCGCGCGACGTTCCAACTCCAGCCCGCACAGGTCGCCTAGTCCATGCATCTTCTCGCCGCACAAGCCGGAGCATTGCAGCAGGAGGGCGAGGCCATCGACCTCGCCCAGACGCCGGGGGCGTTCGCCTTTGCCTCTTCGGCCGATAGCGAGCTGGCCATGCTGGCGGCGGCGGCGGACCGGGCCGGCGAGGAGGGCCTGCGGCTGGCCAATCTGATGCGGCTGACGCACAATTTCTCGATCGATCTCTGGTGCGAGGATACGCTTTCCCACGCCAGGCTGATCGTCATCCGGCTGATCGGCGGGGCAGCTTACTGGCCCTATGGGTGCGACGAGATCGAGATGCTGGCGCGGCGCAAGGGAATCGCGCTGGCCTTCCTGCCGGGGGATTCCAACCCCGATCCGGTGCTGCTCGGGCGTTCGACAATTGCCGAGACCGATTGGCATAGCCTGCATCGGCTGTTCCTGGCCGGCGGACCGGACAATGCCGATGCGATTTTGGCGGCGTTTCGGGCGCTGGCGGAGGGGAGGCCGGTGCCCGAGATGGCGAAGGCATTCCCCGCGTTCGGGTTTTGGGATCGCGGGCGGGGGATTGTCGAGACGTTCGATCCCGTGGCGCCCCCCTTGTCCGACCCGGCTTCGCCGGTCCCTCTTCTCCCTCAAGGGGAGAAGAGGGACTTGTCGCTTGCACCGCGAGACAAGCCACTCTCCCTCCGACACTCCATTCCTATCCTCTTCTATCGCGCCGTTCTCGAAGGAGCCGGCACGGCGACGCTCGAGGCGTTGATTGATGGGCTGGAGGCACAGGGTTTGGTGCCGGTGCCGATAGTCGTCTCATCGCTCAAGGCATCCGATTGCGCCCGGTTCGTGCGCGAAGCGCTGGGACAATTGCAGCCGGCGGCGATCTTCAATCTCACCGGCTTCGCGCTGGGGGTGAACGATCTGACCCCGGAGGCCAATCCGTTCGCGCTGACCGATGCGCCGGTGATTCAGCTCGTCCAGGGCTCGCGCCCGCCGGTGATGTGGGAGGCCGATCCGCGCGGGCTAACGAGCAAGGACCTCGCCATGCAGGTCGTATTGCCCGAGATCGACGGGCGGGTGGGGGCGCTGATCGTGGGGCACAAGGCGGAAGCCGTGTGGCACGAGCGGACGCAATGCCCGTTGACCTCGTTCACGCCCGAACCCGATGGGGTGCGGCGGGCGGTGGAGCTGGCGAAAAATTATGCGCGGCTGCAGGGAAAGGCTCCGGCGGAGCGCAAGATCGGACTGGTGCTGGCCAATTATCCGTTGCGTGACGGGCGGCTGGCCAATGGCGTGGGGTATGACGCGCCGCAATCGACGGTTGAGATTTTGCGGGTGCTTGCGGGGGAGGGGTATGACGTTGGTGGTCTACCGCAACCGGCGGCTGATTTGGCAGTCTCAGCGTCCCCCTCATCCGACCGCTTCGCGGCCACCCTCTCCCACCAGGGGAGATGGGAAGCTGAGCTTGTGGAGGCTTCGGAGCTTGCCAAAAGAGCCCCACTCTCCCCTGGTGGGAGAGGGGATGGGAGTGAGGGGGGCGCTGAGCTCGCCAGGAGCGGGAGTGTTGGTGTTTTCGGCTCCGGCACCGCGTTGATCGAATATCTCCAGACAGGTCCGACCAACGCCCGGCCCCAGCATGGCACATCCGACGCGGTGATGCCGCTCGAGCGGTACAAGCAATTGTTTGCTGACCTCCATCCCTGCATCACCCAGGACGTGCCGGCCCGATGGGGGGAGCCGGAGGCCGATCCCTTCGTGCGCGGGGATGCGTTCCATTTGCCGGTCAAGATATTCGGCAATGTCGCGATCCTGCTCCAGCCGGCGCGGGCGTACGATGTTTCCGAGGAAGAGAGCTTCCACGATCCCAATCTCGTGCCGCCTCATGCCTATATCGCCGCCTATCTGTGGCTGCGGCATGAATTCGGGATCGACGCGCTGATCCACAATGGCAAGCATGGCAATCTCGAATGGCTGCCGGGCAAGGCCAATGCGCTCGATACCGAAAGCTACCCTTCCGTGCTCTGGGGGCAGGTGCCCCATTTCTATCCTTTTATCGTCAACGATCCGGGCGAGGGCACGCAGGCCAAGCGCCGGACGGGTGCGACGATCATCGACCATCTGGTGCCGCCGCTGACGCGGGCCGAAACCTATGGGCCGCTCAAGGATCTCGAAGCGCTGCTCGATGAATATTATGCGGCCATCGGGATGGATCAGCGGCGGCTGGACAGTCTCAAGCGCAGGATTCTCGACTTTTCCCGCGATGCGCGGCTCGACGCGGATCTGAAACTGCCAGAGGACGAAACGGCGGCGCTCAACCAGATCGACAATTTCCTTTGTGAACTCAAGGAGTCCCAGATTCGGGACGGGCTGCATGTCTTCGGGCGGTCGCCGCAAGGAGATTTCGAGCGCGATCTTCTGGTCGCCTTTGCCCGCGTGCCGCGCGGGGACGGCAAGGGTGGCGATGCCTCGCTGATCCGGGCGCTGGCCGATGATCTCAAACTCGGTGTCGATCCGCTCGATCTGGACGGGGCCGCCCCATGGGCCGGACCCAGCCCGGACGCGCTCGATAATGGCGGGGCGTGGCGAACCGGCGGAGATACCGTCGAACGGCTGGAAGCGCTGGCGGCGGAACTGGTGACGGGGCGCGAGCCCGAACCCGATTGGGAGGCGGCCAGAGCCGTGCTGGAGACGGTTGAAACCATCATCCGGCCGAGGCTGGCCGCCTCGGGGCCGGGCGAGATCAAGGCGCTGCTCGACGGACTGGACGGGAAATTCGTGGCACCGGGGCCATCGGGAGCGCCGACGCGGGGGCGGATCGATACGCTGCCAACGGGACGCAATTTCTATTCGGTCGACAACCGCGCCATTCCGACCCAGACGGCATGGGCGCTGGGGCAGAAAGCGGCTGACAATTTGCTCAAGCGCCACTTTCAGGATCACGGCACCTATCCGCAGGCGATCGCCATGAGCGTCTGGGGCACGGCCAATATGCGCACCGGGGGCGACGACATCGCCCAGGTGCTGGCGCTGATCGGGGCGAGGCCGGTCTGGCAGGGCACTTCGCTCTCGGTCATGGGCTATGAGATCATCCCGCTCGCCAAGCTCGGGCGGCCGCGGGTGGATGTGACCTTGCGGATATCGGGGCTGTTTCGCGATGCTTTCCCCGCCCAGATCGCCTTGTTCGACAAGGCGGTGCGGGCCATCGGAGCGCTGGACGAGCCGGTCGAGGACAACCCGATCGCCGCCCGCATGCGCACCGATGCGCTGGTGCTGATGCAAGGTGGATCGTCCGAGCAAGACGCCGCCCTGCGCGCCGGGCACCGCATCTTCGGGGCGGCGCCGGGCGGCTATGGCGTCGGTGTCGGCAAGCTGATCGAGAGCGGGAAATGGCAGGATAAGGCCGATCTCGCCGAGGCGGTGCTGGCCAGCGGGCAATTTGCCTATGGCGCCCACGCCGAGGGAGTGGCGGAAAAGGCGTTGTTCGCCGACCGGCTGAAAGGGGCGGATGCGGTGGTCCATGTGCAGGACAATTTAGAGCACGATCTGCTCGATTCCGACCAATACTACCAGTTCGAAGGCGGGCTCTCGGCGGCGGTGGAAGCGCTGTCGGGCGCGCGCCCGGCGGCCTATCATCTCGATACGTCCCGGCCTGAAACGCCAAAGGTGCGCACGCTCGAGGAAGAGGTGGCGCGGGTGATGCGGGCCCGAGTGGTCAATCCCAAATGGATCGAAGGGATGAAGCGCCACGGCTATCGCGGGGCGTTCGAGATTGTTGCGACGGTCGATTTCATGTTCGGGTTCGCCGCCACCACGGGGGCCGTCAAATCGCACCATTTCGACATGGCCTTCGCCGCGTTTGTCGAGGACGAAGCGACGCGGGAATTCCTGATGACCGCCAACCGGTTCGGCTATGAGGAGCTTATCGAAAGATTCAACCAGGCCCGAGAACGCGGGTTCTGGGCGCCACGTTCAAACTCGGTGTTTCACTATCTTGCATCCTAGGAAGGGTCCATGAGCCAAGCCGTCAATCTCGCCCAAAAGCTCGATCTTTTTAGCCAGCATTGGTCGCCCAAGATCGTCAGCCAATTTAATGGCCACGATATCATGGTTGCCAAGCTCGAGGGTGAATTCACCTGGCACCACCACGATGACACAGACGATTTCTTCTTCGTCGTCTCGGGCCACCTGACTATCGAGCTCGAAGACGGCCGTGTGGATCTGGGGCCTGGCGAGCTGTACGTAATTCCTAAGGGGGTGCGTCATCGGCCAGTGGCCCATGGAGAGGTGCATGTCATGCTCATCGAGAAGGCCGGCACGCCCAATACGGGCGATGCGGCAACAGCCGCTGAAAAGAACTGGATTTGAGGACGCACGATGACCGACCGTCAGCCCAAGAAAACCGATACGATGACCGAGGCGGAGCGCGACGCCTACCATGCCGAAAAGATGCGCAAAAAGAAGGTGGCGCGCGACAAGCTGGTGGCGGCCAATCAAGCCGAAAAGGGTCTGCTGATCGTCCATACCGGCAAGGGCAAGGGCAAGTCGACGGCGGCGTTCGGCATGGTGTTCCGCGGCATCGCCCATGGGTTCAAGGTGGGTATCGTCCAGTTCGTCAAGGGCAAGTGGCACACCGGCGAGCGTGATATTTTGGAGCACTTCCCCGATCAGGTGTCGATCAACGCCATGGGTGACGGGTTCACCTGGGACACCCAGGACCGCCAGCGCGATCTGGCCGCGGCGCGCCAGGCCTGGGATCGGGCCAAGGAGCTGATCGCCGATCCCGACTATCAGATGGTGCTGCTCGACGAGCTCAACATCTGCCTGCGCTACGACTATCTGCCGCTCGATGAGGTGATCGAGACGCTCAAGAACAAGCCGACCGACAAGCACGTGATCGTGACCGGCCGCAATGCCAAAGACGAGCTGATCGAGATCGCCGACCTCGTGACCGAGATGACGCTGGTCAAGCATCCCTTCCGAGAGCAGGGGGTGAAGGCTCAGGCGGGGATTGAGTTTTAGCCGTCGGCAGCCTCAGCGATCAGAAGCACGCGCCGTCTTGGCCAAGGCTCTGGCCTAAGCGGTTGACGATGGAATCGAAATTGGGAACGTCGATGGCAGGGTAGTCCAGGCGCACATTGGCGGTTTGGGTGCCGTCGCAGACCAGCAGAGCCTTGGCATAAAAGACGTGTCCGCCGCGGGTGCCGCCCCAGGCGGCCCAATCGGGGGTTTCCGAGCGGTAGGTGATGGCCCAGCCATCGTTCTCGTCAGCGCGGATGCGGGCGCTGGTTTCCGCCATGAAATCATTTCCCATGGCCGGGGCGCCCCAGGCGGTGATAGTGGCGCGGCCGTTTTCGGCGCGGAAGCGCTTGCCGTCGCCCTGGACCGGCGCGCTGCCCTCGGCATGAAAGCCCGCGGGAATGTCCACCGCCATGCCGAATCGCGGATTGACGTAGCGCGACCATTCCGCAGCCAGCAAAGGCCCGGAAATACTGGCGAAAATGATCAATGCGGCAAGAAGACGGCTCGACATGGCGCGATGATTGCCCGGCGATTGTGGCATTCGCAAGCCTGGGAATTTTCAAGTGACGGCGCGCGGTTCCGCTTTGGCAGCAAGTGGCGTAAACAGGAGCGGTTGCAGGCAATCGCCTCGGGGGAGGGAGGGGACGTGAAAAGACCATC
This sequence comes from Pelagibacterium sp. H642, assembly GCF_031202855.1. Classification (GTDB taxonomy): domain Bacteria; phylum Pseudomonadota; class Alphaproteobacteria; order Rhizobiales; family Devosiaceae; genus Pelagibacterium. Next base: position 1,227,515 of record NZ_CP101829.1, on the reverse strand, counting down.
GATCGGGGACGTGGCGCGTCATGCCGGCGTCTCGACAGCGACCGTGTCGCGGGCCCTGAACGCGCCCGAGACGGTGACCGAAAAGACGCGCCGCAAGGTGACTGAAGCCGTCGAAGCGCTGCACTACGTGCAGTCCGAAACCGCCCGCAATTTCAAAAAGCAGCGCGCCAATGCGGTACTGGTCGTCGCCAACGATATCGGCAACATCTATTATTCGGAGATCTTCAGGGGCATTCAGCGCCGGGCCGAGGCGTCGAACTATTCGATCACCATCACCAACCCCAGCCCCGGCGGCACCCAGGAACTGATCCTTTCCAATCTGCGCACCGCCAAGGTGGACGGGGTGATCATCCTTTCCGGCCATGAAATCGCCGATCACGATCTTGCGCTGCTCAAAAAGCTCTATGCCGGCACGCCGCCGATCGTCGCCATGAGCGAGGAGCGCGGGCTTATGCGCGTGCCTCACATCCTGATCGACAACGAGCGGGCCGGCTATATCGCGGGCCGGCATCTGATCGAGATGGGGCATACAAGGATCGGGCACGCCTATGGTCCGCACCGGACGCCGGTGCGGCGGGCGCGCGCCAACGGGCTGCGCCGGGCTATGGGAGAAGCCGGAGTTGCGATCAACGACACATGGTTTTTCGAAGGGGGGTTCAATGCCATCGGCGGACGGGCCGCCGCGCAGAGCTTTCTTTCGCTCAAGGACAAGCCGACGGCGATTTTTGTCGCCAATGACGAGGCGGCCATGGGGTTCATTTCACAACTGCATCGCTATGGGGTCTCGGTGCCGGGCGATCTGTCGGTGATGGGGTTCGATGACATCGTTCTCGCCGACACCTATGTGCCAGGACTGACCACGGTGCACCAACCCAAGGAGGAGATGGGCCGCCACGCCATGACCCTGGTGCTCGACATCATCGAAGGACGGACGCGGGCCGACCTGCCGATCATCGAGCTGCCGGTGCATCTGGTGCCGCGCGATTCAGTGGCGCGGATCGCGTAAGCATGTCCAATCCGCCGATTGGCGGGCTTGAGAAACTGTGCTAGGCGAAAACCGACTGCCTCACTCAAGTTAAGCCTCTGGCGTTGAAGACCCCGCTCGTATTTTCCATCTCCCCGCGCGGCGACGAGATTGCCCGGCATGTGGCGCAATTGCTGGGTGCGCCGGTGCATCTGTGCGGCGCGGGCCGTGAGGACGCCGCTCCCCTGGTGGCGGTTGCTTACGCGCAGGGCGCGCCGATCGTCGGCGTTTGCGCCGCCGGCGTACTGATCCGGTTGCTGGGGACGGATCTGGGCGACAAGGTATCCGAGCCGCCGGTGCTGGCGGTATCCGCCGACGGCAAGGTGGCCGTCCCCCTTCTGGGCAGCCATCGCGGCGCCAATGCATTGGCCCGCTGGATCGCCGATGGGTTTAGCGGCTTTGCGGCGGTCACGTCCCTTTCCGATACGCTTTACGAATTTTCCCTCGACGACCCGCCGCCCGGCTATGTGGTAGCCGACCCCAAGGCGGTGCGGCCGCTGATGGCGGCGCTGCTCAAGGGCGAAAAACTCCGGGTCGAAGGACTCTCGGGATGGCTGGAACTCGCCGGATATCCTGTTTCGGAAGAAGGCAGCCAGCTCCTGCGGCTGAGCGAGAGCCCGAGGCAAGGACCGGGGCTGCTGGTGCATCCCCAAACCGTCGTGGTCGGCTTGGGGTGTACCAGCAAGGCTGTTGCCCCGGATGTGATCGGGTTGGTCGAAGCGGTGCTCGCAGATGCCGACATCGCCCCCGGCGCGGTCGCGGCGCTGGCGACGATCGACAGCCATGCCAAGACGGGTGCGCTGATCGAAGCAGCGGAGCATTTCGGCGTGCCGTTGCGTGTCTTCACGCGGCGCGAGATCGAAAGGGAGAGAAAGCGGCTCGAGACGCCATCGGCAACCGTGGAAGCCGCGACGGGGCTGGCGGGCGTATGCGAGGCGGTGGCCCTCAAGGCCGGAACGCTGATCACGCCCAAGCGGATAGCCGGCAACGTCACCTGCGCCCTGGGCAAGGCCGATACCCCGATCGATATCAGCCGGTTCGGAAAAGCTGCCCGATAGCTTCGCGCGCCTGAGCCACGGTCTGAACGGTTTCGGCTTCGGGCAGTGCCGGACGGGCGATCATGATCACAGGAACGTTGAGCTGGGCGGCGGCGGCGAGCTTGGCAGCCACCTGGAGACCGCCGGAATTTTTGCTCACCAGATGCGTGATGGCGTTGGCGGTCAGCACCGCCTTCTCCTGGGCAAGGGTGAACGGACCACGATGGGCGATGATCGTCCATTCGGGGGGAAGGTCGGCCGGAATTTCGATCATTCGGGCAAAAAACGTGCAGTCGGCGCGTTTGCGGAAGGGATCGAGATCCTGCCGGCCGACCGTCAGCAATACCCGGGAGTCCTCGGGCAGCACATCGGCGGCCGCCTCCATGTCGGGAACCTCCAACCAGATCGCGCCTTGGGGCCTGGACCATGCCGGCCGTTCGAGGCGGACCAACGGAACATTGGCGGACGACGCGGCGGTAGCGGCGTTTGCCGACATACTGGCGGCGAAGGGATGGGTGGCATCGACGAGAAGATCGATCGCCTGCTCATCGAGATAGGCGGCCAGGCCCCGCGGACCGCCGAACCCGCCGATGCGGATTTCCCCGGGTGGCAGGGTGGGGGCTTGGGTGCGTCCCGCCAGAGAACTGATGACGGCATGACCGTCCACGACCAGCGCGGCGGCGAGTTCGCGCGCTTCCCCCGTGCCTCCGAGGATCAATATGCGGCGCTGGTGGGCGTTGTCGTTGCTCGTCGTCATGTCCTGGCTCTATACACCAGTATGAACTGATGGCGGATGTGATTTGATGTTTCGATGGCTGCGGCGCAGGTTTTTGGGCCAAGGGCACTTCGCCCGGCTCGATGCCGCCCATTTTCCCGCTTTCGAGCCGGGCACGGTCTGGCTGGTGGGGGCAGGACCAGGTGCGCCGGGACTGATCTCGCTGCTCGGCTATCACGCGCTGGGGCAGGCGGATGTGATCGTCTATGACGCCCTGGTCGGCGGCGGTTTGCTGGAGATGGCCAACCCTTCGGCCGAAAGGATCTATGCCGGCAAACGTGGCGGCAAGCCCTCGCCCAAACAGGCCGACATCACCCTGAGGCTGGTCGAGCTGGCGCGGGGCGGCAAGAAAGTGCTGCGTTTGAAGGGCGGCGATCCGATGATGTTCGGACGCGGCGGGGAGGAAGCCGAGACACTGGCGCGCGAGGGAATCGCGTTCCGGATCGTTCCCGGTATCACCGCCGGCGTGGGCGGGCTGGCCTATGCCGGGATTCCCGTCACCCATCGCGACACCAATCAGGCCGTGATCTTTTTGACCGGGCACGACGAGAAGGGCGGTGTGCCCCAGGGCGTGGACTGGCAGGCGGTGGCGACGGCGGCCCCGGTGATCGTCATGTATATGGCGGTCAAACATTTGGGCTCGATCGCCGAAAAGCTAATCGCGGCGGGACGTGATCCTGGCGATAGGGTGGCGATCGTTTCCAATGCGGCCTCGCCCGCTCAATCGGTGCTCGAGGCCACGCTCGCCCAAGCGGGGGCACTGGGGGAACGGCAGGATATTCCCACTCCTGCCATCGTCGTTCTCGGCCCGGTGTCGCGCTACCGGGAGGCGTTCGACTGGTATCGCGATGCACTCAAGGAGAACACCCTTGGCTGAGCCGCGCGGGCTGATTATTGCCGCGCCGCGTTCGGGCTCGGGCAAGACGGCGATAACGCTGGGGTTGGCGCGGGCGCTGGCTAATTCCGGCTACCGCGTGGCGCCGGCCAAGACCGGGCCGGATTATATCGATCCGGCGTTTCTGGCCGTCGCGGCGGGGTCAGCGGCGATCAATCTCGACCCCTGGGCCATGGATGCGGCAACGCTGCGCGGTCGGGCCCGGGCCCATGCCGAGGGCTATGACACGCTGCTTGTCGAAGGGGTGATGGGGCTGTTCGACAGCGCTATGGACGGCACGGGATCGACCGGAGATCTGGCGGCGACGCTGGGATTGCCGGTGGTTCTGGTGGTCGATTGCGAGAAGCAGGCGCAGTCGGTGGCGGCGCTGGTTTCGGGCTTTGCCGGGTGGCGCGAGGACGTGCGGGTGGCCGGAGTGATCCTCAATAAAGTAGCCTCGGACCGGCATGAAACGATGTTGCGCGAGGCGCTGGCCAGGACCGGATTGCCCTGTCTTGGGGCGGTTCCGCGGCGGGCCGACCTTGTGCTGCCCGAGCGGCATCTGGGGCTGATTCTGCCCGGCGATGTTGATGGTGTTGAAGGCTATGTCGAGCGCATGGCTGCGGTATTGAACACCCATGTTGATTTTCGCCTGCTCGGGGCCATCGCCGAGCCGGTTATAAAGGCTTCAGCGGTGCCGAGTTTGCCCCCTTTGGGGCAGCGGATCGCCATCGCCCATGACGCCGCTTTCGCCTTTGTCTATCCGCATCTGCTCGGGCATTGGCACCAGGCTGGCGCCAGCCTTTCGTTCTTTTCGCCGCTGGCCGATGAGGCGCCGGAGGGCGATGCGGATGCGGTGTTCCTGCCGGGGGGGTATCCGGAGCTGCATGGGGGGACGCTGGGAGCGGCGGAACGGTTCAAGGCGGGGGTGCGCGCGGCTGCCGGACGCGGGGCGCTCGTCTATGGCGAGTGCGGCGGGTTCATGGTGCTGGGCGAGACGCTGGTCGACCGCGAAGGGGTGAACCATGCCATGGCCGGACTGCTGCCGGTCGAAACGCGCATCGACAGGCCCCGGCGGGTGCTGGGGTATCGGCGGCTGAGCCATGCCTCTCCGCTGCCTTGGCCCGAAAAACTGCTCGGGCATGAGTTCCACTATTCCAGCCACGCGCCTTTCGACCTGCCGCCGCTGTTTGCGGCCACTGACGCGGTTGGCGAGCCGTTGGAGCCGATGGGCGCACGGGTGGGAAATGTCATGGGATCGTATGCGCATGTGATCGAGGGGGCGCGGCCATGACCGCCCGGACGCTGATGGTGATGGGGACGGGCTCGGACGTGGGCAAGTCGCTGATCGTGGCGGGGCTGTGCCGGGCGTTTGCCAATCGCGGATTGTCGGTGGCCCCTTTCAAGCCGCAGAACATGTCCAACAATGCCGCCGTTACCGAGGGTGGCGGCGAGATCGGGCGGGCGCAGGCGTTGCAGGCGCGGGCGGCGCGCAAAAGTCCGGTGACGGCGATGAACCCGGTGCTGCTCAAGCCCGAAAGGGAAACCGGGTCGCAATTGGTGGTACGCGGCAGGCGGGTGGCGTCGATGGGCGCGCGGGAATATTTCGCGCGGCGCGGGGAGCTGATGCCCCAGGTGCTCGAAGCCTTCGGGGAACTGGCACGGGGCAATGATCTGGTGATCGTCGAAGGCGCGGGGAGCGCTTCGGAGGTCAATCTGCGGGGTGGCGATCTCGCCAATTTCGGCTTTGCCCAGGCAGCCAGTGTGCCGGTGGTGCTGGTGGGCGATATCCATCGCGGCGGGGTGATCGCCTCGATCGTTGGGACGTTCGCGGTGATCGAGGCCGGGGATGCCGAACTGATCGCCGGGACGCTGATCAATAAGTTCCATGGCGATCCGAGCCTTTTCGATGCGGGGCGCAAGATCATCGAGGAGCGGACCGGCAAACCGTGTCTCGGCGTGGTGCCCCATTTCGATGGGGCGCGGCACCTGCCCGCCGAGGACGTTCTGGCCCTCGAACATGCCGATGTGGGCGAGGGGGAAACGGTGATCGCCGTGCCGCGGCTGGCCCGGATCGCCAATTTCGACGATCTCGATCCGCTGCGCGCCGAGCCGGGGGTGCGGCTGGTGATCGTCCAGCCCGGCGAACCGCTGCCGCGCGAGGCCACATTGGTGATTCTGCCGGGGTCGAAGGCGACGCGCGCCGATCTCGATTTTCTTCGGGCGCAAGGCTGGGATGTCGATCTCGCCGCCCATGTTCGCGCCGGGGGCCATGTGCTGGGGATTTGCGGCGGCTATCAGATGCTTGGCCACACGGTGGCCGACCCCGGCGGCATCGAAGGCACGGCGGGGGAAACGGCGGGACTGGGATTTCTCGATGTTTCCACGCGGCTGGAGGGGCAAAAGCAGCTCAGGCTCGAACGGGCGGAGGACGCGGTTTCGGCCCTGCCGCTCGCCGGCTATCACATGCATATGGGCGTGACCGAAGGCGACGACACCCTGCGGCCCTTTGCCTATGTGGATGGGGCGCCCGAGGGCGCGCGCTCGGGTGACGGGCGGGTGATGGGTACTTATCTGCACGGTCTGTTCGCTGCCGATCAATTCCGGCGCGATTTTCTCAAGCGCCTGGGGATCAAAGCCGATCCGCTGCTTGATTTCGATGCCAGGACCGATGCGACGCTCGATGCGCTGGCTGCCCATCTCCAGGCGCATATCGATCTCGATGCGGTGCTGGCATTGGCGCGGGAGCCGAAGCCGTGATCGCGCTGCTGGCGGCGGTGGTCGAGCGGCTGGTGGGCTATCCCCATTGGCTGGTCGACAGGATCGGCCATCCGGTCATCTGGATCGGCAGGCTGATCGAGGCCCAGGACAAGCGGCTCAACGATCCCGAGGCCTCCTTCGACGGCCGGAAGATGCGCGGGGTGGTGGCCATTGCCGTGGTGGTGCTGGCGGTGCTGATCGTTGCGCTCGGCATTCAATCCCTGCTGCGCTTTTTGCCGTTCGGCTGGGTTGTCGAAGTCCTGCTGGCGTCCTCGCTGATTGCCCAGAAGGGGCTGCGCGATGCGGTGAGCGATGTGGCGCGGGCGCTCGGCGAGGAGGGCATCGAGGGCGCGCGGCGCGCGGTGAGCCATATCGTGGGACGCGATACAAGCGAACTCGATGAGGCGGGGGTGTCGCGGGCCGCGATCGAGACGCTGGCGGAAAACACCTCGGACGGGGTGATCGCGCCGCTGTTCTACCTTGCGCTGTTCGGGTTGCCCGGGGCGGCGGTCTATAAGGCGATCAACACGGCGGATTCGATGATTGGGCACCGCGATGAACGTTATGAAGCCTTCGGCTGGGGAGCGGCCAGGCTCGACGATCTGGTCAACTGGATCCCGGCGCGGCTGACGGCGGTACTGTTTGCGCTGGCGGCGCGGGGGATGCCGGGCGCCGATGGCGACGCGGCGTGGGCGGCGGCGCGGCGCGATGCAACCAAGCACGCCTCGCCCAACGCCGGATGGCCGGAAGCGGCGATGGCCGGGGCTCTGGGGTTCGGGCTCGGTGGGCCCCGGTCTTATGCGGGGGAAACGCTCGATCTGCCGACGATGGGGGAGGGGCGGCGGGATCTCACGGCCGAGGACATCGCGACGGCGATCGGGCTTTTCGACCGGGCTATGATGATCGCGCTGGGAGCGCTGGCGGTGTGGGCGCTGGCGGGTGTCGTATTGTGACCATCTGTCGGGGTGGTGTGTGGCGCATAGGCTGCGCCCCCCTCATCCCCGGCCCTTCTCCCACCAGGGGAGAAGGGGGCTCTTGGGGAAGCGTTGCGGCTGGGGCTCAGGCGCTGAGTGTACTGGATCCCGGCTCAAGGCCGGGATGACGGTTGGAGGTGGTGTGATGGTGGGGATAAGCAGTTGGGCCGCCGGAGTCTTCGACGCTGAAGCGTGGTGAGGGTTGGAGACGGTGCAGTGCCCTACCTCACCCCAACCGTGTCACCCCGGGCTTGACCCGGGGCCAGGTATGCGCGCCGGTTCCGGCTCTTGCCATGACGCAAGCTCAGCGCCCCCCTCATCCCCTGCCATTCGAGCGTAGCTCTCATGGCCTTCTCACCTCCAATCGTGCCACCGGCACGATTGGCCAAAGGACGGTTCGAAGTCTCCCACCAGGGGAGAAGGGGGCTCTTGGGGGAGCGTTACGGCTGAGGCTCAGGCGCTGTGATCGCGTTGTCCCTCTTACCCTTCTCCCCTGGTGGGAGAAGGGGTTCCTGGGGAGCGTTGCAGCAAGAGTCTCTTCGCTCGTGGACTCCAGCCTCCCGTCGTAAGGGCGACAAGGGGGATGCGGGAGAAAGAGCCGGGAGCGGCGCGCATACCTGGCCCCGGGTCAAGCCCGGGGCGACAGAGGTGGGGTGAAGGAGGACGGCACAAGCAGTTTGGTGGGACACTCACCTCTCGTCGTCATTGTCGGGCCTGACCCGACAATCCGCAACGCTGCTGGTGGTGCGGGAGAGGTTCGAGGACACACTCCTTCTGAGGGCGCCGAGGACTTGCGGGTCTCCGGGTCGAGCCCGAAGACGACGAGGTTGGGAGGGTGGGGATAGGGTTCAGGCGGTTGCATGTAGCCGGCTCAGGGCCCCTTTATTCCCGGCCCTTCTCTTAGAGGGGCGCTCTTGGGGAGCGTTGGAGCAAGAATCTCGTCGCTCGTGGTCTCCAGCCTCTCCTCTCGTCATTGTCGGGCTTGACCCGACAATCCGCAGCGCTGCCGGCGGTGCGGGAGGGCGCGTGTTGAGGGGGCTGCTGAATTCCGGGGGGACGAGCCCCCCGGATGGAGGGGGTCAAAGTTCGGGGGCTTCGCCCTTGACGACGAGGGGCAGGCCGGCGACGACGAAGTAGACGTTTTGGCAGATGCCGGCCAGTTCCTGATGGGCGGCGCCGGCCAGGTCGCGGAAGGTGCGGGCCAGGGCGTTGTCGGGGACGATGCCCAGGCCGACCTCGTTGGAAACGATGATGATCTGGGTGTTGGTTATGCCCTCGAGCACTTCGACGAGCGTATCGACTTCGTCGGCCACGTCGCGCTCCATGCTCAAGAGGTTGGTGATCCAGAGCGTGAGGCAATCGATGAGGATCACGTCATGGGCCTGGGCGGCGGCGAATATGGCCTGGGGAAGCTCGAGCGGTTCCTCGATGGTGGCGAAGCGCCCCTCCCGGCTCCTCTGGTGCGCGGATACCCGCTCCATCATCTCGTCGTCGAGCGCTTCGGCGGTGGCGAGATAGGCGGGCGCGGTGCTGTTGCGGGTCGCGATGCGCTCGGCGAGCGCCGTCTTGCCCGACCGGGCGCCACCCAGAACCAGGATATGACCGTTCAATGTCTTTTGCCCTCCGCTGGCGGTAATGTATCAGAATGTCGTGCCTTGTGTTCCGTTTCGCAACGACCCTGCCATCCCCCTGAGACCGATTTACGATTTGACCTCATAATACTTTCGTCCTATGCGCAATCCCAGTATGGTCCGCCGGCAATCAGGAGCTTTTCCGATCGTGCCCAAATACTTTCTCGGCGTTGATGGCGGCGGCACCAATTGCCGTATCCGGCTCGCCGACGCCAATCTTTCGACCCTTGCCGAAGCCCGCGGCGGACGCTCCAATCTTCAGCTCGAAAACGGCGATCCGGCCTATGTCTCGATCCGGGAAGGCACGCGCCAGGTCTTTGCCATGGCCGGGGTCGATTTCGCCGAAACGGTCAATACTCATGCCTGCTTCGGCATGGCCGGGGCGCGCCTGCCCTCGGCGCGCGAGGCCTTTGCGGCGCGTGACTGGCCCTTCGCGAAAGTGACGGTCTATGACGACATCGACATCGCCCGCGCCGGCGCCCATGAAGGCGAGGACGGGGCGGTGATCATCGTGGGCACGGGCTCGGCCGGCATGGCGCTGGTTAAGGGCAAACGCTACCAGGTCGGCGGCTGGGGCTTTTATATTGGCGACCAGATGTCGGGCGCGATCCTGGGGCGCGAGCTGGTGCGCCATGCGGTGGAAGCCACCGACGGGCTTGTCGAGGGTTCGCCACTCACCGAAGCGGTGATCGAAAAGCTCGGCGGGAGCCTCGACGCGGTGATGGCCTGGAGCTTCGACAAACGCCAGCCGGCCGATTACGGGGCGCTGATGCCCCTGTTCATCGAATATTTCGAAAAGGGTGATCCGGTGGCTGCCGAGCTCATGGAAATCGAGCTCGGCTATATCGATCGCTATGTGAATTATTTCAAAGCCCGGGGCGCCGAAAAGCTCGCAATCGTGGGCGGGTTCGGCCAGAGGCTGCTGCCGCTGCTCTCGATCCGCTATGGCGACTATGTCTGCCTGCCGCGCGCCGAACCTTTGCACGGCGCGGTGATCCTGGCCCGCCAGAACGCCGACGCCGAAAACGCTATTTAAGACGGAGGGACCGTCCTTGTCCGCACGCATCATTCCGGTTCAACCATTCGACTATGTCGTTTTCGGCGCCACGGGCGATCTGACCAAGCGCAAGCTGATCCCGGCGCTTTATCACCGCTTCGCCGACGGCCAGTTCGACGAGCGCTCGCGCATCATCGGGGTGTCGCGCTCCGAATTGAGCGATGCCGACTTCCAGAAGATCGCCCGCGAGGCGGTGACCGAATTCGTCGGCAAGGAATATCGCGACGACAAGACCCTCGCCCGGTTCGTCTCGTGCTTTTCCTATGTCGCCAACGATGTGACCGACCAGACCGGCTGGGCCGATCTGGAGAAGACCCTGCGCACCGATCCCGAGATCGTGCGCGCCTTCTATCTGGCCGTCGCGCCCTCGCTGTTCGGGCCGATCTGCGATTATCTCGACAACAAGGGCTATTGGCGGCGCGACGCCCGCGTGGTGGTGGAAAAGCCTCTCGGGCACGATCTCGAATCCTCGATGGAGATCAACGACCAGATTTCCGAGGTTTTCGCCGAGGACCAGGTTTACCGTATCGACCACTATCTGGGTAAGGAAACGGTCCAGAACCTTCTGGCCCTGCGGTTCGGCAATATCCTGTTCGAGCCGATCTGGGACGCCGCCCATATCGACCACGTGCAGATCACGGTGGCCGAGGACGTGGGGGCGGGAACGCGCGGCTATTATGACGATTCCGGCGCGCTGCGGGACATGGTGCAGAACCATCTGATGCAGCTTTTGTGCCTGGTCGCCATGGAGCCGCCGGCGTCCGACGACGCCAACGCCCTGCGCGACGAAAAGCTCAAGGTGCTGCGCTCGTTAAAGCCCATCACCGGCGACAACGTCGCGCGCGCCACGGTGCGCGGGCAGTATCGCGGCGGGGCGGTCAATGGCGGGTCTGTGGCCGGCTATCAGGACGAATTGCCGGCCGAAAAGCGCGGCTCGCGCACCGAGACCTTCGTGGCCATCAAGGCCGAGGTGGAAAACTGGCGCTGGTCGGGCGTGCCGTTCTATCTGCGGACAGGCAAGCGGCTGGCGAGCCGGGTGTCGGAAATCGTCATCCAGTTCCGCGCCATTCCCCATTCGATCTTCGACCATGCCGAGGGTGCGCCACGCGCCAACCGGCTGGTGATCCGGCTGCAGCCCGACGAAGGGGTGAAGCTCTTCCTGATGATCAAGGATCCCGGCCCCGGCGGCATGCGGCTGCGCGAAGTGCCGCTGAACCTCTCGTTCGCCGAAACGTTCCACGAGCGCACGCCCGAGGCCTATGAGCGGCTGTTGCTCGATGTGATCCGCGGCAACCAGACCCTGTTCATGCGCCGCGACGAGCTCGAAGCGGCCTGGCGCTGGATCGATCCGATACGCCAGGCCTGGGACAATGCGTCAGATGCCCCTCAGACCTATACTGCGGGAACATGGGGGCCGACCGGGTCGGTGGCGCTGATCGAACGCGACGGGCGCACCTGGCACGAAGGGGATTATTAACGACGCCTTCGGCGTCGCCCCCCTCATCCGCCCCTTCGGGGCACCTTCTCCCACCAGGGGAGAAGGGGTAGCTCGGGCTCCTCGGCTCTGAGCCCCCCTCTCCCCTGGTGGGAGAGGGGATGGGGGTGAGGGGGGCGCAGCCTTTCGGCACGTACAGGAGTAAGAGAGAGAGCATGACCATCGAGCGGAATGTATTTTCGACCAAGGACAAGCTCGCCCAGGCCCTGGCCGATGCGGTGGCCGAGAATTTGAACGCCGGGCTCGATGAGCGGGGCGAAGCTTCGCTCGCCGTTTCGGGTGGCTCGACGCCGAAGCGGTTCTTCCAGGTGCTTGGCGCGCGCGACGATATCGACTGGGAGAACGTTACAGTGACCCTGGTCGACGAGCGCTGGGTGGATGAGAGCTCGGACCGCTCCAACGCGCGGCTGGTCAAGGAGAACCTTCTGACCGGTTCGGCGGCGGCGGCCAAATTCGTGCCGCTTTATGCCGGAACGGAAGAGCCCGATGCGTCCGGCATTGCCCAAGCCAATGGCGCCGTGGCGCAGGTGCCGGTTCCCTTCGATGCCGTCATCCTGGGGATGGGCAATGACGGGCATACCGCCTCGTTCTTTCCCGGTGGCGATGCGCTCGAAGAGGCGCTCAATGCCGAGGGGCCGGTCGTTGCGATCCGCGCGCCCGGCGCTGGCGAACCGCGCGTGACCTTTACGCTTGCGCGCCTTTTGCAGACCCGCGCCCTCTATCTTCACATCGAGGGCGAGGAAAAAGCGCAGGTGCTCGACAAGGCGCTCGAGACCGGACCGGTGGAGACCATGCCGGTGCGCGCCGTGCTGTCCCAGAGCCATATTCCCGTTTCCCTCTACTGGTGTCCCTGAACGCCAGAACGCGTTTCGTTTCTGACCTCCAACACCCTCGCTAAGGAGGCGACCATGACCGTCAAGACAGTGATTCAGGACGTGACCGATGCGATCGCGGCGCGTTCGGAGGCTTCGCGCCGCGATTACCTCGATAGGCTCGACAGGGCCCGTGCCCAGGGCGTGCACCGCGCCGCGCTATCGTGCGGCAACCTCGCACACGGCTTTGCCGCTTGCGGGCCGACCGACAAGAGCCAGCTTGCCGGCGATACGGCGCTCAATCTGGGGATCATCACCGCTTATAACGACATGCTCTCGGCGCATCAGCCCTATGAGACCTATCCCGCGATCATCCGCGAGGCGGCGCGCGATGCGGGCGGGGTGGCGCAGGTGGCGGGCGGGGTGCCGGCCATGTGCGACGGGGTGACCCAAGGGCAGACCGGCATGGATCTCTCGCTGTTTTCCCGCGACGTGATCGCCATGGCCGCCGCCGTGGGGCTGAGCCACAACATGTTCGATGCGGCGGTGTTTCTTGGTATCTGCGACAAGATCGTTCCGGGGCTGGTGATCGCGGCGCTGACCTTTGGGCACCTGCCGGCGGTGTTCATCCCCGCCGGGCCGATGACCACGGGGCTGCCCAATGACGAAAAGGCGCGCATCCGCCAGCTCTTTGCCGAGGGCAAGGTGGGGCGGGCCGAGCTGCTCGAAGCGGAAAGCAAATCCTATCACGGGCCGGGGACGTGCACCTTCTATGGCACGGCCAATTCCAACCAGATGCTCATGGAGATCATGGGGCTGCACCTGCCCGGCGCGAGCTTTGTCAATCCGGGCACGCCGCTGCGCGATGCGCTGACCCGGGCGGCGACCAAACGGGCGCTGGCGATCACCGCGCAGGGCAATGAATATACCCCGGCCGGGCATGTGATCGACGAGAAGTCGATCGTCAACGGGCTGGTGGGGCTGCTGGCGACGGGCGGATCGACCAATCACACCATGCACCTTGTGGCCATGGCCAACGCGGCGGGCTTGAAGATCACCTGGGACGACATGTCCAAGCTTTCCGACGTCGTGCCGCTTCTGGCGCGCGTCTATCCCAACGGGCTGGCCGATGTGAACCATTTCCATGCCGCCGGCGGCATGGGGTTCCTGATCCGCGAACTGCTCGATGCGGGGTATCTGCACGAGGACGTGACGACCGTCTGGGGCAAGGGGCTCGAGGCCTATACCAAGGAGCCGCGCTATATCGATGGCGAGCTGACCTTCGAGCCGGTCCCGGCGGAAAGCGGCAATCCCAAGGTTCTGGCCAAGGCCGATGAGCCCTTCGCAAAGACGGGCGGGCTCAAGCTGCTTTCGGGCAATCTGGGCAAGTCGGTGATCAAGATCTCGGCGGTCAAGCCCGAGAACCGGCTGATCGAAGCGCCGGCCAAGGTATTCCACTCGCAAAAGGGTCTGCAGGACGCCTTCAAGGCGGGGGAACTCACCTCCGATTTCATCGCCGTGATCCGTTTCCAGGGCCCCAAGGCGATCGGCATGCCCGAGCTCCATAAGCTCACCCCGACCCTTGGCATTCTGCAGGACCGGGGGATCAAGGTGGCGTTGGTCACCGATGGGCGCATGTCGGGGGCTTCGGGCAAGGTGCCCGCCGCCATCCACATGACCCCCGAAGCCGCCGATGGCGGGCCGATCGCCAAGCTGCGCGACGGGGACATGCTGCGGCTCGATTCCGAGGCGGGGACGCTGGAGTATCTGGGTGATCTCGAAGAGTTCCTGGCCCGCCCGGCGGCGACCGAGGACCTTGCCGACCAGCATTTCGGCATGGGGCGCGAACTGTTTGCCGGTTTCCGGCAACTGGTCGGCGCGGCGGACCGTGGCGCGAGCGTTTTTGCCTGATGGCGGGGTCCGGTTTCACATTGCTGGCGGTTCCGGTGTTTTCGCCGCTCTGCAATCTGGGCTTTGCGCTCAGGCGCGAAGTGTTCGTGATCGAACAGCAGGTGCCCGAGGAACTCGAGCATGACGCCGATGACATGACGGCGACCCATCTGGTGGGCGTCATGGACGGATCGGTGGTGGCGGTCGCGCGGATCCTGTTCAAGCCCGAACACGCCAAGATCGGCCGGGTGGCGATCGCCAAATCCCATCGCGGGCTGAAGCTTGGCGCGCGGCTCATTGAATTCGCGGTCAAGGTGGCCGGGGAAAAGGGCCAGGCACGCTGCTATCTCGAATCCCAGGCGGACAAGGTGGGATTTTATGCCCGCCTGGGGTTCGCAGCCTACGGTGACGAGTTCATGGACGCGGGTATCCCGCACCTCAGGATGAAGAACTATTGACCTCGACCACCTCGGGCTCGTGCTCGGGAGCCGCGGTGAGAATTTGCGACCGGGGCGAGACGACAAGCGTCAGATAGCGCTCGAACTGCACCAGCACATCGGTGATGATCTGGTCGCGATGGAGTCCCATGATGTCGTATCCGCGGCTTCCGTCCGAGAAATAGGTGCGCGCTTCATAGCGCAGCTCGGGAAGCGTCGCCTCATAGGCGGAAAACGCGGGCAGCTTATGCTCGGCGCGTTGGACGCCATATACGAAATCGCGCACGCCTTCGGCCGGCATGGTGAGGGCCACCGCGCCGGTTTCCGCGTTCCGATCGACCGAGGCGGTCCGGCCGCGCTTTTCGAGTTCGGCCTTGACCGCATCGAGAGCGGGCGGAATTTCCCTTTCGATAAAGGCATCGACCTCCCTGGCTGTCGGCGCCTTGAGCATCATGGCAAGCCGCCGCTGCCAGGTGACCCCGGCTGCCGGTTGCGGCATCGGGGCTGCACCGACCGGAGCATGACGTTGTGCCAGGTCGGCCCGCATGCCGACGAAAAGCGACCAGATCAAAACGAGCATGACGACGGTGAAGGGCAGAGCGCTGGCGATGGTCGCCGATTGCAGCGCCGCAAGACCGCCGGCCAGGAGAAGGAGCGAGGCGACCACGCCCTCCATTGCGCACCAGAACAGGCGCTGGATGGCTTTGGTTTGCGTCTCTCCTCCCGCCGCTATGGTATCGATGACCAGCGAGCCTGAATCCGAGGACGTAATGAAAAACACCGTGACCAGAATGATGGCGAGCGTAGAGGTGATGCCGCTGAGCGGCAGGTACTCGAAAAAGCGGAACAGTCCCACTGAGATGTTGTCCTCGATCGCCGTGCTCAATTGTCCGGCCGCGAGCGTGGCATCGACGAAAATCCCGGTATTGCCGAACACGGTCATCCAGATGAAGGTGAAGCCGGCCGGGATGAACAAGACAGCCACGAGGAACTCACGCACCGTGCGTCCGCGCGAGATGCGCGCGATGAACATGCCGACAAAGGGCGACCAGGAAATCCACCACGCCCAGTAGAACAGCGTCCAATCCTCGAGCCACTGGCGCGGGTCGTAGGCGTAGATGTTGAAGGTCATGAGGATGAAGCGGTCGAGATAGAGGCCCAGGTTCTGGACCAGGTCGCGCGCCAACTGTCCCGTCGGCCCGACGAGAAAGACGAAGATCATTAAGAGAACCGCGACCAGGAGGTTGGTTTCCGAGAGGATGCGCACGCCCTTGTCGAGGCCCGAAACGACCGAAATCGAAGCGATGGCCGTTATGCCCGCGATGAGCAGCACCTGCATCTGCGGGGTGTTGGGGAAGCCGATCAGGTGTTCGAGGCCGGCGCTGATCTGGTTGACCCCGAAGCCGAGCGAGGTCGCAAGGCCGAACATGGTCCCCACGATGGCAAATATATCCACTGCATGTCCGATCGGGCCATGGATGCGCTCCTTGAGCAGCGGATAGAGCCCCGAACGGATGGTCAGCGGCAGGTTGTATCGGTAGCCGAAATAGGCCAGCGCCAGCCCGACCACGGCATAGATGGCCCAGGCGTGGATGCCCCAGTGAAAGAAGGTGGAGGTCATCGCCTCCCGCACCGCCGCGATCGTAAAGGGCTCTGCCTCGGGCGGGGCGGCGTAGTGGCTGACCGGCTCTCCGACGCCGTAATACATGAGGCCAATCCCCATGCCGGCGGCAAACAGCATGGCGATCCAGGAATGATAGGCAAAGTCGGGCGTGGAATCATCGGGCCCAAGCTTGAGGTCGCCGAATCGAGAAAAGGCGAACAGCAGCACCGAGATCAGCATGATGCCGACGGCAAGCAGGTAAAGCCAGCCGAAATTGGTCAGTATCGCCGTCTGTAGCTGATCAAAGAATACGCTCGCCTGGTTGGGAGCGATCAGCCCGATAGCCAGAAACAGGCAAATGACAATAACCGATCCGAAAAAGACCGGCGGATTGATAACGAAGCCCAGCACGCAATCCCCCTGGATAAACAAAAAGGCAACGCGCCTGCCGCGCCGAAGGTTCCATCCTGTGAAACCTCAGGACTTTCGCGAGCTTGCCGTCTGCTTGAGCAGCAAATCCTTGGCCTGGTTGATGCGGGCGGCCAGAAAGGCCGAGCCGCCGGCATCGGGGTGGACCGATTTCATCAGCTTGCGATGCGCGGCCTTGATGGCTTCGGCGCTCGCGCCCGGCTCCAGCCCTAGGATCTGATAGGCTTCCTCGGTGCCGCTGATCTCGGTTGCCGGGCCGCTTCCGGGCGCGGTTTCCTCCTCACCCGGATCCATCCCGAACTCGGTGGCGAAATAATCGCGCCAGCCGGCGCGGTTGGCATTGAGCCAGCTTTCATAGAGCGCGAGCGAATCCGGGTCGTCGCTCACCTCGTCATAAAGAGCCCAGCATTCGGCGGCCGAAAGCTGGGCAAGAGGGCGGCCGGCGAAGTGGCCGGCGCGCACGGTGCCCGAAACCTCGCCGGTTTCATGGTCGAGCCGCATGTCGAAATGGTGCGAGGATACCGCCGAAGCGTTGTTGGGGCTCGACAGTCCGGACCCGAAATCGATGGGGCCGAGCCGCCCGCGCAGCAAAAGCCCGATGCCGCCCGCCGCCAGAAAGCTCGCGATCAGCATCTGGCCGCGTGCGCCCAAAAGACCGGCGCCGCCCAAGAGCGCGCCACCCACCACCCAGCGCAGGGTGCGCACCAGGCGCCGGATTTCGCCCCGGGCGAAAAGCGTGGCGAGATAAAGGACGATAACGGCGAGAGCACCGCCGAGGACGAGCCAGGTCATGAGAGCTGTTCGAGCAGCAATCGCGCCGTCCCGCTCCCTTGCAGTTTGAGGGCGGCCCGCCCCCCGCTCGCATAAGCGGCGACGGCGCGCAAAAGCGCCGCCAGTTCGGCCGCCGCGCCCGCATCAAAGCGCGCATAAGCGCCCTTGGAGAGCCGGGCGAATTCCTTGAAGGCGGTTTGCGTCGCCCCGTCATGGCCTTCCTGGAACAGAAAGATCGGGCATCCGAGCAGGCCCAGCTCGCCCGCCTTCTGGGCGAGCTTGTCCACGTCCTCTTCCATGGCGTCGCCCACATAGACGACGGCATTGATCCTGGTTTTGTTGTGTTCGGCGCGGGCGTGGGAGAAAACCTTGGAGATCTGAGTATGCCCGCCCCGGCAATCGATGCCCGTCATCAGTTGCGCCAGGGCGCGGGCGTCCGAAACCCAGCGCGAGGCGCGGCACTCGCCGAAGCCGCGGAAATAGATGAGCTGGACGTCGAGCCCGCCGGTGCGGGCCACGGTTTCGAACATTTCCGCCTGCAATTGGCAGGCGAGATCCCAGGTGGGCTGGCGGCTCATGGTGGCGTCGAGGGCGAACAACAACCGTCCGCGTTCTCCCGATGCGCCGGCCTCGCGGGTTGCGGCCATGGCGCCGACCTTGGCGACGAAATCGGCGATCTCGGCGCTCCGCGTGTTTTCGGATGCCGGCGTCGTGTCGGATTTGCGGGTCGGGGTCTTGTCGGCCACGGCCTTTCCTTTCCTTATGAAGAAAATATGGGACGCCGCGCCGGGCGCCGCAAGCCTATCGCCTGCTTGTGTTCGGCCCCGATATGTTTCAAAAGGGTGTAACGCGTTGATTACCGGGCTAAACCACCGCTTATGCCGATTTCGTCGAAGGGCTTCGCCCGGGTCAGCCTTGCCCTTATTATTGTCGGCGTCCTCGCGCTGATCGGCATCGTGGGGACGACGATATGGCTCGTCGAGCGTACCCAGGTCTATTTCGAGGAGGTCGTGCAGGCCCGCGAGGCGCGCGGGGCGGCCGTCGAATTGCGCAACCTGCTCCAGGACGCGCAATCGGGACAGCGCGGCTATCTGCTGACACTCGATCCGTCCTATCTGGAGCCTTACGAGGCCGCGGTGGGCGCCATCGAGGGCGCCTATAATCGGCTGGTCGCCTCGCTCGCGGAGTTCCCGCAGACCGAGGAGCCGCTCCAGGCCCTGAGCAGCGATATCGATACTAAGCGGACCGAACTGGCAAGGACAATCGAATTGGCCGGCGCGGGAGAGATCGGGCAAGCCATCGCCATCGTGCGGACGGATGCGGGCGAAGCGATCATGAGCCGCATCCGGCAGGTGCTCGATTCGGTAATCGAAACATCCGATATGCGCATCTTCAACGGCGTCATCGAGCAGCGCGGGGCGGCGAACGCCCTGCGCATCATCGCCCTGATCGGCGCGCTGGTGATCGTGGGCGTGGTCGGGGGCGCGGCCTGGGTGGTGCTGCGCTATACCCGCGAACTGGACACGGCCCGCGACGAAGTGGAAATGCTCAACCGAGACCTCGAGAAAAGGGTCGCCGAGCGGACGGTCGACCTGCGCCGGGCCAATGAAGAGGTGCAGCGCTTCGCCTATATCGTCACCCACGACCTGCGTGCGCCGCTCGTCAACATCATGGGCTTTACCTCCGAGCTCGAAGCTGCCCTCGGGCCGATCAACGCGCTGGTGGAAAGCCATGGGGAAAACCCAGACGATCCCGTGCTCGCCGAGGCGCGCCAGACCGCGCAGGAAGACCTGCCCGAAGCGATCGGGTTCATCCGCTCCTCGACGCGCAAGATGGACGGGCTCATCAATGCGATCTTAAAGATTTCGCGCGAGGGACGACGCGAACTCAAATCGGAACGACTCGATCTTGCCGAACTGGTGGAGGGGGCGGTGTCTGCGGTCAGGCATCAGATCGACGAGACGGGCGGGGAGGTCACCATCGACGTCGCCACGCCACCGGTATTTTCCGATCGGCTGGCATTGGAGCAGATTTTGGGCAACCTTCTCGATAATGCCATAAAGTACAGGCATCCGGACCGTCCGATAGACATTGCCGTAAAGGGACGGCAGGAACGCGACGGCCGCATTATCATCGATGTGCGGGACAATGGCCGTGGCATTGCGCCCGAAGACCACGAACGCGTGTTCGAGCTGTTCCGCCGCTCGGGCAATCAAACCGTTCCGGGCGAAGGCATCGGGCTGGCGCATGTGCGCATCATGGCCCGCAATCTCGGCGGCGATATCGAATTACAATCCAATCGCGATCACGGAACCACGTTCACGGTGATCATCGCGCCCGACCTGCGCGTTATTGCTAGGAGCAAGGCTTTATCATGAGTGTCGATGCAAAACCCGTCACCATCCTGATGATCGAAGACGATGAGGGCCATGCGCGGCTCATCGAAAAGAACATCCGGCGCGCCGGTGTCAACAACGAGATCATCCCCTTCGTCAACGGCACCGATGCGCTCGAATATCTGTTCGGGCCGGACGGATCGGGAGAAGTGAGCACCCATCGGCACCTGCTCATCCTGCTCGACCTCAACCTGCCCGACACCACGGGCGTGGCGATCCTGGAAAAGGTCAAGGCCAACATCCACACCAAGCGCACCCCCGTGGTGGTCCTGACCACCACCGACGACGAGCGAGAAATCCAGCGCTGCTACGATCTGGGCGCCAATGTCTATATCACCAAGCCTGTCGACTATGACGGCTTTGCCAACGCCATCCGCCAACTGGGATTGTTCTTCTCGGTGATGCAGGTTCCGGAGACCGCATAGGGCAAATGCCGAACACCCCCGCCAAGATTCTTTATATCGATGACGATCCCGCGCTCGGGCGCCTTGTGCAAAAGGTGCTGGGCCGGCAGGGGCGCGACATCATCCACGTCACCGGCGCCGATGACGGGCTGGAGCGATTGAAGGACGGCGACATCGACGTTCTGGTGCTCGACCATTATCTGGCCGATCGCACCGGGCTCGCCATGCTCGAAGAGGTCGCGGCGCGCGAGGATTCGCCGCCCGTCGTCTATGTCACGGGATCGACGGAGGCGGCGATCGCGGTGGCCGCGCTCAAGGCGGGGGCGGCGGATTATGTGCTCAAGACGGTGGGCGAGGATTTTCTCGAGCTTTTGAGCAACGCCATCGAGCAGGCGATCGAGACCTCGCGGCTGCGCAAGGCGCGCGAGCGGGCCGAACGCGAGATGCGCGAGGCCCGGGAGCGGGCCGAACTGGCGCTTGCCGAGGTCAATCACCGCGTCGCCAACTCCCTGGCGCTGGTGGCGGCGCTGGTGCGCCTGCAGATGTCGGCGGTGACCGACCCGGCGGCCAAGGAAGCGCTTGCCGAGACCCAGGGGCGGATCTCGGCGATCGCGGGAATTCACAAGCGTCTCTACACCACCGACGATGTCCGGTTCGTCGAGATCGATGCCTATCTGGGCAACCTTGCCAGTGACATCCAGGCGACCATGAGCCTCGACGGTTCGGCGGCCGATATCCGGCTTTTGGCCGAACCGTTGCGCTTGCCCACCGACAAGGCGGTCTCGGTTGGGGTGATCGTCAACGAATTGGTGACCAACGCGGCCAAATACGCCTATCGCGATCGCGAGGCGGGAGAAATCCGGGTGAAGGCGAGCCAGATCGAGCCGGGCAAGATCGAGATCGTCGTCGAGGACGACGGTATCGGCTGGATGGGTGAGGGCAAGATCCACGGTACCGGCGTCGGCTCCCGCGTCATCGCCGCGACGGCCAGCGGCCTCGGTGCGACGCTGGCCTACGAGAATGTGGCGCGCGGCACGCGGGCACGGCTGCAGATCGAAATCTAAGCTTTTGAATTGCCGGGCAGGGCAAACCAATAGCCGGGCGGTGCCCGGACGGTCCAGTTCGGCCAGGGAGAACATCTCTCCGGCCGAACTGGCTGCGCGAGGTGGCGATTATTGCGCCGGTGCTTCCGCCGGGGCTTCCCCCATCATGCATTGACCATCGACCACGAATTCCGGCGGACAACCAGGGAGAGCTTCCTCGGGAGCCGGTTGCTCTTCCGGGGCTACCTGCTCGGGAGCAGCGGGTTCCTCGGTCGGAGCGGGCTCTTCCGCCGGGGCTGGCTCTGGAGCCGGGGCCGGCTCCTGCGCGGGCGCGGGTTCAGGCGCCGGAGCGGGTTCCTCTGCAGGCATTGCCGGCTCTTCTGCCGGAGCGGTCTCCTCTACAGGCGCGGGCTCTTCAGCGGGAGCGGGTTCCTCGACGGGCGCCGGCTCTTCGACAGGGGCTGCCGGTTCTTCGGCAGGTGCTGCCGCGTCGGCCGGAGCGGGCTGCTCTGCTTCACCGCCCTCGGTGGTTTCGGGCGGGCAGACGCCGTCGACCATCGCCTCGGGCGGGCAGAGCGGTTCTTCGCCAGCAGCCGGTTCCTCGGTCACAACCTCCGCTTCAGCACCAGCCTCCGCCTCGGCCTCGGCTTCGGCCTCCACATCGGCGGGCTGCTCGGCTTCGGCAGGCTGTTCGCCTTCAGCCGGTGCGGCGGGTTCTTCACCCTGGGCAGGTTCTTCGCCCTCTGCCGGCTGTTCACCTTCGGGAGGTTGTTCGCCTTCGACCGTCGCGCCGGCCCCCGCTTCGATTTCGGCTGCCGCTTCTTCGGGCTCTACCGCTTCGGCCGGGGCGGCCTCTTCGGTTGGCTCTTCGATCTGGGGCGCGAAAATCTGCACGGTGTTGGCTTGGGTATCAACGGTCGCCGCCGTGGGTTCTTCGAGTTCGGCGGTTTCGTAGACGATGATCTCCTGGTTGATCTGCTGTTCGATATAGTTGACTTCGATGACGTTGTTCACGACCACGTTGTTCTGAACGACGACAGGGCCCACGAACTCGGTCCGTTCGAAAAATTCCGGCTCGTCTTCGCCGAAAACGATCTCGACGCGCAGATCGGGCTCGATGAAGGACCTGACGGGAACGAAGAACCAATCATCCTCGGGCACTTCGCCGGAACTGATCTCCACGCTGACCTGGAAGCCTTCGCGTTCGGGGCGCAAGGGAGCCCAGCCGATCACATCGTCGCCACGGCGCCAGGAAACCCAGGCCGGAGCCCATGTGGTGCCGGGCACCCAACACCAGCCGAGCCGGTCATCGTCATACCAGCGGCCATAGTGATAGACTGCCCAAGCATAGGGCTCGTCCGAGGCGAAATACCAGCCATAATCGGCCAGGTACAACCACCGGCCGACCGTATAGGGCGCCCAGCCGGCATCGACCCCGCTGGGGCACCACACATAGCGATATTGCGGGTGTCTGACCCAGATACCGTGTGGCTCAAGTTCATTGAAGAACAGGTTGAAATCGACGCTTACCCCTTGGGCCTGGGCAGCGGTTACGCCCAGCATGGGGGCGGGCGAAAGCCCGGTGGCAAGCGCAAGAGAGGCAGCCGCTATGCCGCTCAACAGTTTTGACTTGATCGTCATGAGAGTCATCTCCTCTGACTCCCCCGCAGCAGCAGAACGGGCAGTGCCAAAGACGGTTCCCCGGCCAATCCCGCGTTAGTGTCCGGCAGGCACGCGATGCATGAAAGAAAGGGACAAGAGGCGGCTCGCCTGGGGAGGACAGCGGCGGCCGTCTCTTGTCGCTCAAAGCGGAACCGTCGAGTAAGCGGCCGCAAATGTCAGCATGGCGGCCGCATAAAGGCCGATCAGCAGTGTTGGGCGCAGCATGGCGTTTCTCCGTGCTCACCCCCTCCCAACCAATGCGTGCCACGGAAATTGGTTCAGCCGGCCGCCCGGCCAATCACTCATGATGCCAGCGGAAGGGTGACGACCACCTCGATCCCGCCGAGGTCGCTGGCTGCAACCTCAAGCGAACCGCCGTTGATGCGGGCGATGTCGGCGGCGATCGCCAATCCCAGCCCGGCGCCCGATCCGGTCTCGTCGTGGCGGACGCCACGGCTTTGAGCGGTTTTCATCTGCGCTGGGGTCATGCCCGGCCCATCGTCGGCGATGGACAGCACCGCCTGGCCCGGGATGCGCCTGCCGCTGGCCCGCACCCGCGTGCCCGCGTGCCGGACGGCATTTTCGAGCAGCACGCCGATCAGCTCAATGAGGTCATGCTGGTCCAGCCGGACTTCGATATTGTCCGGGCAATCGATCTCCCAGTGCAAGACTTCGCCCCGGCTGGTCTTGCGCAGCACCGAGATCGCCTGCTCTATGGGCCTCGCCATGGATGTGCTGGCCGCGCCCGCGTCCGATCGCAGCCGCAATTGGGTAAGCCGAAGCTGGTATTCGATGCGGTCGGTCATCGCCTCGCATAGTTCTTCCACCGCCTGCGCTTCTTCCGCGTCGCCCAGTTTTCGCAACCTGTCCGCCGTCGCCTGCAATGCCGAGAGCGGCGTCCTGAGCCCGTGGGCGAGATCGGAAGCGCGGGCACGGGCGAATTCGAGCGAAGCCCGCTGCTCGGCCAGCATGGTATTGACCTGCGCCACAAGCGGATCGACCTCCGGAGGAAAAAAGCCCTGAAGCGTTTCGGTGCGTCCCGCCTGCACGTCCTTGAGGCCGCGCCTGATGCGCTGAAGCGGGGCAAGCCCTAATCGCACCTGCAAAACGGCGGCCAGAAGGAGGGCCAGCCATCCCAGCGCCAAAGCGATAGCCGTCTCCGACGCGAACCCTCGGATGGCCTGGTCGATTTCGGCGCTGTCCTCGGCAATGGTCACCCGGAATGGGCGATCCTCGATGCTGACCTGCCGGCTGAGCGCCAGGAGATCCGTTTCGGCGGGGCCGGGCAGGGTCTGCAAGGCAGCATCGGCCGCCGCATCGGGGGCGAGCACGAAATCGAACAGAGAGGGGGACCGGATGACCTCGCCCCTTTGCACGTCCTCGACCTGCCAGTAAAGCCCGCCATAAGGCAGGTCATACCGGGGATCGGAAAGCGGCTGTTCAAATGCTGCCAGGCCGGCCGGATCGATCTGCGCCACGAGACGGTTGAGGCTGGCGTTGAGGTCGAGTTCGGTGGAGGCTTCGACATGGGTGCGAAACAATTGCACCATGAGAAGCCCCAGCGCCACGAGCGCCAGCCCGATCCATACCGCCGCGCCGAGCAGCAGACGCCAGCGTAGGGATATGGCTTTCATGCGTCCGGGCTTTCGACGAAATAGCCGAAACCCCGCCGGGTCTTGATCACGTCATTGCCCAGGCGCTTGCGCACGCGGCCGACCAGTTTTTCGATGGAATTGGAATCGCGCATGAAATCCTGCGCATAAAGATGCTCGGTCAGTTCGAGCTGGGAGACCACGCTGCCGGCCTTGTGGGCGAGATAGGTGAGGAGCCTGTATTCCTGCGGCGGCATGGGGATCGGCACGCCCCCCCGGGTCACCTCTTTCATGCGTGTATCGATCACCAGGTCCTCGATCTCGATCCGCGAGGTAGCATGGCCCGACGAGCGCCTGATGATGGCCCTCAGGCGTGCCAGCAGTTCCTCGGGGCGGAAGGGCTTGACAAGATAGTCATCGGCCCCCGCTTCGATGCCGTCCACGCGTTCGGCCCAGTGGCTGCGGGCTGTAAGGATGATGACGGGCGTCATCACGCCTTCGCTGCGCCAGCGCTTGAGCAGCGTCATGCCGTCGAGCCCCGGCAGGCCCAGATCGAGAACGATGATGTCGAACGGTTCGGTGCCGGCCAGAAACCACGCCTCTTCGCCGTCGGCCCGGCACGTCACGGCCAAGCCTGCCGACGACAGGGCGGCATCAAGGGTTGCCGCAATGCGGGCGTCGTCTTCAACCACCAGGGCGCGCATCTATCTCGTCGTCACACGATTTCCCGTGCTGGCATAATAATAGAGCCGGTCGACGGTTCCATCTGGCCGCAGCATGCGCAATTCGTAGAGCAGAAATCCATCCACCGTCAGGAGCTGCGTGTCGATCAACTCTCCGCCCGTCGCGCTTTGCGCCTGGGAGAGAACCCGGTCGAACGGCACGGCCCGGCCGCTCCGCACAGCTTCGAGCGCACTATCCTCGTTCGAAGAGCCCGGTCCTGACGGGTTTTCCCCAGCGGTGGGATTTTCCGGTCCCGGCCCGGGACGGTTGCCTTGTCCCCCGGGCGTGTCCGGACGGTTATCGATGCCGGGCGGGGAGTCCCGGTCTTCGAGCCCGGGCGGGGTGTCGGGCCGGTTGTCCTGCCCAGGAGGCGTATCGGGAGCGTTTTCCGCCGACCGGCCCTGCGCCATGGCGACGCCGGGTATCAAGGCAACGGCCAGCGCGGCGGAGATCAAGAATCGTCGTTTCATCGGTCGAGTTTAAGGAAGCAAACCTGACAATTTGCTGACGTCCCGGTCCGCCAAGGGTCCTTTGCCGCTTGCTAGTGTTCCCATATCCTGACGGTACCGCATACCGCCCAGGACAAGGGTGACGCCGCTGCATTGTTAACACATCACCCCCGCCGCAGCGGTGTCACCCCTACATTTCCCGAGATCCGCCGCTGCCGATCGTGCCTGCCCCTTGCCGATTTTGCTCAAGAGCGACAATCGCGGCGGTAGGCCGCGGGCGTGGTTCTGCATACGCGGCGAAATTGGTGGGTGAGGTGCTCCTGATGGGAAAACCCACATTCGAGCGCGATCTCGGCTATCGGCAGGTCGCTCGATTTGAGCAGACGCTGGGCCTGCTGTACCCGCATGTTGATGAGAAAGCGGTGCGGAGGGCTTCCCAGGCACGACTTGAATACTCTTGAGAGTTGACTGGAGCTCAGGTTCACCGCCGCCGCAATTTCGGTGAGTCCAATGGGTTCATGAAGGTGGGCGCGCATGAACTCGATGGCGCGATCGGTGGTCGATACCGGTGCCGAGCGCTCGCGCGCCGACCGCACTATGGCGGCGTTCGAGTAGAGCCGGATGAGATGAGCGGCGATCGATAAGGACAGATAGTCGACCCCGAACGCCGTCGTCGCATTGCCTTCGCGCAAGGCGCGATCCAGTGGGTACAGCAGGTTGGCCAGCATGTTCTCGCGATCGAACAGGTGCGGCGATATCTCGACGAGAGCGGGATCGCCCCTCGCGATGTCGGCGGCAACCTCCTCGATGACCGAACGGCGCAGATAGATATGAGTCGTGCTTAGGGGATTGCGCAGATTGATCTTGAAATCGGCTCCGCCGGGGATGAGGTGAATTCCGCCAGCAGGAACGGCGCGGCAGAAGCGCTTGTCTCCCCCCTCGCCCTGGATGACGGCCGGGCCGTCATGGTGCCAGACAAGCAGTTGGTCCCTGACCGCGGGAAAGGCGCCCTCATAGGGCAACTCGCGCTGTGCAGAGGCGAACATGGTGGTCCAGCCGAGCGCGTTGCTGGTTATCTGCCCTTCGACGCTGGGCCGAAAGACCATGCCGTGAGTTTCGTCAGCGCCGAAAGTGCGTATGCGCATGCGTATCTCCCGTTGGCGCGGGAGCCTGCCAGCCGTGCGGGGGTGTGGCGGAATTGCCTGCCAATCGCAGGAATAATGCTCGTTTGGAACGCGCGTTCGCTCGAACGGGCGGGTGAGCAAAACAATGATTTCGCCGCACGGGGCTACTCCTCCCAAAGAGTCCTGCCAGCAACCTGAAAGATTATCGCGATTGTGAACGCCCCGCCTGCATGATCGTGATGCCGATCTGCACAAAATGGTTCCTGTCCTGCGAAAATCGCGCCTGCTGGAGCTGTTTTTGCCCCGATAGGGGATGGCCTCGCCCGTGGCGGCAGGAAAACCTGCATAGGAGGGAGGGAATGGCAGATGTTTACCAAAGTGCCTTTTCTTGAGGAGGAAACGCACGGGATCGTTACGCGCGGCGGCAACCGCGGCCGCGTATCGAGCGACGGACACGATTGGCGTGCGCTCTATGCGTCGGCGCAGACCGAGCTTCCCTTCGAAGGTCATTTCCCGCCGGTCAGGGACCAGCTCCTGGTGCTGCATCGCAGCG